>NC_020888.1:3430000-3730000 GCF_000355675.1 Thalassolituus oleivorans MIL-1 | reverse complement strand
GGATCATAATTTAGCTGAAGATTACTGATATCTATCTGGGTGTTGGCGTCTGGCATTAAGCGCAAATGATCAATATTGATATTGCGCCAGCCAACGTGGTCGACGTGCAACTCGCTATTCGGGCCCACACTGTCGCGCAACAACAGCGGCAGTATTTGGTTGAGCATGGGCTGTAATAGCGAGGGTAAAAAAAACAGCCCTGCGCCTGCGAGTGCTGCAAGTACCAGCAGGGCAAGAAGAAAACGCCAAAGCCATCCGTAGCATGTTTTCAACATAGGGTCGGGTTATGCGCCACGAATGGTTTTAACGCCATCTTGAGTTCCTAGGAGCAATACATCCGCTGGACGCAGAGCAAACAAACCATTGGTGACAACACCGGTAATTTGGTTGATGCGGGTTTCCAAGTCAGCGGGTGAACTGATCTGCATGTTGTACACATCTAAAATGACATTGCCGTTGTCGGTAATTACGCCTTCACGCCAAGTTGGGTCACCGCCCAGTTTGACCAATTCGCGCGCCACATATGAACGCGCCATTGGAATAACTTCGACCGGTAGTGGAAAAGTGCCCATCAAACCCACCAGTTTTGTTTCATCGGCGACGCAGATAAATTGTTTTGCCACCGCGGCAACGATCTTTTCACGCGTCAGTGCCGCACCACCACCTTTGATCATTTCAAGACGATCATTGATCTCATCAGCGCCATCAATGTAAACATCAAGGCTGTCTACGGCATTTAGATCGTACACGTGAATACCATGATCACGCAGACGCTGTGCTGACGCTTCGGAGCTAGCAACCGCGCCATCAAACAAGTGTTTGATGCTGGCCAGAGCATCGATGAAACAGTTGGCGGTAGAGCCAGTACCAACACCGACAATGCTGTTGTCGTCGAGTTGGGGTTTGATGAGATCGACCGCGGCTTGGCCAACGGCGCGTTTCAGTTCGTCTTGGGTCATGGTGGGTCACTGAGTTAAGTAAGGATACGGCGAATTATATGCATTGATGCGTTACAATGCGCGCCTTGCGTATTACATTTTTGGCACTCTCCGCATTGGATACCCGTATGTTGAACGATTACCTCAAAAAAATACTCGCAGCGCGCGTCTATGATGTCGCCATAGAGTCCCCCTTGCATGTCGCTAACTTCTTAAGTGAGCGATTGGGTAATCAAATTTGGGTCAAGCGTGAAGATAAGCAGCCAGTGTACTCGTTTAAGTTGCGCGGTGCTTACAACAAGGTGGTGCAATTAACCGATGCGGAAAAAGCCGCCGGTGTGATCGCTGCCAGCGCGGGCAACCATGCGCAAGGCTTAGCATTAGCAGCGAAAGAGCTTGGCATTAAGGCCATTATTGTTATGCCGCGTACGACACCCGAAATCAAAGTGATGTCGGTAAAAGCCCGTGGCGCTAAGGTTGTTCTTTTTGGCGATTCGTTTGATGAAGCGTTAGCGCACTCGCAAAAGCTGGTGGAGGAGAAAGGCTACACCTACATCCACCCGTATGATGATCCCGATATCATTGCTGGCCAAGGTACCGTAGGAATGGAGATTCTGCGTCAGCTAAGTACAGCCCCTGATGCCATTTTTATTCCGGTAGGTGGTGGTGGCCTGTGTGCGGGCATCGCCGCTTTTGTAAAAGCACTAGCACCGCAAGTTCGTATCGTTGCTGTCGAAAGCACCGAATCGGCATGCTTAGCGGCAGCCCTTGCGGCGAAAGATCGAGTGGTCTTGCCACAGGTTGGTATTTTTGCTGATGGCGTCGCTGTCGCTCAAATCGGTAAGCACACATGGGAAGTTTGCAAAGATCATGTTGATGAAGTCATCACCTGTACGCCGGATGAGATCTGTGCGGCGATTAAAGATATTTTCGATGATACCCGCGCCATCTGTGAGCCTGCCGGCGCTTTAGCCTTAGCTGGACTGAAGAAGTACGTTGAGCGCGAACAGTGTCGTGATCAAAATCTAGTCACCATCATGAGTGGTGCCAATATGAACTTTGATCGCCTGCGTTACATTTCTGAAGTGGCTGAAATCGGTGAAGGTCGCGAAGTCATTTTGGCGGTTACGATTCCGGAAGAGCCGGGTAGCTTTCAGCGTTTTTGCAGCTTGCTTGGTAAGCGCCCGATCACAGAATTTAATTATCGCTTCGCTGATGAAGGCAAAGCGCAGATCTATGTGGGTGTAAAAGTTGGTGCAGAAGTCGGTGCTCGTGATGCTCTGCTGGCTGAGCTGCATGGCGACGACTACCCAGTGCTTGATATTACCGATAACGAAATTGCTAAATATCATATTCGCCATATGGTCGGCGGTCATGCGCCAGCGGCAGTCACTGATGAGCGTGTCTATCGCTTTGAGTTTCCTGAGCGTCCGGGGGCTTTGCTGAATTTTTTACGCAAGTTAGGTAAGAAATTTAATATTTCGTTGTTTCATTATCGCAATCACGGGGCCGCGTTTGGTCGTGTGCTGGTGGGCTTGCAAGTTACTGACGACAAGCGCGATCAATTGCATGGCTATCTGGAAGAGCTAGGCTACGGTTATTGGGATGAAACCGAGAATACGGCGTATCAGCTATTCTTAAGGTAATTAAGTTTTAATAAACGTACTTGAGTGCATTAGGGTATTTGCATTTAAGGCACTGAGTAATGACGGATCAGCACCTTGCTGATCCGGTCTATTGTCCCAACAATGCAAATCCTATTGTTCTAGGTATAGAGAGTCCTATGTTACCTGCGCTGCGTGCCGCTTTATTAATTCCGTATTTTATTTTGGGTTGTACTGCGGGTTTGTTGCTATGCATCGTTCGACCTTTTCATCCCAACAATACCCGCGATTGCGCTAAGTTATTTTCGTGGGGCCGCTATATTCTGGGCGTGCGAATGACAGGCTTGAATGAGTCTCCTGTGGGGAATGGTCAAGCTGTGTATTTGGCAAATCATCAAGATAGTTTGGATGTATTTATCTACCCAGGTTTATTACCCGGCAATATCGCTATTTTGGGTAAGAAGGATTTGATGTACATCCCAGTGTTTGGGCTGCTGTTTTGGTTGGCGCGGAATATATTTATCGACCGTGGCAACAAAAGCAAAGCATGGGAAACCATGGCTACCGTCGCCAACCTAGTAAATAAACGTGCTTGCGCACTGTATATTTTCCCGGAAGGAACTCGCAGTCGAGGCAAAGGTTTATTGCCATTTAAAAGTGGTGCTTTTGTTCTAGCGATTGAAGCGGGTATCCCTGTGGTGCCTATTTGTTACAGCAGCACCCATAAGAATATAGATCTTGGTCGTTGGAAATCTGGACGTGCGTTAGCTAAGTACTTAGAGCCAATCAGTACTGAAGGCATGACCAAAGACGATGTGAAAGCTTTGGCAGAGCGTTGCCATGCCCTAATGGCGGAAGGTATTGCTGAACTGGATGCCCAAATAGCACGCGAGAATGGTAACTGAGACTATTAAGCAAAGGGCTAGATTCGCCCTTTGCTAAATTGCTCCCGAGCTAACTGCTTCTTACGATCACTTTTGCGTAGCAGTACATAAAAAGCGCCGCTACCGCCATGATGAGGTTGAGCTGTGTGATACCCTTGGACGTCGTCTAAGTCTTCCAGCCAATGCGCTAAATAGCTCTTCAGTACCGCTGGATCGCCAATACTGCGGTCGCCTTTGCCCGGTAATATGAGCACGCTACGAATATCGGCAGCCAAACAGTCGCGCACAAATCGAAACACCTCTTGGCGTGCTTGCTCTATGGTTCGGCGATGTAAATCCAAGCGTGCCTCAATATCGTACTTACCCAGACGCAGCTTACGAAAAACGCCGTCCTGTATACCAGGGCGTTTGAAGCCGACCACATCATGTGGGCCAATACGAACCACGTCTGTTGTACTCAGATGATTTGGGTCGCGTTTCAGCGCATGAGTTTCGTCGAGGGCTGCTTGGCGGCGCGCCTCTGCATCGCCGACTAATGGTGTTTTGCGTAGAGTCACTTTCTCTCGAATTTGAATGCGCTCTACGCCCTGCATCTCTTGTAAAAATAACTCGTCGTCTTGATCCATAACCCTTTCCGCCGCTAGTGAGTCTTCGAGCGCAGGCACGAGTGACAATTCTTTTCAAAGCCGGACACAACTTTGGCTCAATATCAGTAGTATAACCTCAGACAACACGAACTGGCTTGCCAGAGGAATGACCCATGAAAAATATGATGACACGTACAACACGTACCTTGAGTTTGTTTGCTTGTAGCGTATTGCTAACGACAACTCAAGCTTGGGGTTTTGAGGGTAAACATCGCGAAATGGATTGGCAAGAGTCACTCAATCTAACCGATGAGCAAGAAGAGCGTATTGATGACATCGAAGACCGTTATCGCAATAAATTCAGCGAGTTGCGTACTTCGGAAGAAAAGCGCAGCGAAACACGCGACGAGCGTCGCCAGTTACAGCAAGCCATGCATGACGAAATGAACGCGGTACTAACGCCGGAGCAAAAAGAACAAGCTCAGGCGCAGATCAAAGAGCGACATGCGCGTATGCAGGCAAGTCTGTTGGATCGCCTGAGCCGTGATTTAAATCTTAGCGATACACAACGTCAGCAGTTAGCGGCGAAAATGGCCAGCAATCCTGCGCCAGAATGGCCAGGCGACAAAGCGCAGCATGATGCCCAACGGGCCCTATTTAATGAGCAAATAACCGCTGTGCTAACGGATGAACAGAAAGTTCAATGGCAAGTGCAAAAGGAAAAACAAGAGAAAAAATGGCGACATCACGATGAAGAGCGCTTCATGAATGAAGAGGATTGTGATGAGGACGAGAAAGCGGATTAATCGAACAGCAACAAAAAAAGGCCGACATTGATGTCGGCCTTTTTTGTGTTCAGTTTCGGTGAAAACCCAACAACTGGGATTTTGCTTAGAAGCTGTAAACCAGTGTCACACCAAATTCGCTGTCGGTGTTTTCTTTGTCGGCTGGTACTTCTTCAACGTACTTCACTTTGTAGGTCAGCTTAGTGGCAAGACTGCCATTGATTTGGCTTTGTAAACCGGTTTCTGACTTGTAGATGGTGTTGCTGTCGCCAGATTCTACTGAAAATAACTCAACGAATTTAACGCCTTCACGAATGGTCCAATTGTAGCTCAGTGCGAAACGACCAATAGCTTCTTCTTGGATTTCATCCGTTGCTTCGAGCTTGTCACGACGGTAACCAGGACCGATTTCAGCATCCAGCTCCATATTATCTTCATTGATAATACGATAACCGTAACCAGCTGATATGGTCGACTGATAAGTATAACCACTAAAGCGCGCGCGTTCTTGCTGAGCGACAATAGCCAAGTAAGAGTGCTCAGTGTAGTTGCGATCGAACTGCACTAGGCCGCTGTACTTTTCTTTCGATGTTGTACCGTCTTCCTTACTGGTTAAAGCTTGTAGCTTAAGTTCCGAATCCCATACTTCACCGTCGTGTTTTACGCCGAAGTTACCATTGATACTTTGGGTTTCGGTGTTGCCTGAGGTGAAAATAGTTCCAAGTTCTGCGGCACCAGTCCAAGGTCCTTGTTCTTCAGCAGCCATGACGGCGAACGGAGTTGCCAATAGGGCAGCCAGTAGGGTTGTTTGCTTCAGCATAGCTTCCTCTCTGCGCGTAAAAATATGTGGGCGCAGAATAACCATCCACTGTTACAAGTGCAACCATGGGCCTTGGGGAGGGTTTGATGGCGTCTGCGGTCAAAATTGCGACCGCAGTTGGAATGCTATGCACAGAAAAAGTTCATGCAGATCTATTTGTTGTTACTAACAATAGATACTTCCCAATCGTCGATATCGTAGTGGCTGAGGATCTTGTGCAGTTCGCCATTTATTCTCAGCTCGTCTATGCCTGCTGATAATTGCTCAACGTACTCTTTCGAATTTGGATTTTGCGGCGAGCAGGCTATGTACATTGGGGTTGGATCGCCAATGGTTCCTACGTCTTGAATGTCTAGATGAAGACCCATTTTCTTGAGTTTGGCTTTCATTACCATGGGTGATTCAACAATCGAATCTATACGCCCAGATATCAGTTTTTTGATGTTTTGCTCTAGGGCGTTATTGCCCTTCATTATTTGTACGCGACTGCTGTTTTCATATTTTTCTATGTAGGCATCAAGCGGGCCTTCATCGTAGGCATAGCCGCCGACAACGCCTAGGCGCACTTGCTTCAAGGAGTTGATGCCGTGGAACTTCCAATTGTTTTTACTAAGGCTAAAGAAATGGCTTTCGTCCATCCCCAATGCCGATGTTGGGAAGACGAAATCGGGCGCATCTTCGACATAAGCACCGACAATACAGTCGACTTGCCCAGAACGTGTTTCTTCGATTGCACGCTCCCATGGCATGATCTGGTAATCGACGCTATGTCCGTGAGATTCCCAGATTTTTGTAGCTATATCAATCATATAGCCGCGATGTTCGGCTTGCGGATCGCCATTTACTGGGAACCATTCATCGGCCCTGAGGGTGATCGTGTCGGCTTGACAGGTGCTATTGATACTGAGCATGCACAGCATGGGGGTGAACCACTTCATGAGTGTCTCCGGACGAGCTGATAAGAATAATAGTTAAAAGATAGATCACATCTGATGGCTTGGGAGGAGGGGTTACATAAAAGGGACAAAGAATTACCTGTGGTGATCTAATTGCGTCACTCGATCAGTCGCAAGATCGTATAAAGTAGGGTCATCCAGCCGGTTGTGTAAACGCTTTTAAAATAACAAGGTAAGCCAAACTTTGAGAAACGCTATTCTAGGTGGGCCAATTGCGGCTACGTTGCATCAACTCACACGCCCAATGATTATTGGTATTTTGGCGATGATGTTCTTCAGTCTCGTCGATGCGTGGTTTGTTAGCTTGCTCGGTACGACAAGTCTGGCAGCCGTCAGTTTTGCTCAGCCAGTGACTATGGTGATCAGCAATATGGCGATTGGCTTAGGCATAGCGTTGTCGGCATTGATCGCTAGAGCAGTGGGTGTTGACGACACACTGAGCCTGCGACGGGCGCTAACCTCCGGCCTAATGTTGAGTTTTGTTTTGGGTACAGTGCTTTGGCTTATTGGAGTACTCAATCATGATGCTTTGTTTAGGGCGATGGGTGCCGATGCCGAGTTGTTGCCAGAAATCTGGGCATACATGGTGTATTGGTGGCCGGGATCGATTCTTCTGCTGGCGCTCATGATGCAAAATGCCTCGTTGCGAGCAATGGGCAACACTAAGTTACCGTCATTGATGATGTTGGCCGCCGCTATGCTCAATGCCATGCTTGATCCATTGCTTATTTTTGGTTTGGGGCCAATTCCTGCAATGGGCATTGGCGGTGCATCTTTGGCAAGCGGGATTTGCTGGGCCATTGTTTTAGGTGTCATTATGCAGCAACAAATTCGCCAGGGTTATGTGTCATTTGTGGAGTTAACACTGAAACAAATGCTGGCCTTGTGGCGACGGCTGCTTGAGCTGGGAATTCCAGCAATGATCACCAATCTACTAGTGCCTGTGGCTGGTGCCATCTTGCTTTCTATGATTGCTAATTCGGGCGAGGCAGCTGTTGCCGGTTTTGGCGTTGGTATGCGCTTTGACTCTTTCCTCTTGTCGTTAGTTTTAGCCCTGACGGCGACGCTTCCGGCCTTTATCGCTCAGAATCATGCGGCTGGTAATGATGATCGTATTTGGTTGGTTATGAATTACAGCCTGCGATTAGTTGTTATCGCGCAACTCAGTATTTGCGCTGTGTTATGGCTAGTAGCAGAACCGCTAGCGCAGCTCTTTTCGGAGGATGCTGAGGTGGTGAAAGTTACCGTTATGTACCTACACTGGTTGCCTTTGGGTTACATAGGTATGGGGATAGTGTTATGTGTAAACGCGGCCTTGAACTCATTGCAAAGAACCGTGATTTCGATGGTGTTAAACACGGTAAGGCTATTTGTGTTTTATGTGTTGGGCGCTGTCATTGGTTTACAACTGGATGGTGTACGCGGTTTGCTAATTGGTGCTGCTTTGGGAAATTTATTGGCCGGTGGCATCGTCTGGTGGTTGATGCTCCGTATGCAATCTCGTGGAGAGTTAAGCTTTGGTTCCTTTCAGCTATCGCTTGATAGGATTTCTCGCCACTAAATTTTTAGATTCGCGCCAACTCCCTAAATATTGCGGACATGCGTTAGCAATTAAATGCCCCGCCCGCTTAATCGCGTGGCGGTGCTTTAAAGGCTGCTAATTTTTGTGGTAATTGGCCTGTCAAAAAGTCTTTTAACATTACCCAATCCCCAATAAAGCTCCAGCGTGGATAAATGAACGTCGCAGGACGATTGTGTTCAAAGAAAAAGTGGCCAATCCAAGCAAAGCCATAGCCTGCTAGTAATGTTAATGGCAGCATTATGTAATTACCGCTTACAAGGCAGTACAGCAGCACTCCCAAGGCAATTGCTGAACCGACATAATGCAGTCCGCGGCAGATTGGATTGCCATGTTCGGCTAAGTAGTAGGGGTAGAATTCTGCAAATGTACTAAAGCGCTGGTCGCTTTGCTTATCTGGGTGAGTCATAGTGGTTTCTTAATTATTGTTTAAATAACAGGATAGAAGAAATACTCATTGAATGCGTGGCTAATAGTGCCATTCGGTTGGCAATACAGGCCATGATGAGATTGGCTGTGACCACTTTTGTCTCAGTGTTACAACGGTGTGAAACAAATCGTCAAGAACGTCGAACAGGATTTGGCGTCGAAGCAGAGATTCGAGCGCAAAGTGCCGTGAATGCGCTAAGCTCAGAATCATTACAGGAATATCAGAGGCCTTAGGTCTTTTCAGCAACAGGTGGTGCCCCATGCTTTATAAAATTAACGCACAGATAATGAATGTCATGCGTCCTATGCATGTAATGGCACGACAATCGCGGCAGATGTTTTACTTTCCTTTAAGCCCGTTAAATTCATCTTGGTTTCTCCGTACATTCAGAGCATCAATGGAACTCGTTGAGCGTTTAACTGATTACTACGAAAAGCCAGAATGGTTTTTAGACACCACTGAAATCGATGGGCGAGAGGTCGGCATAGAATATGTCAATGCGGTTGAGAAACCGTATTGCAATTTAGTGCATTTCCGCCGCCGAGCGCGTGGTTTGAAACATCCTAAAGTATTGATCATGGCGCCTCTATCTGGGCACTTCGCAACCTTGTTGCGTGGTACTGTTAGAGAGTTTTTGCCGGATCATGAGGTGTACATTACCGATTGGAAAAATGCTCGCGATGTTCCGCGGATTGAGGGTGAATTTAGCTTTGATGATTATGTTCAGTATCTGATGGAGTTTATGGCTCATTTAGGTCCAGATACCCACGTATTGGCCGTTTGTCAGCCATGCGTTCCGGCTTTGGTTGCCGCCAGTGTGATGTCTAAGCGCGGAGACGAAAATTTACCTAAAACTATGACCCTAATGGGCGGCCCAATTGACGTCCGCATCAGTCCTACGGAAGTAAACGATTATGCTGGTGGTAAAGATTTAGAGTGGTTTGAAGACAATGTAATTTGCCGCGTTCCTCAGGAATTTGTTGGTAAAGGGCAGATGGTTTATCCGGGTTTTATTCAACTGTCGGGCTTTATGTCGATGAATATGGATAACCATGTCAATAAGCACTTTAAATTTTATAACGACTTAATTAAAGGTGATGGCGAGAGTGCTGAAGCGCATCGCGAATTTTATAACGAGTACTTAGCGGTGATGGATATGCCGGCTAAATATTATCTGGATACGATTCGTAAAGTGTTTATTGATCAGAAATTAGCAAAAGGCACGATGGAATATCGTGGCGAGCCGATTGACCTGAAAGATATTAAAAACATGGCGTTAATGACAATTGAAGGCGAGTTGGACGATATCACCGGCAGAGGTCAAACGTCTTGTGCCCTTGAACTTTGCAGTTCAATTCCAAAGACTAAAAAAGTGCATCTGGAAGAGCCGGGCGTCGGTCACTATGGTATTTTCAATGGTCGAAAGTACCGTGAAAGCATTGCTCCGCAAGTGAAAGCCTTCATGCAAAAGCATTCATAAAACCGCATGCACCATAAAGCAACCACCTTCGGGTGGTTTTTTTATGGGCGCAAAATCTAGTCGAAAACAGGTAAACTCTGATCTAAATTAACAACGAGTAGGTAAAACATGGCGAATAAATCATTGTCGTCGCAGCTATATGAAAAGCTCGTTAATGAAGAGGACGCACGCGCTTGCGAAACAATTGGAACCGAAGCGTGCAAAGAAGCGCCGGGTAACTTTATTAAAATGTTACTCAGTTTATTCCTATCGAAACTGGGCGATGCGCTCATTAATCCAAAAATCACGTTACCTTGGGTGATGCAAACCATTGGTGCACCGGCTTATTTGTTGGGGTGGTTAGTGCCTATTCGCGAATCGGGATCTTTACTGCCGCAATTAGCAATTGCTAGCGTTATAAGAAGAATGCCGGTGAGAAAGTGGGTTTGGGTGGTCGGTAGTATATTGCAAGCGATGGCCGTCCTCGGTATTGCTTTGGTCGCTTGGCGACTGGAAGGCAGCTTGGCCGGTTGGTTGGTGATTGGCTTATTGGTGATCTTTAGTTTGGCTCGTGGATTAAATTCTGTTGCATCGAAAGATGTGCTGGGTAAAACCATTCCTAAGTCGCAGCGTGGCAGTTTGAATGGCTGGTCGGCAAGTGGTGCGGGCTTAATTACGCTGGCGATGGGCGCGGCCTTGGCATTAGGCCTTAGTGATAACTCTGACGTCGGTATGTATGTCTTAGGTTTTGTTGGTGCTGCAATTTTGTGGGGGCTAGCAGCCATAGTTTATGCGGGTGTGGAGGAGCAGGCAGGTGAAGTTGATGGCGGACGCAATGGTCTTTTGCAAGCGTTTAAGCGCTTATCGCTTATGCAAACAGATGTACGCTTCCGCCACTTTGTATTAACCCGCTCATTATTATTGTGCTCTGCATTAAGCGCACCTTTTATCGTTGTAATGGCGCAACAAAATATCGGCGCAAGTATCGGTATTATGGCGTTGTTTTTGATGGCAAGTGGTGCAGCGAGTTTATTTTCTGGGCCGTTTTGGGGGCGTTTCGCCGATACTTCTAGTCGTCGTGTGATGATTTCATCAGGTTTGATGGCGGCACTTGTTGGCTTGCTCGTCGTAGCATGCGAGTCGTTAGCACAACCTTGGCTAGCAAGTTTGTGGTTATTGCCGGGCTTGTATTTTGTCTTAAGCGTTGCCCATCAAGGTGTGCGGTTGGGACGTAAAACCTATGTCGTGAATATGGCTGAGGGTAATCAACGGACCGATTATGTGTCCATCAGTAATACCATTATTGGCGTGGTTTTATTACTTGTTGGGGGTGTTGGTAGCTTGACTCCCATTATCGGTTTAAGCGGCGTTATTTTGATTTTGTCGGTGATGGGCGTCGCAGGAAGCTGGATGGCAGTGCGGCTACCAGAGGTCGAATGATCTCTAGTAGCTTTTACTAAAACGACGGATGTTAATCTTTAATTAAATAGTCGATGTATTCATCTCGCAGGGTTCGTTTTTGCAGCTTGCCTGTTGCGGTATGCGGTAGTTCATCGACAAATAAAATATCATCCGGTAACCACCATTTCGCCACGTGCTGTTCTAAGAAAGTATAAATTTCTTCTTTGCTGACATCGCCATCGTCGGTTTTGATTAAAAATAGTAGTGGTCGTTCGTCCCATTTTTTATGCCGTACGCCAATGACGCAAGCTTCCTTCACGCATGGATGACCAACGGCGGCATTTTCTAGATCAATACTAGAAATCCATTCTCCGCCAGATTTCACCACGTCTTTGGCGCGGTCCACAATTTGCAAATAACTATTGGCATCAATCACGGCAATATCGCCAGTATCGAACCAAGACTTTCCATTTGCATCAATGAAAAAAGAGTCGGCTTTATCTACTTTGTAGTAGCTGCTCAATACCCAAGGGCCGCGTACGCGTAAATAGCCGCGACTTTTACCATCGTGTGGTTGCGGTTCATCGTCGTCGTTAAATATTTCCATTTCAAAACCAAACATCGGCTTACCGGCGGTGGTTTGCAAGCGATAGCGTTCATCATCGGTCATCGACTGCATGGCTTTTGTCGGTGCACCTAGTGTTGCCAATGGTGAGGTTTCTGTCATGCCCCAAATCGGCAATAAATAAATGCCAAAATCTTTATCTAAGGTTTCAACCAGTGAACGTGGCGAGGCAGAGCCGCCAACACCAACCGTTTTAACCGACGGAATGCTGAGTTTATTAGCTTTTAAATAATCGACTAAACGCAACCAAATAGTCGGCACACCGAGCATTAAATCGACTTTGGCGTAATTAATTAGCTCGTATAGGTCGGGGCCATCCATGCCTTCGCCTGGCAGTACTAACGTTGCGCCGGACATTGGTGCGATATAAGGCATACCCCATGCGCATACGTGGTACATGGGCACCACAGGCATGACGACACTGTCGGCACCTACGCATAATGCATCAGGGTTACGACTCGCATACGCATGTAACACGGTAGATCCTTGTGAGTATAAAACCCCTTTAGGGTTGCCAGTCGTGCCGGACGTGTAGCATAAGCAGGCGGCGCTATCGTGGTCTAAACGCGGCCATATATATTCGCTGCTGTTTGCGGCTAGTAAGGTTTCGTAGTTTTGCGCGTTGGGTAGTGTTGTTGGCGGCATCTTGTCTTCATCGATCATCAAGATGAAGCCCTTCACTGATGTAAGCTTGTCAGCAATGGTTTCTAGTAATGGAGCAAAACAAGCATCTAAAAACACGTAGCAGTCTTCAGCGTGTTGAATGATGTATTCAATTTGTTCGCTGTATAAACGTGGATTTACGGTATGGCAGATAGCACCAATACCGGATATCCCGTAGTAGCACTCAAAATGGCGATAGCCATTCCACGCCAGCGTCGCCACTCTGTCACCAGGCTGAACACCCAACGAGATTAATGCATTGGCTAACTGCTTACTGCGAGCTAAGGCATCGCGATACGTATATTGATGAATATCGCCTTCTAAACGTCGGCTAACAATCCCGTGCGAACCGTGATGCATCGCTGCATATTCGAGTAAATCAGAAATAATTAAAGGCTGGGTCATCATCTGACCGGGCACGGTGTAAGCAGAAGTCATAAAGCTGTCCTTCGCGTGGAATTTTGATCCACTCAGCTTAAGAGGCATTGAGGAAAACTGCCACAGTAAACGTGAAGTTTGTTGAGGTTAATTGTCAAAATAAATAGGAAATAAAAACGGGGCTATAAGCCCCGTTTTTATTGGATATCGATGTGCTTCATTCTTAGCGTTCAATCGCCAGCGACACTCCCATACCGCCACCAATACATAAAGTGGCCAAGCCTTTGTGTGCATCGCGACGAATCATTTCGTGCAGTAAGGTTACGAGAATACGGCAGCCTGACGCTCCAATTGGGTGGCCAAGAGCAATAGCACCGCCGTTAACATTAATTTTTTCAGCATCCCATTCCAAACCTTTGTTCACTGATAAGGCTTGTACCGCAAAGGCTTCGTTGGCTTCGATGAGGTCTAAATCGCTCACGCTCCAACCGGCTTTTTGTAAGCATTTTTTCGTCGCAGGAATTGGGCCTGTGCCCATGACTTTCGGGTCAACACCGGCGTTAGCGTATGCTTTGATGGTCGCTAAAATCGGCAACCCTAAGGCTTCTGCTTTTTCTTTGCTAGCGAGCATTACCGCCGCTGCGCCATCATTGAGTGACGAGGCGTTACCAGCGGTTACTGTGCCGTCTTTTTTGAAGGCTGGACGCATACCGCCTAGCTTCTCTGCGGTGATGCCAGCGCGTGGGCCTTCGTCGGTGGCGAAAATGATAGGGTCGCCTTTACGCTGTGGAATCGAGACGGGGGTGATTTCATCAACAAAGCGACCGGCCTCAATGGCGGCCAATGCTTTGCTCTGCGAGGCCGCGGCAAAAGCGTCTTGTTCTTCACGGCTAATATCATATTCGCAGGCAATGTTTTCTGCGGTGATACCCATATGGTAATCGTTGAATGCATCCCACAAGCCATCAACAATCATAGTATCAACCATAGTCCAAGGGCCCATGCGCTGACCATCACGTGAGTTTGGTAGAGCGTGAGGCGCATTCGACATGGATTCTTGGCCGCCAGCAATAATCAGGTCGGCATCACCACAAGCAATGGCTTGTGCTGCGAGGTGCAATGCTTTTAAGCCCGAGCCGCATACCTTGTTGATCGTCATTGCTGAGGTCGTTGCTGGCAATCCAGCCTTAATTGCCGCTTGGCGCGCGGGGTTTTGCCCTACTCCAGCGGTGAGCACTTGGCCCATCAATACTTCGTTGACCTCTTCACCAGCAATGCCGGTTTTTTCCATTAACGCTCGTATTACCAAAGCACCTAAATCGGTCGCCTGAATACCGGCGAGTGAGCCGCCGAAAGACCCAATAGCGGTGCGCGTAGCGGCAACAATAACGACGTCGGTCATAGAATTCTCCATTAGAAAACAGTAGCGGGCAGGTAATACGTCCATAGGAGAAGGAATACCCCTCTGGCTTCCACGCCCAAATTAACGTGGGTACTGAATAAAATCAGTGGATAGGATTATAACGGAACTTGTTGTAACTGCTCGCCTTGGCTTTCACCTCGGCGAGCAAAGATGTTAATGCAAGCAGGTTGGCTCACTTAATGACTCGGATCAATTCGGTCTAGCTGACCGAGATCAAGCACAGGGGATGCATCAATATGTTGGGCATCCATCATATGCGCTACTCGTTCAAGAGCCGCGAGTATCATAGTTTGTTCCCAGTCGCGCAGATCTTGGAATTGTTGCACAAAGCTTTCTTGCAGGGGCTTGGGTGCATTTAACAACGCTGTGTCTGCTTCTGGAGTGAGATAGACAAATACTTTGCGTTTATCGACGCTACCGCGTTCGCGTTTCACAAAATTACGCTTTTCTAAGCGATCAATAATGGTGGTCACGGTTGCTTGTGACAGACTAATTTTCCGCGCCAACTCGCCCACCGTCAGCTCTGAATGTAAACGCAATGTCTGCAATATCAGTAGTTGCGGGGATGTTAGCCCAGAGATCTTACTTAACTTTTTCGAGTGCATATCCGTTGCACGGATAATGCGGCGCAGGGATACCAACACTTCATCGTATCGATTCATATCGTCTTTGTAGGCTTTAGAAATTGGCGGAGTGGGTATTTTAGCGGTTTTCTTATCTATAGAGTACGAAATATTTGCGGTCATGCTTACTCCTGATCCTCTTCGGATCACCATTGCGGCTCAATTGATGTGTCTAATTGAATAGACATCTATGTATATTGTTTCGTGTATTGTACGAAAAAAGTCCAATTTAATGTGATATTGCATCGTAGTTGTGCGTTATTTTTGCCAATAAATGACACTTTCATGATTCTGGTGCGTTATTTGGCTGTGTTGAAAGCATACATGTTTAGTGTTGTAAATAAAATCCAACAGTGTTAAATTGTTTCGTGTACTAAGCAAATGACTGAGTACGTAATGGTGCGGGCGATCAAAAGCTACACCGGTACGCGGACTCTGATGAAAGTTATGAACCAGTCTCTGGCTCAGAAAAACGCAATAACGAATACAGAACAAAGCATTATCACTATGCGTAAGCCCAATCCAGAAGACGGATCTACCGTCTATCAGCTGATTGGTCGTTGTAAGCCCCTTGATGAAAATTCTATGTATTGCAACTTGTTGCAGTGCTCTCATTTTCGCGATACCTGTGTGATTGCGGAGCAGGGAGGCTTGGTGGTCGGTTTTGTTTCGGGCTACTTCTTGCCTGACCAGCCAGATACTTTGTTTGTTTGGCAGGTAGCAGTAGGTGAAGAAGCTCGCGGCCAAGGGTTGGCCAGTAGAATGCTTTCTAAATTATTGACTCGCCATCAAGGTCGAGTTCGCCATCTTCATACGAGTATCACGACTGGCAACGATGCCTCGTGGAACACGTTCAAAAAGCTGTCTAGAGAAAATGATGCGCCACTAAATACGCGTGTGATGTTCGACAGAGAGCAACATTTCGGTGGCCAGCATGATACAGAAATGCTGGTTCATATCGGTCCTTTTAAAGCGCTTGCGGGTAGTACCTCTACGGCAAGCCGCGCACATCTTCAGGAGTAAAATTTATGGGTATTTATAAAGATATTGAATCGAACGTTCGTGGTTACTGTCGTTCATTTCCGGTGACATTTAAAACCGCCAAAAATGCACTCCTGACGGATGATCAGGGCACAGAATATATCGACTTTCTGGGTGGCGCTGGCACGTTAAATTACGGTCATAACAATCCAAAATTTAAAGAAGCACTCATTGAATATATTGAGAGTGACGGTATTACTCATGGTTTGGATATGCATACCGAAGCCAAGGGTGCGTTTTTAGAAACCTTCCGTGACTTGATCCTTGAACCGCGTGATATGAACTACAAGGTTCAATTTACTGGTCCTACAGGTACTAACGCGGTTGAAGCTGCTTTGAAAATTGTGCGCATGAATACCGGTCGTTCAACCGTTGTTTCGTTTACCAATGGTTTTCATGGTGTGACTCAAGGCGCTGCTGCGGTTACCGCCAATGGCTATTACAAAAAGTCGATTGGCATGGAATTACCTGGCGTGCAGTTCATGCCATTTGATGGTTACCTTGGTGACTTCAATACACTGTCGTATTTCGAAAAAGCGTTAAAGGATAAGTCTTCAGGTCTAGGCCATCCAGCTGCAGTTATTGTTGAGTGTATTCAAGGTGAGGGTGGGTTAAACGTCGCCAGTAAAGAGTGGATGCAAGGCTTGCAAGACCTATGTAAGCGTTATGAAATGTTATTAATTGTTGATGATATTCAAGCCGGTTGTGGTCGCAGTGGTACTTTCTTTAGTTTTGAAGAATTTGGTATTCAGCCAGACGTTATTACCTTGTCTAAATCACTCAGCGGTTACGGCTTACCATTTGCGTTAGTGTTATTAAAAGAAGAACTTGATACTTGGTCGCCGGGCGAGCATAACGGTACTTTCCGTGGTAATAACCATGCATTTGTAACGGCACGTCGCGCGTTAGAGTGCTATTGGGCTGACGATACTTTTAGTAAATCAGTACAACATAAAGCCAGCATTATTCGTCGTCGCTTAAAAGAAATTCAAGCAGAGCACGGTGGCCAATTGAAGCACAAGGGTCGTGGCATTATGCAGGGCCTAGAATGTGCAAATGGTGAAGTTGCGGGAAAAATCACCGAACTTGCATTTACTCGCGGTTTGATTATTGAAACCAGTGGTTCTGATAGCCAAGTGGTTAAAATTCTGACGCCGCTGACGATTGAAGAAGATCAGTTATTGAAGGGCCTCAAGATTTTGGAAGCATGTATTGGCGATGTAATGGCTGAGCAAATTTCAAAAGCATCTTAATTTAGAGGACTAAAGAAACATGATTGTACGTACCTTAAAAGATTGTAAAAATTCCGAACGCGCGATAAATGGTGGCACTTGGGAAAGTGTTCGTATGTTGTTGAAAAACGACAATATGGGGTTTTCCTTTCATATCACTACTATCTTTGCCAATACCGAAACCCCTATCTGGTATCAAAATCATTTAGAGTCAGTGTATTGCATGAGCGGACGCGGTGAAGTTGAAACCGTAGCGGATGGCAAAATCTATCCGATCGAGCCTGGCACTTTGTACATCTTAGATAAAAACGATAAGCATCTATTGCGTGCTAGTGAAGATATGGAAATGGCGTGTGTGTTTAATCCACCGTTGAATGGCAAAGAAGTTCACGATGAAAATGGCGTTTACGCGTTAGACGGCGAAACATTGACAGACTGACATCCTGAAATCGTCATCCGCAAAGGGTGATAGCAACTTATTCAATAAGAAATTTCAGGAAATAGAATGATGACCATTATGGAAAAAAATACGAATCGCGTCGCCAATAATATCCACAGCGTGGAGAAAATTGGCGGCACGTCGATGAGTAGCTATAACGATGTTTTAAATAATATCTGGCTGCGTAAACAAGTACCGTTTAGTCAAGATGCCGCGTCTTATTACCAACGAATTTTTGTGGTTTCGGCTTACTCAGGTTTAACCAACGCTTTGCTTGAACATAAAAAAACTGGGGAGCCTGGGGTGTACGCCCTATTTGCCGAAATGGATGAAAATCGCCCTTGGCAAGGCAAGCTAAACGAAGTCATGCAGATGATGTTGGATATCAACTCAGATATGTTTTCTGAGCACGAGCTAGTGCGTAAACGTGCAGATCAATTTATTCAGGGGCGCATGGCCGACGTAAAAGACTGCCTCGAAAACCTTGAGGTCGTTTGTTCGTTTGGCCACTTCCATTTGGATGATCACCTTCATCGTGTGCGCGAGATGCTTAGTGCAATGGGTGAAGCACACAGTGCTTATAACTCAGTGCAGCTGTTGCGATTGCATGATGTGAATGCTCGTTTTATCGATTTAACCAATTGGCGTTCAGATACACAAAAATCATTTGATGAGCATATTACCTATGCATTTTCTGATGTTGATTTAGCGACTGAAATGCCAATTGTTACTGGTTATACACAGTGCCGTGAAGGCTTAATGAGTACCTATGACCGCGGCTATAGCGAAATGACCTTCAGTAAAATTGCGACGGTTACTGGCGCGCGCGAAGCGGTGATTCATAAAGAATATCACTTGAGTACTGCCGACCCTATGCTCGTTGGTGCTAACAATGTGCAGCCGATTGGTTTAACAAATTACGACGTGGCCGATCAGTTAGCGAATCTGGGTATGGAAGCTATTCACCCTCGAGCGGCAGCAGGTTTGCGTAAAAGAAATATTATTTTACGTGTGAAAAATACCTTTGAACCTGAGCATAACGGTACCGAAATTCGTAATGACTACAGTAGTAAAAAGCCGAAAGTCGAAATTATTGCGGGCGCACGTAATGTCTGGGGTTTAGAGATTTTTGATCAAGATATGGTCGGAGACTCTAGCTACGGCCAGAAAATGAATGATCTCGTTTTAGAATCTGGCGTCCGTGTGTTAACCAAAGACTTTAATGCCAATACCGTAACTTTTTATCTAAAAGGTAATAAGCGACGAATTAATTGGTTGATGGATCGCTTGCAGCAAGCATACGCCGGTGCAGATATTCGCGTAGAAAAACTGGCGCTCGTTAGCGCGATTGGTAGCGATATGAAAGTGCCCGGTTTATTAAAGTCAGCTTCTTCGGCACTGTCAGATGCGAACGTCAATATCCTCTCGGTACACCAAGCAATGCGTCAGGTTGATATGATGTTTTTGGTTGCTGATCAAGACTATGGCACGGCTGTGAAAGCCTTGCATTCCCAACTAGTGGAGCATTGTGATACATGGGTAGCAGAACAAACAGCGTAATAAAAGTTGCTCTGCATTTAATGCTTTCGATGCTGTTGTTTGTTTCTGCCTTGGTTCTTTTACCGACTCGTGCTCATGCTGAGCCGGTAAATGGTCAAGCTGAAGCAATAACACATGAGCAAAGCGTTGCCAAAGCAGAAGACACCATTAATTCACTACAAGCACCTTTATATAGCGCTTTCACTGAGCGCTATTTACTAGATGAAGTGAAAAATTTACGGCAAATGATCGCCGATACCCATCTTGAGTTGACTGAAAAAGTGGTTGACCGTGAGCTGGGTGTTGCAGATAAAGCGCTGGCCTATGCTACCGATACGGTGACTTATTTCTTTTATTTAATTGCGGGCGCGTCGACCTTGCTCGTCTTGGTCGGGTGGAATTCCTTGCGCGAAATTAAAGATCGTGTGGGAACACTTGCTAATGAAGAAATAAAACGTATCACCGATTCGTACGAAGCGCGTTTGGATAAGTTAGAGCGCGAGCTGCATCATAAATCACGTCACATTGCAGCGACTCAAGAAGAGATTGAATTGACCAATGAAGTCCATTCCTTGTGGTTAAAAGCCTCACAAGAAGCGAGCCCACAAAGCAAGATTGCTATCTATGATCAGATTCTAGAAGTGCGTCCTGATGACCTTGAGGCATTAACCTACAAGGCGGATGCGGCATTAGGTATGGGGCAGACGCAATGGGCGACAAGCTTAGCGAATCGAGCCTTATCGATTGATCCAGATAACAGTCATGCACTCTATCAGCGCGCCTGTGCACATGCTGAGAGTGGCTATGTAGACGAAGCACTGCGAGATTTAGAGAGCGCAATTGTGCAGTCGGAGACGCTACGTGAGCAGGCAGGTTTGGATGCTAGTTTTGAGAGCTTGCAAGATTTACCGCTATTTAAGCAGTTAGTCGTTACGCGAGAGTAGTTGGTACTTGTTATTGGCCTCTTTGTCTTGCTGGTGACAGTTTTACGCTGTATAAAAACTATCACCTCGATAAAATTTATCAAATATCGTAAACCGAATCTTAGGTTTACCCTGCAGAACTACTCTGTGTAATGTTCTACTTTCCCATGGAGGTCCGCTATGACGTCTCCTCGTTCCGCACTCGTCGTCGAAGGCGGCGCAATGCGCGGCATTTTTGCCAGCGGTGTGCTTGATACTTTAATGCTTGCTGGCTACCAAGACTTCGACTTTGCAATTGGCGTTTCAGCCGGCGCGACTAATTTAGCTGGGTATATCAGCCAACAGCCTGAGCGCAGTAAACGTGCGATTTTGGAATATGCACGTCAGCGTGAATTTTATAGTCCAGTACGTTTTTTTCGCGGCGGGCATCTCACTGATATCCATTGGTTGTGGAATTACGCTAACGAACAGTTACCACTAGCGTCTGAGCAGTTTAACGATGCTATTCCTATGTATGCCGCTATTACTCACGTAGAAACCGGTAGTGCGCATTACATGCGAGTAACCGCCGAAAATGTTCACGACTTAATGGTGGCCACGTGTGCAATCCCGTTTGCTTATCGAGATCAGCCGCTCGTTAATGGCGAATATTATGTTGATGGCGGTGTCGCGGATTCAATTCCAGTACGCCAAGCCTACAATATGGGAGCAAGAGATATTACCGTGGTATTGTCGCGCCAACGTGGGTATCGCAAAAAGCCGGCGTCGTCGCAGTGGATGATGGAACGACTAATTGGTCACAACTCTAGCAATTCGCAACTATTAAATGCCATGTTATTCCGTGGCGATGATTACAACGCTAGCTTAGATTTTATTGAGAACCCGCCGGATGATTGTATCGTGCGGGTTGTAGCACCGCCGCCCGAGTTCAATGTCAGCCGGTTAACGATGAAACTTGATAGATTAACCGCCGGATATGAAATGGGAAAAAACGGTGGATTGAATTATTTGCGGGAGGTTTCGCAGTTGAACCAAGTAGCGTAACGGTCAGTAGATCGTTATTCTTCCTCGGTTAAAAATAAGGATAACAAATTATTGAGGTACTGTTGGCCTTTATCGCTGGCGTAAATTCGATTGTCTATATGCAATAAACCCAGCTTTTGAGCACGTTTGATTGGCTCCGCAACGGCAGACAGCAATAACCCGGTGCGCTCTTCAAAATCTTTAATCGAAATACCTTCTTTTAACCGTAGTGCGTTCATTAAACACTCTAAGCCAATATCTTGATCAATAATGGGCTCAACCGCAGTGGCGCGTAAGGTATCTGGGTTTAAGTAATCTTTCGGTAAGCGTGTTTTTTGCGTACGGAAAATTTCACCGCTGTTGGCTAGGGTAATTTTTCCATGAGCACCCGCACCTATTCCTAAGTAGTCGCCAAATTGCCAGTAATTCACGTTATGGCGCGCTTGTTTGCCCGGTTTACTAAAGGCAGATATTTCATAGTGCTCGTAACCATTTTGCTGCAACAAAGTTAAACCAGCTTCTTGAATATCCCAAAGGGTGTCGTCTTCCGGCAGTGTTGGTGGGCGCTTATAAAATTCGGTATTGGGTTCAATGGTCAGTTGATACCAAGACAAGTGGTTGGGATTAAAGCTCAAGGCTTGATTAAGATCTGCGAGCGCTTGATCAATCGTTTGATTGGGTAAGCCATGCATTAAATCTAAATTGAAATTATCGAAACCTGCCAGCTTGGCCAACTCGATTGCGCGTAAAGCTTGGTCGCGATCATGCACTCGCCCTAAGGCTTGTAGATGCTCAGGGTGGAAACTTTGAATACCAATGGATAAGCGATTAATGCCGAGCTTGCGATAAGCGGAAAACTTTTCAGCCTCAAACGTCCCTGGGTTTGCTTCTAGGGTGATTTCAATGTCGGCAGCAAAGGTTAAACGCTGCTGCAGACCAACGAACAAGCGTTCGTAGGCTGTTGCTGATAATAAGCTGGGCGTGCCACCGCCAAAAAATATGCTCTGAATGTCACGCCCTTGTACCCAAATAAGATCGCGATCTAAATCGGAAAGGAGGGCGTCAATGTATTCAGCTTCAGGTAGGTTAGCGTCTGCTTTGTGTGAGTTAAAATCACAATAAGGGCATTTGCGTATACACCAAGGAACATGAATGTAGAGGCTTAGAGGTGGCAGTGTCATCAGACTTTCAGGCCGTTACCGACTGCTCGATGGCTTCTAGTAACGCTGCTATTTTCGCGTCCTGTTCGCTTTTTTCGTGAGCTAGGCGCACGTTGTCTTTTTTCGCTGATTCTAGTTGTTGCTGCAATGCCGTCAGTGCAGTATCGCGATGTTCTAAACGCTCTGCTGCTTCAAAAAGCTGGGTATCTGCATCGGCTAGCTTCATGCGCAGTTGAGCGAGTTCTTCGCAGCCTTCTTCTAGTTCTTTTGTTAAGTTGTCACGTTCGCTGCGCAGTGTTTCTAATGCATAAATAGCGTCTAAAACTTTGCTTTCGAGTTGTTCTAAAATATCCAAGGAAATGTGCCTATTGTGTCGCTGTTATAAAGGGGAGTGCAGCCGACTATTGGGCTGCGATATAAATAACTGGCATTGTTATGGACGCCAGCGTTGCAATACTTCTTTAATCGCTTGGCCGCGATGGGATAGCTGATTTTTTTGCTCTTTGCTTAGGCTCGCGGCGGTACAGCCTTCACTCGGCACATAGAACACGGGGTCATAACCAAAGCCTTCAGACCCGGCCGCTTGGTTAACAATTCGGCCTTCCCAGCAGCCTTGAAATACTTGTGGTGTCGGGTCTTCGGCATGGCGCATGTAGACGAGCACGCACTGAAAACGGGCCGTGCGTTGTGCTTCTGGAATACCCACTAATGCCGTTAACAATTTTTCATTATTCGCGCTGTCGCCTTGGCCAGAATAGCGCGCACTGTATATACCCGGTGCGCCCTGTAAGGCATCAACTTCTAAACCCGAATCATCTGCTAAGGCTGGTAAACCAGTAATTGCGCAGGCGTGGCGGGCTTTCAGAATAGCGTTCTCAACAAAGCTCAAGCCGGTTTCTTCGGCGTCATCGACACCTAAGGTTGTCTGCGGAATCAATTCAACATTGGCATCGGCGAAGTGCTGCGCAAACATCGCTGAAAACTCACGCAGCTTTCCTGCATTGCCGCTCGCCAATACGATTTTGGTGGTCATATTCTCTATTTGCTCAATCTATCGAATTTCTATAATACTATTCTTGATAAAACTGCTGACTGAAAGTGACATCGAAAGTGCGGGGTTGGCCTTCCGGAGTCGCTTTTAGATCAATGGTGTACATATCTTTATCATCGAAGCGAAACGTTGAGATGTAATACACGGCATTAGTCTCTTTAATTTCACGAAATTCCAGTTCACGCACCTGACCAATTAAATTACGGATGGTCCCGGTTAATTTTGCCGAAACAGGCACTGCTAATTCGCCACCTTCGTCTTTAAGAATAGAAATGCTTAAATAACCTAACGAACGAGAGCGCGGGATATTATAGGCCGCAGCTGCATCTTCGGGTAAAAAGCTCGAATTTAAACCAATATAGTGAACTTCGTATTCACCAAAAACTTTTTTCTGTTCACCAGTATCAGCCGCTTGTGCATGGGCGCTCAATAAAACGAGAGCAACGGCAACGATTTGAGCAAATTGACGTACGAATAATAATTTCATCAGCCTATCTCCTTGTGATGTGGTAAACCGCAATTTCGCCCAGCATGGCTGGCCATACTTGCATGCGCCAGTGTTCTTTATGCTGATCGTCGACTACGGTTTTATTTAAAATCCGAATGCCTTTGCCGCGACATAACACTTCAAAATCGCGGAAGGTGCACATATGAATGTTCGGCGTATCGTACCAGTTATACGGCAAGGTCTCCGACATGGGCATGCGGCCTTTAAGCATAAGATAAAAACGCGTGCGCCAGTAGCCAAAGTTAGGAAAGGTGACGATGGCTTCTTTACCAATTCGCAACATCTCGTCTAACAGTAGATCAGGACGCTGCACGGCTTGCAGTGCTTGGGTCATGATGACGGTATCAATGCTGTTGTCGCGAAAATTACTAAGGCCATTATCGAGATTTTGTTCAATAACATTAACGCCGTTGCGAATGCAGGCGGTAATTTTATCGTCATCAATTTCTAAGCCATAGCCGCGGACATTTTTACTGTCTTGTAGGTAGCGCAATAAGGTACCTTCACCGCAGCCTAAATCGAGCACTTGGCTATTTGGTTTCACCCATTGCTGAATAATGGCGAGGTCTTCACGTAATTTATTCATGCGCTACCTCCGGCAAATTGCAGCTGGTTGCAACGCGTTCCATGTAGGCATGGAATAAATTGAGATAGCGTGGAATGGGCAGCAAGAAAGCATCGTGGCCATTGGTGGATTCAATACAGGCATAGCTGACGTTTTTATCAGCATGGGTTAATGCATTAACAATTTCTAACGAGCGCTCAGGCGCAAAGCGCCAATCGGTAGTAAACGAGACTACGAGAAAATCGCATTTAGACTGACTTAGACACTTTACTAGATCATTGTCGTAATCGCGTGCAGGATCAAAATAATCCAGCGCTTTGGTCATCAGCATATAAGTGTTGGCGTCAAAACGAGTACTGAATTTTTCACCTTGATAATGCAAATAACTTTCGACTTCGAACTCAGGTGCGAAGCTGAAGTTCAATTTCCCTTCGCGTAGTTCGCGGCCAAATTTTTCGCGCATAGCATCGTCCGATAGGTAGGTCAGGTGACCTAACATACGCGCCTGCATTAAGCCGGACTTAGGGATGGTACCGTGCTTGTGATACCAGCCATCATGGAAGTCTGGATCTTTGGCAATGGCTTGACGTGCGACTTCGTTGAAAGCGATATTCTGTGCAGAGAGTTTAGGTGCTGAGGCAATAACCACTGCATGTTTTACGCGCTCGGGGTATTGGATCGACCAGCGCAATACTTGCATACCACCAAGCGAACCACCAACCACCGCTGCCCATTGCTTAATGCCTAACACATCGGCTAAACGTGCTTGGCTTTGTACCCAGTCACGCACAGCGACGATTGGAAAATCTGGGCCGTAAACTTCCCCAGTTTCTGGGTTGATGCTGGTTGGTCCAGTGGAACCTGCGCAACCACCTAGATTATTCAACGCAACAACATAGAAGCGACGCGTATCAATGGGTTTGCCAGGACCAATACACGAATCCCACCACCCCGGCTTCTTGTCATCCATGCTGTGATAACCAGCCGCATGATGATCACCACTTAACGCATGGCAAATCAAAATGGCGTTAGAGCAATCGGCGTTCAGTTCACCGTAGGTTTCGTAGACAAGATCATATTGCGGCAACACACGGCCACTGCGTAATGTCAGAGGCTCATCGAAATGCTGTGTTCTCGGGCTGACCAGACCGACGGAATCATGAGGAATAACATCCGGCATCGAGGGTGGATATCCGTAACTAGGGGGTTCAAATTTTAGCAGCGCAGTGTAGCAGGATTAAAGAGGGTTCTCATTCATTAACAAAACAGCCGCCAACGCTTCCGGTATCTTCTTCGGCTGCGATACTCGCACCCGCTTATGCCGATTCAGTTCACCGCTAATCACTTCAATATCGCGCTTACTGACACCAAACTGCTTGGCTAAGAACGCAATCAGGGCGGCGTTGGCTTTGCCTTCAATGGGGGCTGCTTTGATGCGGATTTTGATTGCTTCGCCGTGTTCGCCAGCAAACTCATCTTTGCTGGCTTTCGGTTGGAGATGGCAGGTGAGGACCAGATCTTCCGCCTGCCATTGGTAGAATAGGCTCATGTTTTACAACATGAGGCCTGCAGGCATGCCAACTGCTTGAACTAGTGGGCCTAGTACGGCGATTTCAATTACTTGAATGCTGAGGAAAACAACAATCGGTGATAAATCTAATCCTCCCATGTCGGGCAGCATTTTACGGATAGGTCGGATGGCCGGTTCTAGTATTTGATTGATCAGTATTAGCGCTGGGTTGTAGGAGTTAGGCGCAATCCAAGAAGCAATAACCGTGATCAATAGTCCCCAAAAATAGATCTTTAGAATAAGCGAGAATAGCGCCACTGGAGCCCAAGGAATCATGGAGACCCACGGTATGTTAATAGAGCCCGTCGCGATAACAACGAGTATGGCTAGCAGAAGGTACTGAGTAATTAATGCCAGTACGATTGAGGCTACATCTAAGCCGCCAAAACCCGGAATAACTTTACGTAGTGGAATCAGTGCTGGATTGGTGAAGCGCACGATGAACTGTGATAACGGGTTATAAAAGTCTGCGCGTACCAGCTGTAATAAAAAACGTAACACAACAATCAGCAGAACCATGCTGCCTATTGTGTTGGCTAAAAGCATACCTACTTGAGACAAGGTGGACATGAAAACTCCATCAACTCTTAATTTATGCCATTAAACTGGCGATGTTCTTAACATATGGGCACTGGCGATATTTTACCAGTGCCTATCTTGCCTTATTCAGTCCCCAAGTTGTTCGCTGAGTTCCGCGGCACGGCTGCAGGCGGATTTCATCGCAGCACTTACGATGTCACGCAGGTGCGCGCCTTCGAAGGTGGCAATGGCTCGTTCCGTCGTGCCACCGGGTGATGTCACGCGACGGCGCAGTTCTGCAGGGTCAACATCGGCATTCATCGCCATCTGTCCGGCTCCCAAAGCCGTTTGCAATGTCAGCTTCGTCGCGGTTTCTTCGCTTAAACCCAGTTCTCGTCCTGCGGCGATCATCGCTTCCATGAGTAGGAAGTAATACGCCGGGCCGCTACCGGATAGGGCTGTCACTGCGTCGATCTCGGCCTCTGTTTTCACCCACACGGTAATACCTGTTGCTTGCAGTAGTGCATCGGCTTGGTTGCGTTGATCCAAGGTAACTTCACTACTGGCGAATAAGCCGGTCGCGCCAGTGCCAGTTAACGCCGGTGTATTTGGCATTGAACGCACAACGGATTTACAGCCACTCCATGCTTGTAGTGACGGCAGATTGATGCCAGCAGCAATAGATATGATCAGTGGCTGACGTGCCGACAAGGTCGCTTTTAGCGGCAGCAGAACGTCTTTCATCATTTGCGGTTTAACGGCCAATATCACAACGCCAGCATTGGCAATGGCCTCTTGATTATCCGCGTGTGTGTTAACAGCAAAAGTCGCAGTCAATTTTTCTCGTTGCTCGGCACCCGGATCGCTGACATGGATTAAGTCTGCACTGATGTTACCTTGACGAATTAAACCACCAATGATGCTGGTAGCCATGTTGCCGCCGCCAATGAATGCAATTTGAGTCATTTTTGTTCCTTGTATCTATTCGGCTGATAAGACAGGCCGTTATTTTCTAGAGTAGCGGGTGTTGTTAGTTACGTGCGCCAAAAATATCAGTGCCAATACGAACTTGGGTTGAGCCACAGGCGATGGCTAATTCTAGGTCTCCTGACATTCCCATCGACAAGGTGTCAGCTTCTGGAACGATTTGCTGAAGTTCCAGAAGAAGTTGTTGCATGCGTTCAAACTGATGGCGCAAGTGTTCTTCATTAGGAGTATCTTCAGGGATGCACATGAGACCACGCACCTTAAGCTTAGGCAACGATTGTAGCTGTTGCGCGAAGGTAGCAACGTCGTTTGTTGCGATACCGGCTTTTTGTGGTTCGTCGCTGATGTTGACCTGAATGAGAACATTCAGTGGCGGCAGACCCTCGGGCCGCTGCTCATTGAGCCGCACGGCTATTTTTTCGCGATCTAAGGTTTCTAACCACTGGAAGTGATTAGCAACAGGGCGTGTTTTATTCGATTGCAGTGGGCCAATGAAGTGCCACTCGATATCAGACAAGTGGCTGAGAGCGGTTATTTTGTCTAAGGCATCTTGGAGGTAGTTCTCGCCGAAGCTGCGTTGCCCCATGTGATAGCAGGCCTCAACCATTTCTGCAGGCTTGGTTTTGCTAACGGCTAACAGGCGAACATCACCGCGCTTTCGTCCGCTGGCGTCACATGCGCCGTGTATTCGATTAACAACCTGCTGGTATTGAGTTTCAATAGTAGACATTACAAAGGCTTTGTTTAGGATGTGTGGATTCAGTGAACCTGGTCAACGAATGCTAGTCTTGATCATGATACACCAGACATCAGCGAAACGGTCAGCGTAGGCTAGAGTCATCAAAGTTAGCGTTGCACCAGATAAGCATCTTTTTACATAGGAGTGGCTATGGATATTACCGAACTATTGGCATTCAGCGCGAAGCAAGGCGCATCCGATTTACATCTTTCAGCTGATTTACCGCCGATGATTCGTGTAGACGGCGATGTGCGTCGAATTAATTTGCCGCCGTTGGGTCACAAAGAAGTACACGCGCTGGTTTACGATATTATGAACGATAAGCAGCGTAAGGATTTTGAAGAGTTCTTAGAAACTGACTTTTCGTTTGAAGTGTCAGGCGTTGCCCGTTTCCGTGTGAATGCCTTTAATCACAATCGCGGTGCCGGTGCAGTGTTTCGTACGATTCCATCCAAGGTTTTGACGATGGATCAGCTCGGTATGGGGCAAGTCTTTAAAGACATGGCCAATATTTCGCGCGGCATTGTGCTGGTGACTGGGCCTACCGGTTCAGGTAAGTCGACGACGTTAGCGGCTATGGTGGATTACATCAATGAAACCAAATACAACCATATTCTAACGGTTGAAGACCCGATTGAATTCGTACACGAATCCAAAAAAAGCCTGATCAACCAGCGTGAAGTGCATCGCGATACTCTAGGTTTTAATGAAGCGTTACGCTCGGCGTTACGTGAAGACCCGGATGTGATTCTCGTGGGTGAGATGCGCGACTTAGAAACTATTCGTTTGGCCTTAACCGCGGCAGAAACCGGTCACGTGGTATTTGGTACTTTGCATACCAGCTCGGCCGCGAAAACCATTGACCGTATTGTCGACGTGTTTCCGGCAGAAGAAAAATCAATGGTGCGCTCAATGTTATCCGAGTCGCTACAAGGCGTTGTGTCTCAGGGTTTGTTAAAGAAAAACGGCGGTGGTCGAATTGCGGCTCATGAAATCATGATTGGTACACCAGCGATTCGAAATTTGATTCGTGAAGACAAAGTGGCGCAAATGTACTCGTCGATACAGACTGGCGCGAGTTACGGTATGCAGACTATGGATCAGTGCTTGCAAAACATGGTCGGTAAAGGATTAATATCTCGTGAGACCGCACGAGAAAAAGCCAAAATGCCAGAAAATTTCTAGGAGTAGATCAGCGTGTCAATGGAAAAATTTTTACGGCTTATGGTCGAAAAGAGTGCCTCAGACCTGTTTATTACCGCAGGTGTGCCTCCTTCGATGAAAGTGCACGGTAAACTGGTGCCTTTAAATAAGACGGTATTGAGTGCTGAACAAACCCGCGAAATTGTTGTTGGTATGATGAACGAACGTCAACAACATGAGTTCGAAGAAAAGAAAGAATTGAATTTCGCCGTTAACGCCTCAGGTATTGGGCGTTTTCGTGCGAGTGCGTTTTTTCAGCGCAACACAGCAGGCATGGTGTTACGTCGAATCGAAACCCGTATTCCTAGCGTTGATCAATTAGGCTTACCCGACATTATTAAAGACTTATCAATGTCGAAGCGTGGTTTGATTCTATTTGTGGGGGCAACGGGGGCCGGTAAATCAACTTCGCTAGCCGCGATGATTGGTCATCGTAACCGTAATAGCAAAGGCCACATCTTAAGTATCGAAGATCCGATTGAATTTATTCATCAGCATGACAATTGTATCGTTACCCAGCGCGAAGTGGGTTTGGATACGGAAACCTTTGCGGTTGCCTTAAAAAATTGTCTGCGTCAGGCGCCCGACGTCATTATGATTGGTGAGGTGCGTTCAGCAGAAACAATGGAACATGCGATTACCTTCGCAGAAACCGGTCACTTGTGTTTGGCGACCTTACACGGTAATAACGCTAACCAAGCACTGGATCGTGTTATTCACTTCTTTCCACAAGAACGTCATTCGCAAATTTGGATGGATTTATCGCTTAACTTGCGTGCCATTGTTGCTCAGCAATTAATTCCTACCCCTGATGGTCGTGGCCGTCGTGCCGTGGTGGAAGTGTTGCTGAACACCCCTTTGGTGTCTGACTTGATTCGAAAAGGCGATGTACACGAATTGAAGGCTCTGATGGCGCGTTCAAACGAACTCGGTATGCAGACTTACGATCAAGCTCTTTATTCCTTGTACGAGCAAAGCGAAATCACTTACGAAGATGCAATTGCTCACGCGGATTCACCAAACGATTTACGTTTAATGATCAAGCTTGGCAATGAAACCAATGCGGATCGTTTTGATGGTTCTTCGAACAACTTACGTTTGCAAGATTAGACATGAGCTAATGTGAGCTATAAATAAAAAACGCCGATTTTATCGGCGTTTTTTATTTGGATTGCTTGTTGCGTTTATTTATTCCAGCGAGTTTTCGCTTCTTGATCTTTTGTTTGCGATTCAATCCAGTGATGGCCATCGGTGCGGGTTTCTTTCTTCCAAAATGGCGCCTCAGTTTTCAAAAAATCCATAATAAATCGGCAGGCATCGAATGCAGCTTCACGGTGAGCGCTACTAACACCAACAAATACGATTTGATCGTTAATATCGAGTTGGCCGATTCGATGTATTAATCGCACTTGCAAAATAGGCCAACGCAGACGTGCTTGTTTAACGATGTCTTCTAGCGAGCGTTCGGTCATGCCAGGATAGTGTTCGAGAAATAAACCGGTGACATCGCTACCTTCATTACGGTCACGTACGAGTCCACTAAAAAATACAATCGCACCCGCTTCAGTGTTTTGTCCACATAGCGCCTGATATTCATCAGCGATATTGAAGTCGTTAGTTTGTACCGTGATGGAATCCATTTTAGCCGCCAGTCATAGGAGGAAAAAGAGCAACTTCATCTGAACTGGTAATCACTGATTGATCATCATGGCATAACACCTGATTAATAGCGGTTAATACTCGACCGGCCTGTATTTCATCGGCCAGTAACGAGTAATTCTCAGAAATTATAGATTTTAGCGTTGCCAGATTCGACGGTTCAGGTAGCTCAATATCAATAAATGTTTGGCCAATCTCGTCACGCAGACGTGCAAACAACATTACCTTCATTGTGAAGCTCCGCTCACATGCCAGTGCCCAGATTTACCACCAACCTTTTCTAATACGCGGATGCCATCAATTTGCATGGCTGGATCTACTGCTTTGCACATATCAAATAATGTTAATGCAGCAATCGAAACAGCGGTTAATGCTTCCATCTCGACGCCAGTTTGGCCCGTTAATTTACACATACTAACGATGCGTACACGGTTTTTATCTTGTTGGATTTCAAAATCAACTGCGACTTTCGACAACATTAACGGATGGCACAATGGAATTAAATTGGCACATTGTTTCGCTGCTTGAATGCCTGCAATGCGTGCCACACCAAACACGTCACCTTTATGATGATTACCACTAACAATTTTTTCTAATGTAGTGGGCTGCATGCTAATAAAGCCTTCGGCCTGCGCCATGCGCACGGTTGGTGTTTTTTCGCTGACGTCGACCATACAGGCTTCGCCACGACTATCAATATGAGAGAACTCAGTCATAAGTGATTATCCGCGGGTTAAACAATTCTTACGCACATTTTTTAATCGAAGTGCGAAATTGCAAGGATTATGTCGGCTATCAATTTGACTCCTAATAATTTTTTCCCAACCCATTCGGCATGCACTAGTCGATCCGGGAATGCAGAAAATTAAAGTGTCATTTGCTAGTCCTGCAACTGCTCGACTCTGAATGGTAGAAGTACCAATGTCGTCATAAGATAATTGGCGGAATAATTCACCAAATCCGTCAACGGTTTTATCAAATAATGGAATTACGGCTTCTGGCGTGGAATCTCGCTCGGTGAAACCCGTTCCCCCCGTAATAATAATAACTTGAGTTCGATCATCTGCAATCCAGTGGCTCAATTGTGCGCGCATCTTATATACGTCATCGATCACAATTTTTTTATCACTAATGTGATGTCCGCTAGCGGTAATGGCTTCCACTAAATATTGACCACTGGTATCTGTTTCTTCAGTACGGCTGTCAGATACTGTTAAAACAGAAATCTTTAATGGTATAAATTCGTCGTTATAGGTTTTAGCCATATTAAATTCCTTTAAAACTGTGTGATGAATAGTGGCGGAATACGCGCTGCCATTCTTCGGGTGTATTGGCGTTTGCTAAGAAGTTACTATCGACGGGCAGCGCTAGTGCGTTAGCATTTTTTAATAGACCAAACACTGACCGTCGAGCATCAGGGTTTTCAAGTTGCTGCGCGATATACGAAGTGGTCGTATTATTAATAGGTAAATAACACGGTAAATAATGTTTGCAGAAATAGCTGGCACACTGCAGGTTTTGTCCGCGTTCTAATAATTCTGCTAGAAGCTCGTCGGTTAAAAAGGGCAGATCTACAGGAATAATCAGTAATGCATTAGCTTCAGGTCGAGCATTGATAACCGCGGCTATACCACTTAGCGGACCGAGATTAAATGTTTGGTCGGCGATGCAGCTAATATCTTGCGCGATCTTGTCGGGGCGAGTTGCACGGCTAATAACAACATCAGCCAACCCTAGACCGTTTAATAGTTCGATACTGTGTTCTAACAAGGTCTTGCCGTTTGGTAGGCGCAATAGTGCTTTATCTTGCCCCATGCGGCTTGATTTACCGCCTGCCAGTACAACACCAATGACACTCATGCTAGCCCCCAATCATGGCAAAGTGTTGGATTGCGCCGGTTTCGCCATCGTGTAAAAAGTGGGTGGCCGTCTTTTTTTGTAGAAGTTCTTGTAAAGCCAGTTCCAGTTCGGCCTCTTTATCGACTGTCATTAATGGTCGTAGATCGTAGCCATGCTCGCCAAATAAACATAGATGTAATTTACCCAGCGACGAAATACGTAAACGATTACAAGTGGAGCAAAAATCCTTGCTGTACGGCATGATTAAACCAATACGGCCTTCGTATTCCGGATGGCAAAACTCTTGTGCTGGGCCGGCGTGAGCACGACGTAGAACAGGCTGCCAGCCGTTTGCTTCTAAGCGTTGCTTAATACTCTCGCCCGATACGTGATTGGCGGCGAAGTAATCTTGGTTGTCGCCTGTTTGCATTAATTCAATAAAGCGCAGGGTGATGGGTGTTGTTTTTATCCAATCTAGGAAATGATCGAATTCGGCAAGATTGTAGTCGCGTAATAATACAGCGTTGACCTTAATGTTTTTAAACCCCAACGTTTGCGCTAGCGCGATGCCATCCAATAATTCTTGTAAGCGATCATGTCCTGTAATCGCCTTAAATTGGCGCGGATCTAAGCTGTCGATACTGACGTTAAGCTGGGTCAGTCCGGCTGCGTGCCACGCAGGAAGGTGCTTGGTGAGCTTATAACCATTGGTGGTGATGGCCACTTGCTCAATGCCGGGGGTATTTGCTACGGCCTGAATGATTTGAGGTAAATCGCGACGCAGGCTAGGTTCTCCGCCAGTAATGCGGATTTTACGGGTTCCTTGAGCCGCAAAGGCGCGGGCCAAGTGAGTGATTTCTTCAACCGTTAGCGACGCCGTATCGTCGCTGCACTCATAACCGTCTGGCAGACAGTAATTGCAACGAAAATTACAGACGTCAGTAACCGACAGACGCAAATAGCTAAAGCGCCGTCCGTGCGAGTCTTGCAGAGTCATGTTACACCTTTCCAAATGTGGGAGGCTCAACCGTTTCCGGCGGAACCCTGGTGGTACTGCTAATGAGTACCACGGCGAAGACATCATGCGGCTGCATTCGTAAGGAAGGCGGCTGGTTAGATGCCAACGCTCGGCGTTGTTAAGTATTCAGTGTACGTATCTCGGGTAGTGCGGCCAAGAGTTTATTTGCGACGGCACTAAGGTATTTTTAGTGGGAAATGATATATGCGGGTGGCTCGAGCCGACCTCACTGAATACGAAATTGGAATTTGAGTGGCGTAGAATGGCCAGCTTCTGTGGCTGATATCCAGCTCAGTGGTCAATCGACCATGAAGGACGGTTGACTCTTCATGGTCATATCCGTCTGATAGTGTGCAGTTGCTGAGAGAGTGATATGAGTAGATTGAATTTCGACAGTATGAGCGCTTTGCTGGGTAGCAAGGTGGCTGTATTTGATAGCGCTGAAAACTCTGTTCAGCTGAGTGTGGTTAGCGTTGAAAAATCGCCTATCGACGGTGATGACTGGGAAGGTTTTGCGGTGCTATTTAATGGCGATGAAAGCTTCCGGATTCCGCAAGGATCTTACCGCGCAGTTCATGATTCGTTTGGGCAGGAAGAAATATTTATTACTGCTCACGGTCCGACTGAATATCAAACCGTTATCAGCCGAAAACGGTGAGTTAAAACGCAGGGACGCGAATGAAAATATTAACAGCAGGTACGCTCCATCAAAATATAGACCTCGTTCGTACGACTTTTTTCTTTAAAGCCCAGTCTTTCATACAATCGTTTTGCTGGATTATTTTGCTCTACGTGAATCGTTACGGGTTTTTTCAACGTTCTCCCTTGTTCTATGACCTTATTCAACAAATAGCCTCCAAGCCCTTGGTTTTGAATGTGCGGCGCCAAGGCAATATCGACTATTCGTATTTCGTTGTCCCAAATATCGATAAACAAACGCCCAGCCATTTGTCCATCGACTTCAATAATTTCAAATTTTTCAGAATTATAGTGGGTCGTGTAATGCGTAAGCTGAGCGGTGAATTGCTGTTTTATAAATAAAGATTTTTGCTCGTCGGAAAAGGGTGTCATTGCTAATTCAGTAACCCGGCCAGCGGCATACAGTTGTTCCATGAAGGTGAGGTCTTGCTCGGTAAACCGACGTAATTTAACTCGGTTTGTCCAGCAATTTTTGTCGGTCATTGTCTTTTCTCTAAAAAGGATAGTGTCAGGCATCTAGGGCAAATTGTGGGGAACCCCACACCTAAAGTAAACAAAAGGAGATAGATATGGCTGAACCCTTTTTAAGCGAAATCCGTATGTTTGGATTTGGTTGGGCGCCGCGCGGTTGGGCACAGTGTGATGGGCAGATTCTGCCAATCAATCAAAACCAATCTTTGTATTCGTTGCTAGGCACTACTTATGGCGGTGATGGTCGCACATCATTTGCGTTGCCGGATATGCGTAGCCGCACCCCCGCTGGTGACGATGAGCAGTTATTACAAGGCGCAAAGCAAGGTATTGAATATGTCACGTTAACAGCCGCTGAAATGCCGGCTCACTCGCACGCGGTAAAGGCAACCACCGCAAACGCTACGACTAAGCAGTTTACTGGCTCTATGCTCGCGACGGCTGTTGATAAAACCCAAAATGTGCCAACAAATATGTATGTAGCGCCATCATCTTTGGTTGCCTTGGCTCCGGCGTCTGTTTCTACGGCGGGTAGTGGGATGGCTCATGATAATAATCAGCCATCTATTGCTGTTAATTTTTGTATTGCTCTGCAAGGGCTTTTCCCTTCGCGTAGCTGAAGCAACGCAAAATTTATCTAACTAAGGAGTCTATTATGTCAGAACCATTTGTTGGCGAAATTCGTATGTTCGCTGGAAATTTCGCTCCGCGTGGCTGGGCATTTTGTGATGGTCAGTTGATGGCGGTTAGCCAGAATGATGCATTGTTTTCTTTGTTGGGCACTGTTTATGGTGGTGATGGTCGTACCACGTTTGGATTGCCCGATATGCTTGGTCGTCTTCCGGTGCATCAGGGGCAAGGCCCAGGTCTTTCTTTGCGTCGCCTTGGCGCTCGCTACGGTGAAGAAAATGTAACCTTAACTGTGAATGAAATCCCTCCGCATAGTCATGGTTTCATGGCGTCTACGGCTGAAGTTTCATCTTCTAATCCTGCCAATGATGTATTAGGTAGCCATACCGACGGCGATGAATCTTATACATCAACACTATCGAACGTTGTGGGATTAAGTAGTGATGTTGTCGCTACTGCGGGTGGTTCTCGAAGCCATACTAATCTCATGCCTGCGCTTTGTATCAATTACATCATTGCGCTGTTCGGTATTTATCCGTCACGTCATTAAGGAGTCAGAATTATGTCAGAACCATTTATCGGAGAAATTAGAATAATGGGCTGTAATTTTGCCCCTAGTGGCTGGGCGAAGTGCGATGGACAGTTGTTGCCTGTCTCACAAAATACGGCGTTGTTTTCTATTTTAGGCACCACGTACGGCGGTGATGGCCGAACTACTTTTGGATTGCCCAACTTAGCAGGGCGAGCCGCTATGCACCCAGGTCGGGGGCCGGGTCTGACGGCGCGTCGTTTAGGCGAGAAAACCGGCGTCGAATCCGTTACCTTAACTGAGGCTCAGATTCCGGCCCACAAACATATCGTTTATGGTTCGCAATCAATCAGCAACTCTGCAACGCCTGGCCCAGATAAAATGATGGGCATTGATAAGCCTGTTAATGACAATATCCTGTATTTAGATAATACCGGGACTGTGAATACCACCATGGCACCCGAGGCCTTGTCTGAGACAGGGGGCGGTCAGTCACACGAAAATCGCCAGCCGATGATTGGCATGAACTATTGCATCGCGTTAGTGGGTTTGTACCCTAGCCGCGGTTAGTGCAGCTTGGCCATGGATGGCCACCTTTTTATGAAAATAATTTATGGTTCGAGCTTGGATGTCTGTTTTTTTTAGAAAGCTGTTTGGAGTTTTATGTTTACTGTGGGTGAGCACTGCTTTTGCCTGCGAGATTCCTTTTCGAAATTTTAATAAAACCTACTGTTTAACGCCCATTGCTAACGAGTCTAATGGTGTTAATCAGACGAGTGATGTTTATAGCGTCTCAGGCAAAGCACTGCAGGTGTCGTTGAGTAATCGTCTTATTGTCCGTGCATCAGGATTGACGAAGCTCTCTTTGCAGGCACTCGATTCGCGTATCGCTGCCGTGAATGAGCTGTATTTAATGCCTGAGTCGAATTATTACTTGGTGACTTTAAATACCCGTGATCAGCTTTCAGCCGTGATGAAGGTGTTGAGTAGCACTTCTAATATTTCTTTGGTGCAGCCGGATATATTACAGCTGACTATCCGTACTGACACTGGTCGTACAAATACTGAAGATCAACAGCTGGCGCTAAATCCCGCCCCCTATTTTTCGCAATTAGATATTCCCACCCTTTGGCAAACAACCAAGGGGCGTGGGGTGAAAGTCGCAGTGATTGATGACGGCTTTGCGCTAAGCCATGAAGAGTTACGTTTCACCGATGTTGTGTTTTCTTACGACGCCGAACAAAAGGTTCAGGATGTTAGCCCAAAGAGCGAGCTCGACATTCATGGTACTAAGGTGGTTGGTACTATTTTCGCAGCCCACGATGAGCGAGGAATTGATGGTATCGCCCCTGAGGCTGGACTCATTGCAATACGGAACTCCGATACATGGACGAGTCGTACTTTACTCAGTTTCTACCTAGCTAAACTGTCAAACGCTGACATCATTAACGCCAGTTGGGCTTCTCAATGGCTATTAGACCCACTAGCTGATATCGTTTCTGACTTGGCGCAAAATGGCCGCGCTGGAAAAGGTATTGCTGTGGTATTTTCAGCCGGCAATGCAGGGTTGGAATTAACAGCTGACGCGAGTGAGGCGTCACTGCTGGACGCCGTTGTCGTTGGTGCAGCGGATGAACATGGAAAAAGGACGAGGTTCAGTAATTATGGAAGCTCCGTGGATGCCTACATTTATGGAAAGCCCAGCCCAGCTATTAAGGCAGGGGGAGGGTATGGGCATTTCTCAGGAACGTCATTGTCGGCTGCTGTTGCTTCAGGTTATTTCGCGTTACTTCTTTCTGCTACCCCCTCGCTTACACTCGATCAGCTCGTTTCGCAGTTACAAATTGCCCAGTTTGGGTCTCAAGTCATTCCTTCTTCTACCCCTATTCACTTGCGGGATTTGTAAGCCATGACTGATAACGTTGAACTCGCCGATTTTTCTTATACTTATTCGGATAATTTACCGGCAGTTTTTAAACATCTGAATATATCTTTGGCGTTCACGTCGTATCAGGCTGGACGCTTGATGCTGGTGCGTACTGATGGCGAATCGCTCGAAATTAATTTTAAAGAATTTCCACGCCCGATGGGCCTGACGGTGACGGATCAGGGGCTGATTCTTGGTACATTTACTCAGATTATTCATTTTCAGCGTGAAGATAGATTACTGACTCAAATTAAACATCCTCTTCCGGATATTCATAAAGATGTCACTGCCCCTCGTGTGTTTAACGATGATGAGGCAAACCAGGAAGACATTGAGATTCGTGCTAAAGACGAAGAATATCAACGTAAGTTACAGCCTGTAGATGCACGTGTGGATGCGTGTTTTATCACTCGATCCTCACATTACACCGGCATGATTAACATTCACGATATTGAATGGGGAAATGCTGGATTGTGGGTGGTTAATTCCAGTTTTTCTTGTTTGTCCACGGTCGACCCTGCATATAGTTTTGTCCCTCAGTGGAAGCCGCCTTTTATTGACAAGCTGACTCCGGAAGATCGCTGCCATTTAAATGGCATGACTCTGCGTGATGGCGAGCCTGCTTATGTGACGACCTTTTCTCAATTTGAGAATGCCAAACAGTGGCGTGACAGCGATAAACGTACAGGCACGTTAATTGATGTTAAACGCAATGAAATTGTTGTCAGTGGTTTGTCCATGCCGCACTCGCCACGTTGGCATAACGGTAAAGTCTATTTCTGTCATTCAGGTGTTGGTCAGGTGAATTGCTATCACCCTGATACTGGCGAAACGGAAGTCATTGCTGAATTACCCGGCTTTACTCGCGGTATCGATATTTATGGCAGTTTAATGTTTGTTGGTTTATCGCGTCGTCGTAACAGCGATGTATCTGCACCTGCCCTTATTGACGAAAAAGAAGGGGAAACGTGCTCCGGCATTTGGCTGATTAATCTCGAAAATAACGAGGTGGTTGGTCAGATTAGTTTCCAAGGTAATGTTGATCAAATTTATGACATTGCCATTTTAAATAACACCTGCTTTCCGGAAGTGATTGAACCCAGTCATCCGAGAATGCGGAATCATTTTTGCCACCCAGGACTCACCACCTGAAGGATTTTCCATGGATAAGAAACTCCCAACCCATCGCCCCAAAACGCTGAATGCGTTAAAAGCGGTACTGCCAATAATGGCGATGGCGGCACCACTCGCCAATGCGTCGATACGCCCCGCAAGTATTTCCCGTAATGGGCTAAATACACGAGCGGCGATTTCTCAGTATGAGAAAGCAGACACAGGACAAAAAAGCCAAGCATTTGGGGCTTTTGGGAATAGTCACTATGTCAAGCCAGCGTCTCGACAAGTTGACTCTGAGGCTCTTGCCTTTTTGAGTGAAAACAACTTTCTTGCGGGTGGCGAGAATGTGGTTGGTGATACCTCGGGTGATATTAGTGGACTGACCGGTCGTAAGAGCTTCTTGAGCTGTGTGACTGCAGGCGGAGCGCCTGCTTATTATACGACGGGCGATCCAATTATCAGTGACAGTATCTGTACGATTCTAGGATACACATGGACAGACGGCGATAACTTACCGCCGGTCTTCCCTAAGGATAACCCAGGCGTATTTCTTACGGATATTTCATTAGCCGTGGGAGGTAATATTACGCTGGATTTTGAAATTGAAGATCCCCCGATTACTGGCGCAAATTATTTAGACGTTATTAATGTCACCGTCTCATCTGACAATCAAAGTGCAATTCGTAATGCAGATATTAGTGTTACTCGCGACCCCGGTACTTCACCAGGTAACTTATTTTATCTGACGATTGCCAATGTGGTTGGCCAAGGTGGCGCTAACATCACGGTTACTGCAACCGATGCGAACAATAATTCGACGTCGGATAGTTTTTTTGTGAATACCGGTGCCGTTCCGTCGATGGCTAACTCAGCCGTTGCCATTACCGTACTAGAAGACTCTGGCAGCAATGCGGTAAGTACTTCTAACTTTGCAACGTCTGATTCAGACTCGGGCCAGACGTTAACTTGGTCCGCCTCTGGCGGTACAAAAGGCACGCCACAGGCTTCCGGAACAGCTTCCACTCCTACGACTAACGGTACGCCAAGCTCCGTCACTTATACGCCTACGACGAACTTAAATGGAAGTGATACTTTCACTGTTATTGTGAGCGATGGCAGCAATACGGATAGCCGCACGGTGAACGTGACGATTACCCCGGTTAACGACGAACCTACGATCTCCTCGCTAGCTAATCAGACGTTCAACGGTGTGGGCGGAAGCGCTCAAACGGTGGCTGGTTTTGCGTCGATGTCGAGTGCTGGCGGCGGTGCGGATGAAAATACGCAAACCGTTTTGGGTTATGTGGTCAGCGAAGTGTCTGATCCAAGCGGTGTCGTTTCTTCTGTCAGTATTGCGAGCAATGGCACACTGACATACACCCCAACAGCGAACGTTGAAGGCGTTGCCACCATTCAGGCGCAAGTGCGTGATAGTGGCGGCGTGACGAATGGCGGTGATGACCTTTCGCAGCTCAAGACTTTTACTATCACGGTTGATACCTTGGCCCCTAGCCTTTCGGAAGTCACGGCAGTGACCAGCCCAACGAACGATCCAACTCCTGATGTCACGATTAATATCAGTCAGGCGGGTACGTTAGCGGTTGGCGGCTCTTGTGGCAGTGCCAGCGAAGGCGCAGTAGCTGCGGGTAACTTAACCTTTAGTTTGACTCAAGCAGATAACAGCACACCATTGGTCGATGGCACCTACAGTGACTGTACTGTTACCGTCACGGATGCCAACGGTAACGCCAGCAGTGCGTTGACATTAAGCGCTTTCCAAATTCAGCTGGATGCGATTCCGCCAACGGTTACTCAGGTTACCGCTCCGGCGGATGATACCTATATGACAGGCGAAACGTTGAGCTTCACGCTGACTGCAAGTGAAGTATTAACGGTTGATACGGCAAGCGGTACGCCAGCGTTAGATCTAACGATCGGTAGCAGTAATGTGAGTGCTGTTTATCTGTCGGGTACTGGCAGCGATGCCTTAACGTTTAGTTATACCGTGCAGAATAATGACGAAGATACCGATGGCATCAGTATTGATTCGTTAAGCTTGAACAGTGGTGCCATTACCGACGTTGCGGGCAATGCCATAGTGATGGCCCTGAACGGTGTGGCTAATACCACCGGTGTGCTGGTGGATGGTGTGCAACCTACCGTCGCGATTACCGGTGCATCAGGCAATATCAACGCAGCCTTTACCGCGACCATTACCTTTAGCGAAAGCGTAACGGGATTTGATGTTGGCGATATTTATTCGCCAAATGCTACGCTGAGTGATTTCAGTGGCTCTGGTGCTGTTTATACCGTACTGGTCACACCGAATGCTGAAGGCATTGTGGTGTTAGAAGTCGCTGATACGGTCGCCGTAGACGCCGCAGGCAATAGCAATAGTGCCGGCCCTCAGTTGCAGTTAACGTATGATGCGACTGCTCCAACTGCAGTGATTAGTGGGGCTTCCGGTGATATCAATGCCGCCTTTACGGCAACGGTCACCTTTAGTGAAAGCATCACCGGTTTTGATCTCAGTGACATCATTGCCGTCAATGCCAGCCTCAGTGATTTTGCTGGATCTGGTTCTACTTATACTGTGTTGGTCACCCCGAATATCGATGGTCCAGTTACTGTGGATGTTGCTGCTGCCGTTGCTACCGATGGCGCCGGCAATGGTAATACAGCAGCCGCTCAGCTGACGGCAACCTATGATGGTTCAGCGCCAACGGTTGTTATTGGCGGTGCGTCGGGATCTATTAATACTCCCTTTACTGCAACCCTGACCTTCAGCGAAAGCGTGAGTGGCTTTGATGTCAGCGATGTCGGTATCAGCAATGCACTTCTTAGTGACTTTGCCGGTTCTGGCGCTGCTTACACTGTGCTGGTAACACCGAATGCTGATGGTGCTGTAACACTTGATGTGGCTGCTTCTACCGCAAGTGATAGCGCGGGTAATGGCAACACGGCAGCCGCTCAGCTGGCGGTTACCTACGATGCCACTATTCCTACACTTACCCTTGATGGTGCATCTGGCGATATTAATGCGCCATTTACAGCGAACATGATCTTTAGTGAAAGTGTCAGCGGTTTTGATCTTAGCGATGTCCAAGTAACCAATGCCACCTTGAGTGATTTCAGTGGTTCTGGCGCGAGTTACAGTGTGTTGGTAACACCAACTGCGGATGGTGTTGTGACTCTCGACGTGTCTGCAGATGCTGCACTAGACGCAGCAGGAAACGCCAATAGTGCCGCCACTCAATTGCTTGCGACCTATGATGGTTCTGCTCCAACTGTAGCGATTTCGGGGGCTTCTGGTGCAATTAACACGGCCTTCACCGCCACGATTGCCTTCAGCGAAAGCGTCAGTGGTTTTGATGTTAGCGATTTAGGAGTTAGCAACGCTCTTCTGAGTGATTTTGCTGGCTCAGGAGCGTTATACACCGTATTGGTAACACCGAATGCTGACGGCGCGGTGACATTAGATGTCGCCGCCGCGGTAGCTCAAGATGTTGCCGGTAACGACAATAGTGCCGCGACTCAGCTGACTGCTACCTACGATGCAACAGCGCCAACAGCAGTTATTAGTGGGGCATCTGGCTATATTAATGCTGCGTTTACCGCGACTATTACCTTCAGTGAAAGCGTGAATAACTTTGTTGTCGGTGATATTGCCGTGTCGAATGCCACGCTGGCTGATTTTAGTGGCTCGGGTGATACCTATTCTGTGCTGGTAACGCCAACCACGGATGGTGCGGTGACGCTAGATGTTGCTGCTAATGCGGCTCAAGATGCTGCGGGTAACAACAGCGCAGCCGCAGCACAGTTAGCGGTTACTTACGATGCTATCGCTCCAACTGTATTGCTCTCAGCGCCAGCTACGTTGGTCAATGCAGCGTTTACCGCAACCATCACCTTTAGTGAAAACGTGACGGATTTTGTTGTCGCCGATATCAGCGCTAGCAACGCCACCTTGAGCGATTTTAGCGGTTCTGGCACCAGCTATACCGTGTTGGTAACGCCGACTACGGACGGTACCGTAACGCTTGATGTGGTTAATGCAGTTGCGGTGGATGTTGCTGGTAATAGCAATAATGCAGCCGGTCAGTTAGTGGTTACTTATGATGCAACAGCCCCAGCAGTTGCCCTAACGACTGCAGCAACCTTGGTTAACGAACCATTCATCGTGACCGCAACCTTTAGCGAAACGGTCACGGGTGTAGAGCTGACCGACTTTGTTGTGACAAACGGCACCGCGGGCAACTTGGCTGCACTTGGTAATACCTATAGTGTGCTGATAACACCAACGGCCGACGGTGACGTAACCGTCAATATGGCTGCGGGTGCTGCTAGCGACGCAGCAGGAAATACCTCAACGGCAGCGGTTGAGCTAACCACGAGCGCGGATACAACGGGTGCGACGACCACCCTTACTGGCGTGCCGAGTTCAGCGATTACGGCCTTCGATGTCACTGTTACCTTTAGCGAAAATGTCTCAACTCTGACGTCGGCTGACATTACCGTTACCAACGGTGTTGTCACCCAATTGCTGGGTGGTGGCACTGGCTATACGGCTACTATTATGCCGACGGCATCGGGTTCTGATACCACCGTGAGTGTGGCAGCGGATGTTGTCACCGACGATGCAGACAACGGTAACCAAGCATCGGCCGTGGCTACCGTTGCCATCGTTAATGATGTGGGTGTTGCCTCGATTAGTGGCGTTGCTGCAGAAGGCGAAACACTGACTGCAGACATCGCGGACAACAATGGCTTAGCCAACGCGACGATTCAATATCAGTGGACGTCGGGTGGTGAAGTCGCTGGCAGCGATCAAGATACCTATCTAATTACCGCGTCTGACGTGGGTAATGTGATTGGCCTAACCGTTAGTTATACCGATGACTTACTGGCGGTTGAGACCCCAGTAGCTGCGGATACGGCAACGGTTATTTCGTTGGCTCAGGTCGCTTTGAATACTATCTCCAGCCAAGCGGATGCTAGCGGATCTACGCCTGCAACCATCACTGAATACGATACTGCTGGCGTCACAAGTGTCACGGCTACTGTATTGGATCTCATCAATAACGCGATTGCCCGTTCGAACTTGGCCGATGTGAATGAGCTCAGCGAAGTACAAGCGCTGGTGGATATCATTCTTGAAGGCCAAGACGATGACGGTGATGGTTTGCCGAACATGCTAGAGGGAGACGACACAGTCGACACTGATGGTGACGGTATTGCTGATCGTGATGACACTGATTCGGATAACGACGGTATTTCGGATCTTGTGGAATTGAATTTGGATTTAACCGATACCGATAACGACGGCATTATTGATGCAATCGACGCAGACATTGGCAACGACGGCATTGTTGATACCGGTCTTACTGATGACAACCTCGATGGCGTTAACGATGCAATGGATGAGCTAGCCGAGTGGCTGGTGGCATTCGCCAGTACCGATCAAGACGGTGATGGCTTGCTGAATATGATCGATCTAGATGCCGATAACGATGGTTTGTTTGATGTCGCGGAAGCTGGATTGGGTGACCAAGATGGAGACGCCTTGCTGGATGATGGCGTGGATATCCTGACGGACGTTATTCAGTTACCGGATAGTGACGGAGATACCTTGCCTGACAACTTAGATGTAAGAAGTAATGGTGTCGATACCGATTTCAGTAACTCGAATCTGCCAAGCGATCTAGATGGCGATCTGGATGGTGTGTTGGATAGCACTACCGACGTAGATCGTGACGGTATTATGGATGTGGTCGATAACGCTATTGGTGCGTTTGGTTCGCGTGCCGACTTCGATGGCGACGGCATACCTAACCATCTTGATGACGATGATGATGGTGACGGCATTAGCGATGCGGATGAAAATCCACAGCAAGCCTTCTTCACCGGCGAAGATGCTGATGCTGATGGCATTGATGATGGTGTTGATGCCAACGTGAATGGCGTTCTTAACGGCGAGGATCTCGATGGCAACGGTGTACGTGATGATCGCGAAATGCCTGACCTTGATGGTGATGGCTTTGTTGATCACTTGGATGCTGACGCTGATGGCGATGGCATACCAGACAACATAGATCCTGAGATTGCCTTACCGGTGGATGCAGCACCTGAAGCACCGGGGGCCGGCATTACCGATGCGGACGGTGATGGCGTAGACGACAGTATTGATCCTTCGATTAATACCGGCGTAGACGTTGAGACATCAACTGGTGGCGGTAGCATGAGCCTAGGCCTAGTGTTCGGCCTTGCACTCTTGCTGGTGGCGCTGCGTCAACGCCGTTTTTCGGCAACGGTAATGGCTGCATTGCTTGCAACTTCGATGTCAGCGCAAGCGGGTGAGTGGAGCGTTGAAGGTGGCGTTGGCGTTTCTCAGTTGGATCCAAAGTTAAATAATAATTTAACCTTGAGTGATGACAGCGATAGTAGCTGGCAGTTGTCTACGGCCTATCACTTCAACCGTGAATGGGCGGCGCAATTACGTTATGTCGATATGGGGAACGCCAGTATTGGTAATGGTCGAATTAACTACCAAGCGCTGGCAGCGATGGCCCAGTATCGACCAGACGCCTTGCGCATGGGCCGCTGGACGCCGCAACTTCAGCTTGGCATGGGCCGCTTATTTAACGATAGTCAGGGCGGTTTAAATTTAAAATCGCATGATGACCTTCGGTTAATGGTCGGAGCGGGTATCGACTGTCGTTTAAATAAAACGGACTACTTAGAAGCTCAAGTAAATTCGTATGCTGAGGACGCCCGTGTTTGGACACTAGGATTCAGACACCATTTCTGATTGCATATCAGCATAAAAAACCCCTCATTTGAGGGGTTTTTTATTGGCTTTTATTTAAAATTAACGCTCGTCCAAGCTGTGCAAAGTAATTTTGAAAAGCTTGATTGATTAAAACTCTCTGTTCACCTTGAGGGTAAAGTCCAAGCTTTGCTTCTTCTGATTGTTTAGTGCCTTTTACCAAATAGTTATTTTTAATATGGGCATCTTGAACAAATGCCTCGAAAGCACGAGCGCACATTTCTTCTGGTAGGCTGTAATAAACGGTACCAGCAGCTCTATCTATTTCGGCGGAGCTTAAAAATAATTCACTGGGCTGTTCGCCGGATTTATCCAACAGCACGGCTCGATAGCAATTAAATAACAAAGCGTTAAGGGAGTGCTCAATCGGTGCATATTGTGCCAGCCAAGCGGTCGAGGCAAACAATCTCGGTTTGTTAACATTAAATGCTTTATTGCAAATATAATGATCGAAGGCGTGAAACCATTCGTGGGCAATGCTGCCCGGCCCTGCGTTTTTTGCCAGTGCAAAAGCCCGTTGGTCGGGTGCGTAGTGGGCCGCCACACCAGGGCGACCACCTTTACCGTATTGCAGAACCAAAGTGCCCCGCAGAGAAATAACTTCGTCGGGTACTGCGAGGATTTTAGTTAAATCACACAGTGCGTCGTAAAAATAGACGGCGGCTTTTTCTTGTTCTTTCTGCGTAACCCAAGCGCCAATTTCTACCCCGCGAAAATCAAAACGGTCACGTACTTCGCGAAACGAAATATATTCATCGTCAGAGCGATGGTGCGGGCCGCGACGATATAGTTCAAATTCCAAAGTCGATCCTTAATACAAGCCTGCGCATTGGCTAAGGCTCTGTTGTCGAAACGGAATTAAGTTCTCCAGTGGATAACTTAGGGTAGGAATATTTAATATTTTCTAACGGAATATCAATGAGAACATTGTCAAAGGTAATCGGAATGCTGGCGTCTTGTGCATGCATGGAGCCATAAAACGTATTGGTGACGGGCGCAGTAATCATTTGGTCTATGTGCATGCTGGTAGTGATGGTTTGCTGAATATTGGGCGTTATTGTTTGATTAACATAAAAAGAAATCGGTCCATGATAGCTTAGTGGCAAACTTGTATTCACGGGTACAGTAAACGCGACGGGTAATTCAAAGCGGATAGGTATTGTTCCGCGTACTGGTAAATTGGGCAGCCAAGAACTTACTAGTTCGGTGCCTGCAGCTACCTCTAGATCGGTCTCAATTAAAATAGTATCAGAGAAATCGGCGGTTAAATTCAGTGGTATAGAGGAGTCAATATCTAATTGCGCTTGGTATTGCCCTTTAATGTGAAGTGGAATGCGTAGATTATTTAATGGCACACTGATGGGGATGTCGCCTAACAAGCGAAAATTAATATTACTGTTAAGGTCGGTATTAAATGTCAACGGTGAATCAAAGCGAATCAAGCTCGCTTGCTGCTTTAGTGAAATGCCCATGACAACATTGGAATACACGACAAAGCCGAGTATTGCACCGATAACGGCGAGTACAACTAGAATCCAGCCGCCAATAATAATGCGCGCCAAAGTGATCACGGTTTGTCTCCAACCTGAGCACTTGGGCTAAAGGTAATGGCTTCAAGCGGCACATCGATGTTCAGTTCACGAATCGTGATGTCGGTTGCTTTATCTAAGGTGACATTAGCGCGTAGCGGCTCTAGAACCGGAATGGATAAGGATTTTTTTACCGGAATATCGGCGATGATATTGGTATCTAGGCGTACTTTTATTTTGTCTGAAATTGCCACTTGAGCTGGCGCGCTAAACGCTAGATCAATATTTCGGTCGATAGGAATGCTTAGATTAACCGGAATGTCCGCCTTTACAGGAACAGAGCCTTTTAGCGGCAATTTAATCCATGCGCCTAGCAACTTAACGCTGACTTTGCCGTCAATAGGTATGACTTGATCAATATGAATGGACTGGTGTACGGGCAACGTCATTTTAATGGGTACTTGACCGTTAAAATTAACCTTAACGTCGAAGGTTTCTTCTAAAGGAATGGTCAAGGTTTGATTAATCGGGACATTTGCAGGGATTACAGTGTCTATATTTACCGACAATGGGTCGAGAATATCGACTGTCGCAGGAAAAGCATCGGCGATTTCAATGCGGGCTTTTTGGTCATACAAGGGAATGTTGGCCGTAACGTTATTCCAGATCCAATAAGCCACAAACGCGCCCCCTGCAATGGCAGCCAATAGGCCGAGGCCAGCAATAGTGAGAAGCACGGCAACAAGGATCTTGCGAAGGCTCATAGCGCGCTCCGTAAGTAAGAAAACCAATCGATAATAAAAGACATCACATCCGCGATCCGTTTTGGGCGATACAAAAATTGATCATACCACTTCTATACACTGGCTAGTGGAGGTCTTGCAGGTCGACTGCGCAAGTATGCTCGCAACTGAGTGTAGATAAGCTATGTTTAATAGCGGTAGCGTGACCGTCATATGCGCCTGCGAGGTGCATATCAGATCAGATATGCAAAATTACTATCGCATCTATAAATATAATTAAGTTTTTAAATAGATAGAGACGCCTATTATGGAGTCACAAGAACACATGATTTAACCCGTTAGACGTAACTCAAAAGGAGTCATACCATGGACAACAATCAATCTTCAGCCGGTAAGTGCCCAGTCATGCACGGCGCAAACACAGCCAACGGTAACTCCAACACCGCGTGGTGGCCGAATGCACTCAACCTCGACATCTTGCATCAGCACGACACTAAGACGAATCCTCTTGGAGAGGACTTCAATTACGCCGAAGAATTTAAAAAACTGGATCTCGACGCCGTTAAAAACGACGTTAAAGCCATGATGACCGAAAGCCAAGAATGGTGGCCAGCCGACTGGGGACACTACGGCGGTTTGATGATTCGTATGGCATGGCATTCAGCCGGAAGTTACCGCATTGCCGATGGCCGTGGTGGTGCAGGTACGGGTAACCAACGCTTTGCGCCGCTGAACAGCTGGCCAGACAACGTGAACTTAGATAAAGCACGCCGTTTGCTGTGGCCAATCAAAAAGAAATACGGAAACAAGCTATCTTGGGCGGATTTGATGATCTTAGCTGGCACCATGGCGTATGAATCAATGGGCTTAAAAACCTTTGGATTTGCCGGTGGACGTGAGGATATTTGGCACCCAGAAAAAGACACCTACTGGGGTTCTGAAAAAGAGTGGCTGGCCCCTAGCGGTAGCGAAGGTACTCGTTATTCAGGAGAGCGTGATCTCGAAAATCCGTTAGCCGCCGTAATGATGGGCTTGATCTACGTGAACCCAGAAGGCCCAGATGGTAAATCGAATCCGCTAAAGAGCGCGCACGATATTCGCGAGACCTTTAAGCGCATGGCGATGAACGACGAAGAAACCGTTGCTTTAACCGCCGGTGGTCATACCGTGGGTAAAGCACACGGTAACGGCAAAGCCGAAAACCTAGGTGCCGAGCCAGAAGCTGCTGATATCGAAGAGCAAGGCATGGGCTGGAACAACCACAAAACTCGTGGCATTGGTCGTGACACAGTAACCAGTGGTATCGAAGGCGCGTGGACGACTAACCCAACGCAGTGGGATAACGGCTACTTCGATTTATTGTTGGGCTACGACTGGGAGCTAACGCATAGCCCCGCCGGTGCGAGCCAATGGCAGCCCATTGGCATTAAAGAAGAGCACATGCCGGTAGATGTAGAAGACCCGTCTATCCGTTGTATGCCAATGATGACCGATGCCGATATGGCGATGAAAATGGACCCAGAGTACCGTAAGATTTCTGAACGTTTTCATAAAGACCCAGCGTACTTCTCCGACGTGTTTGCGCGCGCTTGGTTTAAGTTAACGCACCGTGATTTAGGGCCTAAAAGCCGCTACTTAGGCAGCGATGTACCTGCGGAAGATTTGATCTGGCAAGATCCGGTTCCGGCGGTGGATTACACCCTAAGTGATGCTGAAGTAACGGATATTAAAGCTAAGATACTGGCGGCGGGTGTGAGTGGTGCAGACCTGATTGCAACGGCATGGGACAGCGCTCGAACCTTCCGCGCTTCCGATTATCGCGGTGGTGCTAACGGCGCACGTATTCGCCTAGCGCCGCAAAAAGATTGGGAAGGCAACGAACCAGCCCGTCTGCAAAGCGTATTAAGCATGCTAGAAGGCATCCAAGCAGGCCTAAGTAAACCAGTTAGCATGGCTGATTTGATCGTGTTGGCTGGTACGGCAGCGGTCGAAGCGGCTGCCAAAGCCGGTGGTGTCGATATTACGGTACCCTTTACACCGGGCCGTGGTGATGCAACCGACGACATGACGGATATTGAGTCGTTCGAACCACTGGAGCCTGTGCATGATGGTTTCCGTAACTGGGTGAAAAAAGACTACACCGTACAGCCGGAAGAAATGCTGCTTGATCGCACACAGTTGATGGGCTTAACCGCTCCAGAAATGACGGCTCTGATTGGTGGTATGCGTGTACTGGGCACCAACTATGGTCGCACAAAGCACGGTGTATTTACCGATAACGTGGGTGTACTAAGTAACGACTTCTTTGTCACCCTGACCGACATGGGCTACGACTGGAAGCCAACGGGCAAAAACTCGTACAACATCGTTGATCGTAAGACCGGTGACGTGAAACATACGGCAACCCGAGTGGACCTAGTGTTTGGTTCTAACTCGATTTTGCGTTCCTACGCCGAAGTGTATGCTCAAGATGACAACCGCGAGAAGTTTGTGCGCGATTTCGTTAAAGCTTGGGTGAAAGTGATGAACGCTGACCGTTTTGATGTGTAATTAAAACGGTGTGATCTAAAGCCATAACGAAGCCTTGAAATAGAAATATTGAAAGGAGAAAAGAAAGCCAGCAAGAGAGGAACCTCTTGCTGGCTTTTTTAATACTTTGAGGCCTGATGCCCAATTTATGTGTCGTCAGGCTTTCTCATAGGTTTCAGGCATTCTATGATGAGTGCATGCTGACGATATGGCGTTCAATAGTCCTTCTTTGGAGACACGATTATGAGTGATGCAGTAGTTGATCAAAACAAAACGGATGAGACGACCGATTGGGATGATGTGTCGTTCCTGGATGAGATGGAATTAGGCGAAGTAGACCCTGAGTCCTATCAAGAGCAAGACGATGACGGCTGCGAAGGCGGTGCCTGTAAGATTTGATCCCTCAACGCTATCGATAAGGCTGATATGGCGCCGGCTTATAAGAGTCGGTGTTCGATCATTATCAGCTAAGCTGTATCGACGTCCCCACGAATATTCTCAAAAATTGTTCCGAACCCTAATTCCAGCAAGTAGTCATATGGCTCCCAGCTCGGTTGTCATATAAGGATTTCAATGCATGTCGTTTTTCTACCGGTCTCCAGCTTTATTCGTTTTATTTTTGAGTGTTTTAATCAACAACGCACAGGCAACTGAGTTAGCCGATGATGAAGACATAGTCGTCGGTGTAGTAGAAGAAAAACTGACAATAGAAGAAGCCCCAGTAGAGAGTGCGGGGAATGAGGGAGTTTTAGAAACCTCAGTTGAAGAAGCCGCTAAAGAAGCAAAACAGGTGCCCTTGCAGTTATTAGGAGAAGAAGTTCCGCCGGGAGCTTTTATGCCACTGAGCTGGAGCCCCGAACAATCTTTTCAGAGTCTTAATACACCCGTCCCCGTGCTGGTTGCTCATGGTGCAAACCGTGGCCCTGTAATGTGTTTAACGGCGGCAATTCACGGCGATGAATTAAATGGCATTGAAATGATTCGACGCCTGATTTATCAACTTGATCCAGAAAAAATGAACGGCACTGTCATAGGCATTCCTATCGTGAATTTAGATGGCTTTCGTCGTGGTAGTCGCTATTTAGCCGATCGTCGTGATCTCAACCGCCATTTCCCCGGCAGCCCGAAAGGCAGTGCTGCTGATCGTATGGCATATTCGCTATTTCATAATGTTATTCGCCACTGCGAGTATTTGGTTGACCTGCATACCGGTTCACTAAAACGCACTAACTTGCCACAAATTCGTGGTGATTTAGGGAGTGAAACAGTATTCGATTTTAGCCGCCATTTTGGTGGCATTACCGTATTACATGGCGTCGGCGCAGAAGGCACCTTACGACGCGCTGCTGAAAATATAGGTATTCCGGCGATAACGCTTGAAGCGGGTGGGCCAAATCAACTGGATAAAAGTTCTGTCGATGCTGGACTTAAAGCGCTCGAAACCCTGTTGCAGAATCTGGGTATTCAGCCAACGCTGCGTTTTTGGGGTTCACCGCAACCGGTTTTTTATCAGTCTCATTGGATACGCGCCGATCAAAGCGGAATACTCATATCCTCAGTTGAACTGGGTGATAAAGTTAAAAAAGGTGACGTACTCGGGATAGTGACTGACCCAATGACCAATACCGGCAGTAAAATAATAGCAACATTTAATGGCCGTATTTTAGGCATGGCGTTTAATCAGGTTGTACAAACCGGTTTTGCTGCGTATCACGTCGGCGTCGAAAAAGAACCCGAAGCGGTGAAAGAAGAAGTGCTCATTGAAGGCGAAAAAATCGACAAGCCAGAGGCGCTGCTAGAAAGCAAAATAGAGCAGGAGTGAAGGCCGTTTTGCTGACTATTAGTTTTATCGATGGTCAGTAATTACGCTATTTCATCCTCAGTAAAGCTAGAAAGACTCTTAACATCCAAATTTAACAGCTCGATCATCTTTATCTGAATACCAATGCCATGCTTAATAAGAAATCACCATCAATTAACATAATTGGGTGCCACTAGGGTCGTTGCTTTAATGAAAGCCTATGCCTGAAGATATAGAAGGAAAAGTGGGACGAGCTTTCGTAACAATTTCCATGGCAATATCCATATCAATAGAACTCTTTGATCAAAACCAATTAAGTACAGATCACTAGCAGCAATCCAGACGATACTTGCCGTACCGTCTGGCAGCAACCCTGCCCCGTCAACGCTGGCTAAGTGCTAGTCCAGCGACACCTCCTATTAATAAACTCTGCCACAGAGGGCCCTTGGATAGTAAAGCTCCTATAGCCGCACCCGCGACAGCGGCCTGCACTTGCTTACTAATACGCTGATTACGAGCAACATAGTTAGCAATGTGTTCGCAGTTATTACTCAATAATTGATAACCAAGTGTAAGTACTTCATTTATACGGTCTTCAAATCCATCAACTGGCTCACATTTTACTACTGAGACAGCTTTACCATCACTGAACTCTTCAAATGTCACCAAGCGACAACCGCGCTTAGATTGGTTAGGAAGGATATCCAGAACCAGGTCATTGCCTATGTAAACACCGTAATGAGTTACTAGGCCTTTGCGACGCGTCAGTATGTCGCCTTTTGTTATATTTTTCATTTTAAATCCTTAATTTATATTCGTTAGTTCTATATTAACTCGCAAACAGTAATGCGGTACGTTATGCTTCGTCAAGTAAAAATTTTAGGAAGGTCAATATGACTCAGCAGACGTCGATCAGCGCTGTACTAGGTGTGGTCATTGCAAACCAAAGGGCAATAAAGCATTTGGATCAGGCTGCTGTTGCCGCGAATATGGGCTTATCTCAAGCCAGTTATAGCCGTTTAGAAAGCGGTAAGGCCGTATTTAGCGTAGAGCATTTGTATCGCCTCTCGGAAATACTAAAAACAACACCGCAGGCATTATTGCAAGAGGTTGATAGATACCGTGCGACCCTTAAAACGCAGAAAGTAGCAGTAGAACCCGCAGTACGCGCTAACAGCACTCAGGCTAAAACCACACCATCTACAGACAGTGATGGCCCCGGAATCGGTACCTTTGTCGCGGGCGCGGCGCTTGGCGCATTAATCATGACGGCACTTACGCGTAAGTAAATAATTTCACGGAAGTAGTAACTCAGGACACAACATGGCGATCAAGAAAACCGAACTCTACTCCTCCTTATGGGCTAGCTGCGATGAACTGCGCGGCGGGATGGATGCCAGCCAATACAAAGATTACGTACTCACTCTACTGTTTATGAAGTACGTATCCGATAAATACAAAGATGACGCTTACGGCATGATCGTCGTACCAAGCGGTGCTAGTTTCGACGACATGGTTGCCTTAAAAGGCGATAAAGAAATTGGCGATAAGATTAATAAAATCATCAGCGCTCTAGCCGAAGAGAACGACCTGAAAGGCGTGATCGACGTTGCCGACTTCAACGATGAAGATAAACTCGGCAAAGGCAAAGAAATGCAAGATCGCCTCTCCAAGCTTATCGGCATTTTTGAAGGACTAAACTTGTCTGGTAATCGTGCCGACGGTGATGATTTATTGGGTGACGCCTACGAATATCTTATGCGTCACTTTGCTACCGAATCTGGTAAATCGAAAGGCCAGTTTTACACTCCTTCCGAAGTCTCGCGAATTCTCTCCAAAGTCATTGGTATTACTTCTGAAACAGATCAATCAGAAACCGTATACGACCCAACCTGTGGTTCCGGTTCGCTGTTGTTAAAAGCCAGCGACGAAGCACCGCGCGGCTTGTCAATATTCGGGCAAGAAAACGAAGGCGCTACCGCCGCCTTAGCCCGCATGAACATGATTTTGCACAACAACGCCACGGCTAAAATATGGAAGGGCAATACTCTTTCTTCACCGCAGTGGAAAGATGCCAATGGCAAACTAAAAACATTCGATTTTGCCGTCGCTAACCCGCCTTTTTCTAACAAAAACTGGACCAGCAGCATCAACCCCAATGAAGACGAATTTGATCGTTTTACATGGGGCATTCCGCCAGAAAAAAATGGCGACTACACCTTTTTACTGCACATCCTTAAAAGCTTGAAAAGCACAGGGAAGGGCGCGGTTATTTTACCTCACGGCGTATTGTTTCGGGGCAATGCCGAAGCACGCATTCGTGAAAACTTAATAAAACAAGGCTACATCAAAGGCATTATCGGCCTGCCTGCTAACTTATTTTATGGCACAGGCATTCCCGCGTGCATTATCGTGATTGATAAAGCCCATGCGCACAATCGCACAGGTATTTTTATGGTCGATGCCAGTAAAGGCTTTATTAAAGACGGCAACAAAAACCGCCTACGCAGCCAAGATACTCATAAAATTGTCGATGTTTTTACTAAGCAGCTAGAACTGCCGCGTTATAGTCGCATGGTCACCCTAAGTGAAATAGCCTCTAACGACTACAATCTGAATATTCCGCGTTACATCGACAGCAGCGAGCCAGAAGACCTGCACGATTTAAGTGCCCATTTGCAAGGCGGCATACCTAACCGCGACATCGACGCGCTGCAACATTATTGGCAAGTATTCCCCAGTATTCGCGCTACCTTATTTGCACCGCTGCAAGAAGCAAAACGACAGGGCTACAGCAAAGGGCTAGTGCCAGCCAGTGCGGTAAAAAGCACCATTCTTAATCATCAAGAGTTCAAAACCTTTGCCGCGCAAAGTCTAAAACCTTTTACCGCTTGGTGTAAGCAAGCAAAGCTAAAAGATATTCAGGTTGGCGATGTGCCTAAAGCCATTATTCATCGTATTAGCGAAGAATTATTAGAAAGCTATTCGCACAATGCATTGCTAAGCAAATACGACATCTACCAAATCCTGATGGATTACTGGGCCGATATGATGCAAGACGATGTCTATGTGCTGGCTCAAGACGGCTGGGCAGCAGGGAGTGTACTGCGAGAACTCGCCGCTAAAAAAGGCGAAAAGCTAAAAGAAACTCCCGATTTAGTGATTAACAAAACCAAATACAAAGCCGAGCTTATTCCTCCGGCGCTCATCGTTGGCCGTTTCTTCGCCAGCGAGCAAACAAAAATAGATGCATTACAAGCCGAGTTAGATACTGCCAGCCAAGAACTAGAAAGCTTCATTGAAGAGAATAGCTCTGACGATGGCCTATTAACCGAAGCATTGAACGATAAAGATAAAGTCACCAAAGCGACAGTTACCGCACGTTTAAAACTGGCGATAGACCTTGAAGAGATCGTAGTGCTGAAACAAGCGAAGTCATTATTTGATAATGAAGCCGATGCCAAAAAAGCTCTAAAGGATGCCCAAGATTCTCTCGACCTCGCGGTATTTAAACACTACTCAAAATTAACTGAAGCCGACATTAAAGCGCTTATTGTTAACGATAAATGGCTGGCAACCCTACAAGCCAATATCATTGCCGAAATCGAACGCGTCACCCAGCAAATGGCTAATCGTGTGAAAGAACTGGAAGAGCGCTACGCCGAGCCACTGCCAGTCATAACCCAATCTGTAGAAAGCCTGAGCGAAAAAGTCTCTGGCCACTTAAAAGCCATGGGGCTGGAGTGGGCGGTATGAACAGCGGAGTAGCGGAAGTGAGTCCGAAGTATCTGGCGGAAGCGGCTTCGAATGCTGTGCCCGTTGGATACAAACAAACTGAAGTTGGAGTGATTCCGGAGGATTGGCAAGTAATTGTTTTTGGAGAGGTGCTATCAATTCGGCATGGAAAAAGCCAAAAGCAGATTGAATCTGAAAGTGGCTTGTATCCTATTCTGGCTACAGGTGGACAAATTGGTTGGGGTAATAGCTACCTATGGGATAAGCCTTCTGTTCTTATTGGTAGAAAAGGTACGATAAATAAGCCTCGCTATTGCGATGAGCCTTTTTGGACGGTAGACACACTTTTTTATTCAGAGATATACAATCAAGCCGACGCTAAGTTTACCTATTACAAGTTCTGCATGATTGATTGGATGCAATATAACGAGGCATCCGGTGTTCCTAGCTTAAATGCAAATACTATCGAAAATGTTGCAGTAGCGTATCCACAGAAAAAAGAACAAACCGCCATCGCCAATGCGCTATCCGATGTTGATGCGCTGATCAGCGAACTGAAAAAACTGATCGCCAAAAAACAGGCCATCAAAACCGCCACTATGCAACAACTCCTCACCGGCCGCACCCGCTTGCCCGATTTTTCCCTTCGGGAAGATAGCTCGAAAAAAGGCTACAAGCAAAGTGAGCTGGGAGAGATCCCGGAGGATTGGGAAGTGGTTAGCTTTGGTAATCTGTTTGAGTCAAATATTTTAAGAAAGCCAATCAAGCCATCGACGCTAGTAACATTTGTTGGAATGCAAGATGTAACTGAAAATGCTCATTTATCAAACCAAAGTGTAATTAGCTACGAAAAGGTAAGATCTGGTTTTACTTATTTCGAAAGAGGGGATGTACTAGTAGCAAAAATAACCCCTTGTTTCGAAAATGGTAAAGGTTGCCTCACCCAGCTACTAAAAACCGAGTGTGGCTTCGGAAGTACAGAGTTTCATGTTTTACGAGCCAATGAATCTTCAGATTCAAAACTTATATTCTATTGGTCTACTCGGAATGTTTTTAGATTAGACTTAGAATCAGAAATGGTCGGAAGTGCAGGTCATCGTAGGGTTCCATTTTCTGCTGTGTCTGACTATAGAATTCCATGCGCTACTTCCAAAACTGAACAAACCGCCATCGCCACCATTTTATCCGATATGGATGAAAACATTCAGGCACTTGAACAACGCCTAAGTAAAACCCTCCAAATCAAACAGGGCATGATGCAAGAATTATTGACGGGAAAAACGAGATTAATTGCAAGGAATTTAATATGAATAACGAATTGGATTTAGAAATCGAACTTGAAATTGATGATTCTGAAGATGAGGAATCTGAATTCCTTGACCCAGTCATGCAGCCATTTAATCCAGCAGATATAGATATCGTTGTAGAGCCAAAATCGCTTGATGCACTAATAAAAAGAATGCAGCATGACGAAATTGATATGAATACAGACTTTCAACGTCATGCAGAGCTTTGGGATAACAGAAAAATGAGTAGGCTAATAGAGTCTATTCTAATACGCTTTCCTTTGCCTGCATTTTACTTCGATGCTTCCGATGAAAATAACTGGCTGATCGTCGATGGTCTTCAGCGTTTGTCTACGATTCGAAAATTCGTAATTGAGAAAAAATTAAGATTAAGTGGGCTTGAATTTTTGACTGAACTAAATGGTAAAAACTTCGATAAGCTTCATCGACAGTATCAGCGACGAATAGAAGAATGCTCAATTACGGTTTATATGATTAAGCCTGGCACTCCCGGTGATGTTAAGTATTCTGTGTTTAGACGTATTAATACTGGTGGCCTAACACTTAATAATCAGGAAATTAGGAATGCACTTGCTAAACCCAGAGACCGGAATGTATTAGAGGAACTTGCATCTCTGGAGTGCTCTAAAGTGATGCTTGGTGATCTTTCTAAACGAATGAAGGATCAAGAATTAGTATTAAGGTTCTGGGCTTTTTATCGCTTCGATTATCTTGATCCAAAGAACAAGAAAGAAATAGCTTCATTTCTTGATAAAGCAATGGAAGAGTTGAGGAATGGTGACTCGGATTACTTAGAATTATTCAAAACCTCTTATTTGACTGCAATAAGTCGCTGTCATTCATTATTGGGGGTTTGTGGGTTTGAGAAAGATACGTCTTCAGATAATCGTAAAAAGTCAAAGAACACGGCACTATACGAGGTTTGGATGGTAGCCCTTGCGCAGATTTCCGAAGAACAATTTGGGATTCTAGAATCAAAAAAAGATATTTTTCAAGAGAAGTCTCAGAGGTTGCTTAGCGACTCTCTGTTTTTTAATGCAATTACATATTCTACTCAGAAGAAAGATCATGTAGAAATTCGATATGATCGCGTCCGGAAACTAATAGAGGATGTTCTAAATGATTGAGTTTATCAATATAAAGAATTTTAAGACTTTGCTAAATGCTAGTTTTCCACTGGGTACTCTGAACTTATTTTCTGGTCTTAATGGAATGGGTAAATCGACGCTGATTCAGAGTCTGTTACTGCTAAGACAATCCCACGAACGTAATACGCTAAAGAGTAAAGGTCTTCTTCTTAATGGTGATTATGTAAGTATTGGAACTGGCAAAGACGCGCTTTCAAGTTTCAGTGAACAGGAAGAAATAATATTCACAATTAAGTGGAATGAGTTAAATGGTCCCGTTAAATTTGAGTTCGACTATGAATATGATTCAGACCTTCTTCCTCTGAGAAAGTGTAATAAAAGCGAAAACTTTGAAGAGTTGAGCTTGTTCAACTCTAATTTTCAATACTTAAGCGCAGATAGACTAGGTCCGCAAAGTCATCATCAATTGTCTGAGTTTCATATTCGTGACTTAAAATCTTTAGGGCACCATGGAGAATTTACAGTCCACTTCATAGCTGTAAATGGGGCAAAAGATCTTGAGGTGGAAGCGTTAAAACATCCTAAATCTGTCTCTAATACCTTGCTTGCTAATATTGAATCTTGGATGTCAGATATTACACCTGGCTTGAAAATTAAGGCTGTGGCACAACCCCAGTTTAATTCGGCGAGTCTTAGTTATTCATTTAATCAAGGTAAGGAAACGACGGAAGAGTTCAAGCCGCAAAATGTAGGCTTTGGGCTGAGTTACGTTTTGCCAGTGGTAGCTAGCATTTTAAGTGCTTCGAAAGGTGATTTGTTAATTATTGAGAATCCAGAATCACATCTACATCCTGCAGGGCAGTCTCTGATGGGTAGACTATGTGCGATTGCAGCCAATAACGGCGTACAATTGATTGTTGAATCACATTCCGATCACTTTCTCAATGGTATACGGGTTGCAGTGAAACAGGAAGTAGTTGCTGCTAGTGATGTTAAAGTTTTCTTCTTGCAGCGTGATGTTCATAACCCAGTACACTCTTCAGAAGTAATGTACCCAAATATTGATGAAGAGGGGCGCATTGACTGTTGGCCTGATGGCTTCTTCGATCAATGGGATAAGGAGCTGGATCAGCTGCTATGACTAATGGAATTGTACTGAACCATCACTCTTTGCCATTTGCCAGCAAAGAGGATGCAGATAATGGATTATTGGCTTTTTTTACGGTGCTTAAAGTCTGTCGAGCTGCTGGGCTGAAAATTTTGCTGGTCGATGAAGATCAAGATAAGTCGCTGATGGGGCTTGAATTAGCCAATGGTTACTTTGTGCGCAATTGGTTTGCCTCAGCAAGTAAGGCTGCAGAGCTAACTGATTGGTGTCGGTTTCTTAAATCTCTTGAAACGAAGCAGCCCCTCTTTGAAGCCGTGGATATTGAAAGTGTTGGTGATACGGTGGAAGTTGGGTTGCCGGGAGAGACGTCAGGCAAGCAGGTGCTATTGGCTGCGTTTCATTTTGAAATTTTTCTTGCCAGTTTCACGGCACTGTCCGTTTGGGCAAATAGTCACATTAAAGTATGGGTTTTTGATCTTGAGACGACACCAGAACAAAGAGATGAAACGCTTTCAAATCTGAGTGATTTTGCGAGTTTGGATACGCATGGTGATGAACTCAAACAACGTCGCAATGCGTTGTTAAAGACCGCTAAGGATATTTGGTTGCAAAGAACGGAATTGTTTCCTCATCTCACTTTGTTGCCAAATCAAATAGGTACAAGCTTGCAAGGTTGGTCTGCTAGACAGGATGTATTGTTCAAGGCGCGTGATGCGCTAAATGTGTTGGAGTCGTTTGGTGAGAAATGGCTTGCAGGTGAGTATGTTGATTATCGCCATGAGTATTTAAGAGATTTGGGCCTAGCATCTGAAGTCAGCGGTGAATCGGACAGTGTCCGTAACGATCCCAAAAAGAAGAAAGAGCGTATGTTTTGGTTAGTTGATGGTCGGCAGGTCTATTGCGAGAATCATGTAAAACTACCTGACGGCAACCGTATTCATTTTTATGCTGACTCAGTAAATAAGCATATATATGTGGCGTATTTAGGACCGCACTTGACTTTATAATCTGATAGAGACGCATTCGGATGATTGAGTACACCACAGGCAATTTATTGGATGCCGATGCTGAAGCACTGGTCAATACCGTGAATACAGTCGGCGTTATGGGCAAGGGCATCGCCTTGATGTTTAAAGAACGCTTTCCCGCCAATATGAAGGCGTACGCCGATGCGTGTAAACGTAATCAGGTGAATACCGGTGAAATGTTTGTCACGGATACGGGCGAGCTAATGGGGCCTCGTTGGATTGTTAACTTCCCCACTAAGCAACACTGGCGTTCGCCTTCAAAAATGGAATGGATTGATGCCGGTTTACAAGACTTACGTCGGTTTATTGAAGAGAATCACGTTAAGTCGATTGCCGTCCCTCCTTTAGGTGCAGGCAACGGCGGCTTGAGCTGGGATGTAGTAAAGCCGCGAATTATTGCATCGCTGGGCGATCTTGACGATGTTCGAGTGATTGTCTTTGAGCCTACTTCCACCTACCAAAATGTGAGCAAGCGTAAGGGGGTTGAGAAGCTCACGCCCGCGCGTGCTCTGGTGACAGAGCTGGTGCGTCGTTATTGGTTGTTGGGTATTGATTGCAGTTTGTTAGAAATTCAGAAGTTGGCTTGGTTTTTACAGCGAGCCATTAATATGAAAGGTCTGAATGATCCTTTGCAGTTACAGTTCGAAGCCCACAATTATGGCCCTTATGCTAATAACCTTGATCATTTGTTAAATGGTTTAGACGGTAGCTATTTAAAGGCAGATAAACGTATACCGGATGCCAGTCCGTTAGATGTGATTTGGTTTAGGGATGAAAAACGAGACAAGGTTCAGGCATATTTAAACTCAGAAGCTAAAGAATACTTACCCGCCTTAGCGCTTGCATCGGACATGATTGATGGCTTTGAAAGCCCATATGGAATGGAGCTGTTAGCGACGGTTGATTGGTTACTTAATCGCGAAGGCATTACTGCTGATGTTGCGTCAATTCGTAACGCCCTTAAGCAATGGCCTGCTGGTATACGCTGGGCCGAGCGTAAAGATGGTTTGTTTGATGATCAGAGTTTGAAGATTGCGATTGATAAGCTGGTCAACTATCAATAACTAAATTTGGTTGACTGATGATTGACAGAACTGGCTCAGATGATTGCCTATGCGCTGTGGTGAGGCAGTAACTTATTGAAATATAAAGTAAAATTTTGGTTGCACGTTCGTTGACTGGATGGCATCTAACTAAGGAAGTAAGGGACAGAAGATGAGTAACGTCGGTCAGCGTGAAAGAGCAACCCAAAGTCGAATAGTTCAGTTCTTTCAAACGGAATTGGGTTATCGCTACTTGGGTGACTGGCAGGCCCGAGCTGGTAATAAAAATATTGATGTCGATTTGCTGACTACTTGGCTTAAAAGCCGAGGTGTGAGTGATGCGCTGATTGCTCGTGCCATTCGTCAGTTAGACACCTCTGCTGCGCTTGGCGAAGGTAAAAAGCTCTACTACACCAATAAAGACGTATACCAGCTATTACGTTACGGCGTGAAAGATAAAGAAGGTGCTGGCCATCAACATGAAACTGTATGGTTGATTGACTGGAAAAATCCTGACGCTAACGATTTTGCGATTGCTGAAGAAGTATCTATTAAAGGCGAAAACGAATCACCTAAAACGAAACGCCCGGATATTGTGCTGTATGTGAATGGCATTGCTTTGGGCGTGATTGAGCTAAAGCGCTCATCTGTGTCGGTATCTGAAGGTATTCGTCAGAACTTAGATAACCAGAAGAAAGATTTTATCCGCAATTTTTTCACGACCATTCAACTGGTCATGGCGGGTAACGATACCCAAGGGCTGCGTTACGGCACCATCGAAACACCTGAAAAATACTATTTGGAATGGAAAGAAGACATTGCCAATCCGTATTCTCATATACTGGATTTTCATCTCAGTCGTATCTGCAATAAAAAACGTTTTTTGCAAATAATCCATGACTTTATCGTATTTGATGCGGGTGTTAAGAAGACCTGCCGTCATAACCAGTTCTTTGGTATTGAAGCCGCTAAGTCACATATTGCTCGCCGTGAGGGCGGTATAATTTGGCACACCCAGGGTTCGGGTAAAAGCTTAACCATGGTATGGCTTGCTAAGTGGATTCGTGAAAACGTTCAAGCCAGTCGAGTATTGATTGTTACCGACCGTACGGAGCTCGATGAGCAAATAGAAAAGGTGTTTACGGGCGTTGAGGAAGGAATTTACCGCACGAGAAGTGGTACTGATCTGATTGCAACCCTGAATCAGCCGAACCCTTGGTTGATTTGTTCTTTGGTGCATAAGTTTGGCCGCCAGTCTGATTCAGAAAGCGATGTGGCGACGGATGAATTTATCGCTGAGTTAAAGAATTTTCTGCCGAGTGATTTTACAGCTAAAGGTGATTTGTTTGTGTTTGTCGATGAGTGTCACCGAACTCAGTCTGGCAAGCTGCACGAAGCAATGAAAGTAATATTACCGGAAGCCATGTTTGTTGGTTTTACTGGAACACCATTGATGAAGAGGGATAAGAAGAAATCGGTCGAAGTGTTTGGGCCTTTTATTCATACCTATAAATTTAACGAAGCCGTTGCCGATGGTGTGGTACTTGATTTGCGCTATGAGGCGCGAGACATCGATCAAAATGTAACGTCGCAGAAAAAAGTCGATGAGTGGTTTGAAGCTAAAACACGTGGCTTGTCACGTTTAGCAAAAACTCAGTTAAAACAAAAATGGGGCACCATGCAAAAGGTGCTATCTAGTAAGTCGCGTTTACAGCAAATAGTGAACGACATATTACTTGATATGGACACTAAGCCACGGCTTATGGACGGTTATGGCAACGCTATGTTGGTTTGCTCTAGCGTTTATCAGGCGTGCAAAGCCTATGAGATGTTTAGCCAGACTGATTTGGCCGGTAAGGTTGCGATTGTGACCAGCTTCCAACCAACGGCGGCCAGCATTAAAGGTGAAGAAACCGGCGAAGGTTTAACTGAGAAGCTTCATAAGTACGATATTTATCGCAAGATGCTCGCCGATTATTTTGAGCAGTCAGAAGATAAAGCGGCAAGCAGAGTCGAAGAGTTTGAAATTGAGGTTAAGAAGCAGTTTGTCAAAGAACCTGGACAAATGCGTCTGCTGATTGTGGTGGATAAATTACTCACGGGTTTTGATGCGCCTTCTGCGACTTATCTATACATCGATAAGCAGATGGCTGATCACAACTTGTTTCAGGCTATTTGCCGTGTAAACCGTCTGGATGGTGATGATAAAGAATACGGTTACATTATTGATTATAAAGATTTGTTCCGTTCGCTTGATAAAGCGATCTCTGATTACACCCAAGGCGCCTTCGATGGGTACGATCAAGATGATGTTGCCGGTTTATTAAAAGATCGTTTAGAGCAAGCGAAGCTTGATTTAGACAATGCTTTAGAAATGGTTCGCGCTTTGTGTGAGCCAGTCAAAGCACCGCGCGATCAAGCAGACTACCGACATTATTTTTGCGGCGAGTCGGGCACTAACGGGGATGCGCTTACCGAGAAAGAAGCGTTGCGGTTAACCCTGTATCAAAACGTGGCTAAGTTGTTGCGAGCCTTTGCTAATGTGGCAAATGAAATGCCTGATGCCGGTTATTCTGCGCAAGAGATCGAGTCTATCCGTAGTGAGGTCGCCCACTTCGAAAAAGTGCGTGATGAGGTAAAGCTAAGCAGTGGTGATCTGGTAGAGATGAAACGCTTCGAACCGGCTATGCGTCATCTTTTGGATATGTATATCCGAGCGGATGATAGTGAAGTGCTGATGGACTTTGAAGATCTTGGATTGATTGAATTGATTGTAGAAAAGGGCGCCGATGCAGCGGATGTATTGCCAACAGGTATTCGAAATAACCAAGAGGCAATGGCAGAAACGATTGAAAATAACGTGCGCAGAACAATCGTTGATGAAAATCCGGTTAACCCAAAATATTACGAACAGATGTCGACTCTACTAGATGAATTGATTTTATTGCGTAGAGAAAAAGCGATTGAATATCAGGAATATCTAGAGCGGATTCGTGAGCTCTCTCGGAAAGTCATTCAGCCGAATCATTCTGCTTCTGCCTATCCTTCTTCTATGGATTCTGGTGCTAAGAGAGCATTTTACGATAATTTTGGTAAGGATGAATTACTTGCCACTAAAATTGACAGCGCGATTCGTTATACCAAAAAAGCAGATTGGAAAGGTGATCGTTTTAAAGAGCGTGAAATTGCAAATGCTGTTCGCCAAGAGGCTGCTGGTTACGATGTTGATGTGAAAGATGTTATTGATATAGCCAAAGCGCAGAAGGAATATGATTAATGCCTATGCTCAAAGTCGGCGACTTAAGCATGGATGTTTACCGCAAAGATATTAAAAACCTTCATATCAGTGTCATGCCGCCTGAAGGCCGAGTGCGGTTATCGGTACCAGAGAAAATGACGGATACGGCATTGCGAATGGCGGTCATTAGTCGAATACCATGGATACGTAAGCAGCAGAAAAGCTTTACCGCTCAACCACGACAATCGAAACGTGAAATGGTAAACGGTGAATCTCACTATTTGTGGGGTAAGCACTACCGTTTGGATATTGTTGAAACAACTGGAAAGCATGGCGTATCTGTTGGTGGACGAAAACTTCGTATGGCGATTAATCCGACAACCACTCAAGATAATAGAATTAAGTTACTGAACGAATTCTATCGCTCACTACTGAAAGAAAGACTGGAAGAAATTTCACCTGATTGGATTAAAGAGATAGGAGTAACTCCTAGCTGTATTAGTATTAAACGCATGAAAACGAAATGGGGGAGCTGTAATACTTCTTCTAAGCGAATCCTGCTTAACTTAGACCTCGCACGTAAAGCACCAGAGTGTTTGGAGTTTATTCTAGTGCACGAGTTAATACATCTGCATGAACGTCATCACAATGAGCGTTTTAAGGCACTGCTGAACAAGTATCTTCCTGATTGGCGCGAACGCAGGAATCTTCTGAATAGCTCGCCGTTGGCGCATGACTATTGGGCTTATTGATAGTTAGGGTAGAGGTCAAAAATTAAGATAGCAGTGAAATGTCATTTTTTGCTTGGGCACAAATCGGGCACATTTAGGGCACAACTAAGATTGTGTAAGCAATCACTTACCGGGAATGTCTTTCGGATGTGGCCCGCCCGAGAGGATTCGAACCTCTGACCTCTGCCTCCGGAGGGCAGCGCTCTATCCAGCTGAGCTACGGGCGGTTAGGACTCAGGTTACTTTTAACGGACCGCTGAGCCGCAGCATTGTATACGTTTTTTCTGTTCTGCTCTACTTCCTATAGCACCCTTTAAGCTAGGGTGTTTTTCCTCTGTCGCTGGTTACTTCTCGATATACTCGCTAAGTGCTAAGGCACTGAGTGGTCTAGAAAAGTAATAGCCTTGGAAGCGATCACATCCGCAGGTGGTTAGGCATTCTAGTTGTCCTTGGGTTTCTACCCCTTCAGCCAATACCGTAGTACCGTAAGCGCTCAAACAACCCCACCTAAAACCCACGCCGAAATCCCTCTAAACTGTCTTCAAATTATTTAACGAGACAGCTCATGACCAAATCGGAACAATGGCAACAACACCTTAATCTCTGGCACGAGAGTGGTCTATCCCAAGTCGCCTTTTGTCAGCAGCACAACATAGCCGTTCATAATTTTCAGTATTGGCGTAAACGTTTGTCGCCCAAGACAGAGTCGACGAAAACCAAGGCTCTGATCCCTATCACGCTGACGTCTTCGGCTCCGGCACGACTACGATTGGGCTCGCAGGTGTTGATTGAACTGTCAGTCGAGGCCTTACCCGATCTATTGGTGGCTCTCAATGATCGAGGGCTTTTGTATGCTTCGGCCTAGCGCATCGGTTCAGGTGTATTTATACGCAGGCGCGGTGGATATGCGCAAGTCTATTAATGGCTTGTCCGCTCTGATTGAGCAGGAGTTAGAACTCAACCCCATGATCAATGCGCTGTTCGTCTTTTGTAATCGTAACCGCGATAAAGTTAAGCTACTGTACTGGGAGCGCAATGGCTTTGTGCTGTGGTACAAACGGTTGGAAAAGCAACGTTTTAAATGGCTAAAGCCGACCGACACTGCATCCCTTTGCATCGACGGTTATCAACTGAATTTATTATTGGATGGACTGGATATTTTTAATAATAAACCGCATGAAACGCTATTTTACTCTGCTATAAATTAACGGATTTGGTATAATCCAACCCCATGAAAACACCACCGGCTGATCACTTACCTGACGATATTGTTGCGCTAAAACAACAGCTTTTAGCGCAGAGTCAGTTATTGCAATCGCAACAGAATCAGTTGGAAAAAAAAGAACAATTAATTCATCACCATCAAGTACTGTTAAATAAAAAACAATCACGTATCCAGTTTTTGGAAGAACAGATCATTCTGTTTAAACAGCGTCAGTTTGGTAAAAGCAGCGAGAAGAGTGATCAGCAAGCCGAATTGTTTGATGAAGTCGAACATGAGAATGATGCCTCTGCTCCTGAAATCGCAGAGTCCATTGATGCAGAAGTGAGCACCGCAGAATCAGCCTCTGATGCTGTATCGTCTGCGCCTAAAAAAGCCTCCGGCCGTAAACCTCTGCCTGCGGTATTACCGCGAGTACGTATCGAACACGATCTTGCTGAAGTCGATAAACGTTGTGAATGTGGCTGTGTAAAAACCTGCATCGGTGAAGACACCAGCGAACAACTGGATATTATTCCTGCTGTGGTTCAGGTGCTCGTTCATGCCCGCAAAAAATACGCGTGTAAGGCCTGCGAAAACGGCGTGCACATTGCTGAACTTCCGAAACAACCGCTTCCTAAGAGCAATGCCAGCCCAGGCTTACTCGCCCACATTGCGGTTGCCAAATATCAAGACGGTTTACCTCTCTACCGGATGGAAACCATTTTCAAACGAATGGGCATTCATTTACCGCGTAACACCTTAGCCAACTGGATGATCAAAAGCAGTGAATGTCTGCAACCGCTCTATAACCTGCTGAATGATCAACTTCTGGATAGCGACTACATCCACATGGATGAAACTCGGGTGCAGGTGTTAAAAGAACCGGATAAAACGGCCGAAAGTCTCAGCTACATGTGGGTCCGAAAAACCGGTGATCGAGAACATCCCATCATCTTATTTGATTACGCGAGTAGTCGACGTACAGACGTTGCAGCCTCGCTATTAGGCGACTATCAAGGCTACCTGCAAACTGATGATTACGCGGGTTATCACCGAATTGGGCAGCAAGAAGGCGTCACAGCATTAGGCTGCATGGCTCATGCTCGTCGTAAATTTATCGAGGCGCAAAAAGTCAGCCCTAGCCCGAAAGGGAAAGTCAGCAAAGCCGATATGGCGATCACCATGATCAAAGGGCTTTACGCTATCGAAGCTAGCATCAAAGACCAATCAGCCGAACAAAAATATCAAATTCGACAAGAAAAAAGCCTTCCCCAGCTCAATAAACTCAGAGCTTGGCTGGATAAAGCGTTGCAACAGACCCTGCCTAAAGGAAAAACGGGCGAAGCGTTAGCCTACCTTGATAAAAACTGGGATAAGCTCACGGTATACATCAGCGATGGCCGACTGAACATAGACAACAACCCAGTCGAAAATGCCATCAGACCGTTTGCGATTGGACGCAAAAATTGGCTGTTTAGCGATAGTCAACGTGGTGCAAAGGCCAGCGCCATGCTGTACAGCATAATAGAAACCGCCAAAGCGAATGGACTCGAACCCTACGCGTATTTACGTACGGTACTGACGCGATTGCCGCACTGTGAAACGGTGGAAGATATTGAAAAACTGCTGCCGGAAAATATAGAACTGGCGGTTATTTAAATTGGTAGGTGGGGTTGCTTGAGCGCTTACATAATATCTTTACCGATGAGGCTAATGATGGTTTCTTGTTGTTCAAGAATAGATGAAAAGCTTCCAAACCACTGTTTCACTAATCCGCTCTGGCTTAATGAATAATGGTTCATCATACCGTTCCAGCGAGATACTGATAAAATTGTTAACAGAGCTAGCCCTGATAGCACAAGCATTATGAATATTAACCAAATGTTTTTTTTCAGAGCAGTCATTGCAACGCCTTGCGGTAGTAGTTACGCGTTTATATCTAATTCTCTGCGCTAATAGTAGGTCGATACCAGATCAAATGCTGATATTACTTCATTGTAGTCGAAGGTTTAGTACCTGCCTGCATTGCCTCCCCATAAATGAGAGCCCCGGTAGACATGCATATTCCGTTATGCCGTGGCGTTAGCTTACCTATTATTGAAATGATTTCTTGATCATTAAAGAGGGGTGAGAAGTTACCTATGAGAATTTTGAGTTCTAATAGGTAATATTAATAACAGGAACGTACTTTCTTTTTTAAGATACGCTGATATCAATAACTCATTAAGCTTTTGGCTTTACACAGGTAATGAAGTGCAGTTGCCAGTGTAATCCTACCTTGCCATTCGCCAGTGTTTCGAAGCCTAGTAATTGATCTAGCGCGTTTTCTATCTCTGTTGCTGATGCTAGGTCAATACCAAACATGAGTTTGCAGTAGTCAGCAGCTTGTTGGGAGGAATCAAAACACCAGTAGTAATTTCGATTTTCAGCTTTGGTTACAATAAAGCCTGCTTGTTCTAAGTCGATTAAATCTTGGCTACTGAAGTACCAACCGTGATGGCCCATACTGTTGTGTTGTCCCATCCAGCCATCAAGAAAATCCGCTGTTTTAGAATCTTTATGCGCATCAGCTAGAACTAGAACTCCTTCTTCTTTAAGAACTCGAAAGAGTTCTCTAAATAGTGGTTTTTTATCTTCAGTGTGATGTAAACCCGCCAAACTTAGGGCTAGGTCAATGGTGTTACTGGCATCAGGCAAATTATCGAGCTGACATAGTGTTATCGGGTGACGGCTACCCGAATGACAGTGTTGCTCGAATAGTTTTGCAAATAATTCACTGGTTTCAATATGATGAATATGAGTGTCATTAGGCAGATAGTTGGCAAGGTAACCGCCGCCTGAAGGGACATCTAGAATGCGCATATTCGGAATAATGTCCAAGCCACTGAGTATAGCCTGAAACTCTTGATCACGTGCCGATGGCCAGTCTAACATGGCCTTGTGGTAAGCATCTGCTCGCTGATCAAAAATAGCTTGATAGGTTGTGGCGGGTTTAAACACAATTAAATCCTTGAGACAAACTCTTCGAATTTACCAGAAGGAGCTCGCGGTACGTTATTAACCAGATGAACGGTTACTTTGAAAGGGTAACCTATAGCTTTTTGAATTATTTCTTCGGCTTGTAGACACTGCTCCGATGTTGGCGTATCTGGCGCTTCAATATTAAGTCGTAATTCTTCAACACTAAGTTGTTCTATCTGAAAGCGCGCGAGGGGGAATAAATTCATCAATGCCATTGGATTGTAGGCTGGCCAGCTTTTATCGCCATTTGGATAAGATACGAGATTTCGTGAGCGACCAATAATGCGTTCTAATACGGGTAAATTAATTCCGCAATCACATTTTTTTCCAGGAATGGCGTAGTCACCAATTTCATACCGAATGAGTGGCATTAAGTAATTTTGCAAAGAAGTGACAATAACACGACCCACTTGGCCAGGGGTGCAAGGTTGATTATTGTCATCTAGTATTTCCACCATGCAATTTTCTAATTGAATATGATAATGGTCATATAGAGGACATTGAAGAGCAATATATCCGATTTCTTGAGAGCTGTAGATGTCATGAATTTTGCAGTTGAAGGCTTCCATTACTAATGTTCTGACGAATGGAGGTAGGGTTTCCCCTAATGTCGAAATATTATGTAAGCTATTTAGTTTTTGTTCTCTTATTTGTATTTTGGCTAGCTCTTGCAGTGTGCTCGGGTAGGTCACTAAGTATTTAGGTTGATGTTCGACTAACCACTGATATTGGCGTTCAACTGGCTCTGAGCTATTTAGTAGCATAGCGGGAGCGCTATATCCCAAAATTGCCGTCGATAAGCCCCAGTTGTTACTGGTTTGACCTGGGTATAAGGCTTTGCCATCCGCTAGAAATTTTATCGCTGCTAGCGAAGCGGTTAAATCTCTTTTAGCCCATAAGTGGTCTCGCATCGTGAATGCTCGCCAAAAAAATTGAGCATACTCTGTTGTCCATGTATGTACTGGGCGTCCGGTAGAGCCAGAGCTACGAAAATCGAAGTGTTTGCCATGATTTTTAGGTGGATTCTTACTTATTAATAGCTCTTCATTGGCTTGTAATTCTTTACGGGTCAATATCGGGAATTTATTCCATTCAATATTGCCATTCATGGATCGTATTTTGGGGTGCTGCTGGTAGTAAGGGACAGAACTTAATGCATGAGCCAAAATCGATTGTATCGATTTGCTTTGAAGGCTGGTTTGAAGTGCTGTCGGAGTCTTTTCGCTTTGTAGTAGTTTAAATTGTAAAGCGAGCGGGAGTGCTTCTTCTGCTGATGGAAGACTAATCATCCGTACTACTACCTTCAGAGTTATCGGTTAATTCCACCTCAATGTTAGGGTAGCGGCTTTTATGGATCATAAGTAGGCGGTCGTATATTTCGGGGTCGGTTTTTTTGAACTTTTTGAGTTCCGTAATAGCCTCATTTTTTAATTCATTTTCTTTTTTCAACCGTTTCTTTTCATGTGCTTCTCTTTCTTCTTTTGAATGTGATCTATTTTCTTCGTGTTTTTCTTGCGCATCTAATCTGGCGGCTTCTCTTAATGCTTTTGCTTTTAAAACTAATTGGCGCTGCTCACTTTCTTGTGTGGATAACTTTGCGATTGACTGGTCGGTTAGGTGTGGAGTTGATGAATCGTCATTCGCTTTAATTAGTGTGCTGCGTTGATATTCGCCTTTCGGTAACACTTGTAGCGTGATGATATTTTTTTGATCATTGAACGTTTTAATTATTGAGAAGTTTTGATCTAAAAAGCGTAGTACTGCGTCTTCTGATAAATTTGACCCTCGTAATAAGTCCGGTACGACCACTTGAGGGTCGTAAAATATTTGTATTCCTGATAAAGAACTAAATTCATTGAAAAGCTCTGTTGAGCTGAGTATTTTTTCTGGAAAGTGGTAAGTTTGCGAGGTGTTATCGTATTGAATGGTTGAATCACACCAGACGCTAGGAGCAAAACAAATAAAAAAAAGAGCGAATAAGAGTGACTTCATTGTACCAAGACTTAAAAATAAAATGGGTTGATTGATTATAAAAAAAGGGAGGCCATACGGCCTCCTTTTTTATCGTGTAGCAGTGTTATGGCATTGCAATAGTATTCGTACCACAAATGCCTTCTAAGCAATCAGATTCTAAGAATACACCGCCAGAGAAGCCAGCATCTGTGCCAGTGCCTCCTGCGATATCATAGGCAGCGCCAATTTTGGCTTTTGCATTACCACTAACTACGTATAGAGAGCCGCCTGCACCACCTAGGGTATCTTCATCATTGATGAGGGCTGTGGAAGCATTACCGCCGCCTACGTCAATATTGCCCTTAACGCTACCACCCAGTGCGGATGTAACTGCGATATAGCCACCGTTACCACCCTCTATTTGACCGTTACCACCAGCTGCCGTAACGGAGGCATTCACATTTGCTACGCCAAATGTACTAGCAATGCTTATGCTGCCACCTTGCTTACCTTCATTGTAACCATCGTCTTCACCTTCTTCCGGAATGGCATTATCACTACCGCCATTAAAGGAGAACTCTCCGGTTACATTGATATCATGAATTGCTGAAATCCATGCATATCCAGCGCGAGATGTAGAACCATTATTCACATCGGAACCATTCGATGAAACAATACCGTCGAACTCAATATTCAAGTTCTTCTGTAGGGAAGCAAATCCAGTATCGATGTAGATGTCTAAATCACCGCCACGAGATCCCGATGGCGTAGCCGTTAGTTCACCTGTCGTAACAACCTCACCGGCATTCAATGTCAGGTTGGTCTTAACATTGATTGGAGCCGCTGGTGCATATGCGGTTTGATAGCCGTCGTTAGAATTTGATTCCGTGTAGATTTCGATATCGCCGCCGCTGCTCGCTTGATGTGCAGAGCCACCAGATACGTCAATACTGGTATAACCAACAATTTGGGTAGCTAATGTCGACGCAATTTGAGATGCGTGTGATATCACAATGTCACCACCGTTTCCTGCGTCACCAGATCCTGTATCAGTGGTGGCCGATGTATTACCACCGTTCGCGGATAGATTACCCGAGATAGCGACTAATATCGGGTTTACGTAGCTTTCACCACCATCATATGAATCACTGGCACCGATGTATATTGCACCACCATTACCAGCATCGTAGCTGTCAAATGCGCTGTTACCACCATTTACATTGATGCTGCCGGTATTGATCATGCGTGGAATGGCAATATTCGTACCGCCTTCACCGCCACCTACGTATAGCGATACGTCTCCACCCCCACTGCCTTCGCCACCTGCTGTTACGTCGGTATTGGTCACTGCGGTTGAGCCGATGGCGGTGATATCACCCGTGTTAATCACTTCACTGCTTGAAAAAATGTATGTATTACTTGGATCAATATAGGTGGAACCATTGATACCTGTACCAGCATTACTGCTTATGGTCCCTGTGTTATAGACACCTTTGTAGCCGTAGATGTTAATGTTTTCACCTGCACCTGCGGTGCTTGATGCGCTATCGCCACCTTCGGCAGTTAAGTTGCCAGTGTTTTCAATATACACATTACTATTGATACCGATACTTCCTGCGTCTCCACCAGCAAGCCCTTCCGTATCACCATCTGCGCCCGATGTGTTGAACGTTCCACTGTTCTGTATGATCGACGCGTAAATACTTAGATCACCGCCATCTTGGCCTGGATATTGGCCTGATAAATCTATGCTGCCACTGCCGTAATAGGCTGCTGGATAGAATGAAAGGTTACGAACGGCACTGTCACCTTCTTCCGCAAGGACTTTAATTGTTCCGTCGTTCTGAACGTCATTGAAGAAGTACAATGAATTTGACGTGTTAGTAAATTCTAAAGATAGCGTTGTCCCCGCGGCCACTTGTAAGCCGGTAATGATAGTTGTTCGTTTACCAAGTATCGGAGCATCGACATCGTCAACGGCGCCATCATAGCGATAGATGCGTTGATTATAAAAATAGAGTGTTCCCGCGGATGCGGCGTTAAAACTCGAGGTGTCAGCTGAAATAGTAGTATCAGCCGAAATTGTCGCAGGATTTGTTCCAAGCTGGACCTCGCTGTTGAGCAGGTCATAAGATGCATCAGGGATCCCGTTGACAGTAATATTCAAAGGAGCATCGCTATAGCTTTTATATATGGTGACATCACCACCGTCGCCACTATTGTGCTGCCCATTACCACCTTTAGCGCTCATAACTGCAGTGCCAGCATTATTGCTTGCTAGTCCGGAAGGCGTACTACCGCCGGATGAGCTGCCACCACCGCATGCTGTCAACGTGACGGCTATCGCGAGTATGCTTGTTTTAAAGGGAAGTTGATTTAGGTACATATTTGCTCCGAGCTCTTTACTTTTTGATTGGTTACTAATTGTTCAGTAACTGGGTATTAAAAACGTCTACTAAAGCAGCAGGTTGTGTCGTGGTGTAAATCAGTTATTGTGAAAATCAATCTCTATTTTTTGTATTTATAATTTCGACGTAAGGATTTGGTCACCATCTTGTCATTCCCCATTGTTACACTTCCGCGATTATTAAAAATGTCCGCTTCTGTCGGTTGTTTCTTCAGTGGAATAGGATGTTCTCTGGCGGCGGTCGCTTGTCGTCGTTGAAAGGAGTAACGTGTGCTCACGTCTTTAGAAGGATGGCAGACCATGAATACATCACACACAGAGCTACTGGATTATGGTTGGGGTTTGTCCTCGCTGGGTTTAATTCTAGTGGCGGGTTCTGATACCGCTATTTGTGCAATTTTGGTGGGGGATGATCGTAGTTCGCTCTTAAATGAATTACAGCAGTCGTTTCCTGCTGCGCGCATTCGTCAGGATGATGGGCGCTTGGCTACGCGCATTGGTAAGGTTATTCGGTGCCTAGAGCAACCCCAAGAATTATCGGCATTACCGGTGTTAGAAATGCGTGGTACAGAGTTTCAGCGTCGTGTTTGGAGTGCTTTGCAGCATATTCCGGTTGGTTCAACAGTAAGTTATTCGGCGTTGGCAGAGCAAATCGGTGCGCCAGCGGCAGTTCGTGCGGTGGCCGGTGCTTGTGCGGCGAATAAGTTGGCGGTGTTGGTTCCTTGTCATCGAGTGGTGCGCTCAAATGGCGAGCTATCAGGTTATCGATGGGGTGTTCAGCGTAAGCAGTTTTTATTGCAGCGTGAGCGTCAGTGGGTAAAAGAAGCGGGCTAATCTGTACTATTGTTTTTCTTATTGCTGAGTAGCTGCTCGGCTTTTTCTTGCTGTACCTTAACGATGGCCAATTTTTCTCGCGCGTTTTGGCGTTCTTCTTCGCTTAGTTCTAAATCAATACTGTGTGCTTCGAGCTTAAGTTGTTTTTCTTTAAGCCCTTTTATGACTTGTTTGATGGCTCGTCGAGACACTCCGCGCGCGTCATCACTCATAAAGTTCGCTATTTTCTGCACTATTTTTTCAAGCTTCATTACTTGGTTCCTCGCTCGCATCCGTGGCGAGAGTTTGGCGAACTTGGGTTACATCTTCGTCACTGAGCTGAATCATAGTTTGTGCTTTGGATGTCTGCGGTAGCTGAGCCAAAATAAGTGCCTGCCCTGCGCTAATCAAGCTCAAGGCTATTTGGCGCGCGTAGCCTTGATCGTTCATTAGTGATGTTGCTTGTGCCGGTGTCACTATATGTTCACGAATCATACGTTCGGTTTCACTATCTGCCCGCTCGTGCGCATCATCAAGACGTAATTTCTGGTGTTCTAATTCCAGCAAATAATCATTGAAGAAACTGGCCGCTGCGCTCGGCTCATTGGTGCTTTTGGCAATAATGTTTTCGAGTAATGTAATCACCTGACGGATGTCTTGGCGTAGGGCTTCATAAGCTGCGTGCAAAGTGTGGTGACGACCGTGAAGCGCTGGGTATAAGTTACCATGCAGTTGACCTGATGTTTTAACTGCTTCGACCATGTGATACGTCGCAGAGCGAAACTGCCTGAGGGGCTCAAGCTCTGTTGTGCCAGGCGTTTTATGAGCAAGGCTAATAAAACGCACGATGGCGTTGTAGAGCGTTTTGATGCGGTTGTGATAAGCATCGTCGATTTGTTTTTCAGTGAATTCTTTTGCGGGTGGTAGAAGCGATTCGGTATGAGAGCTGCGCGGCTCCCAATCTAACGCTCGTAATACAATATCCAAGGCATGACGTGTCAGGCGCTGACTTTCTTGGCGCGTGACGCTGGTTGTCGCCAGAGCGGACTCTAGCGCTGCATCGTTAAGGTAGCGCGGTACTTTTATCGAAATCGTATCCGCAGGAATGCGTTTTTCTAGCCACTTTGTTAGGCGTTCTAACTGCGGCAGCATGATGGCTACCCCTAAGGTATTAAAGACCGTATGGAACAAGGCGAGACGTAAGGTGTAGTTGTCTGCTGCTATGCCCAAGCCATTACCCAGCAGTTCGACCACAGGTATTAGAATAGGCAGCGCGAGGAGCGCAACAAGGCCGGTGACGAGATTAAAAACAACATGCCCTAGCGCTAAGCGTTTACCCGCTGCATTAGCGCTAATACTGCCGAGGATGGCCGTGACTGTGGTGCCAATATTGGCGCCGATAGCGACAGCAAGTGCATCCTCATAGTGAATTTGTTGATGAGCTAGAGCGGTGAGTATCAATATTAATGTCGCATGACTTGACTGCATAACAACGGTGGCAATGATGCCTAAGCCGGTAAATAGCAGAAGAGCGGTAAAACCTTGAAAAGGCATCGCGGTTAATTGCATTTGGCTTTGCAAATTGCTGAAGCCGTCCTTCATGAACTGAATGCCAAGAAAAAGAAAGCCAATCCCAGTTAATAAGTGCCCAAGGCTACGCCATGAGGGGCGGCTTTGTAGTTGCAGTACGATACCGAACACCAGTAGAGGTAATGCAAGATCGGATAAATTAACTTTCAAGCCGAACCCTGCGATCAGCCATGCGCCAGAGGTCGTGCCTAAGTTAGCCCCAAATATGATGGCCAGCCCACTGCTGAGTGAAATTAATCCTGCGGATAAGAAGGAAATACTCAATAGCGATATCAGTGAACTGGATTGCATTAGGGAGGTGCTCACGACACCTAACGAAACGGATTTCCCAGTGCTATTGGTTAAGCGTTGAAGCCAGTGTTCCATCCAGCCGCCACTAAGACTCTGAAATCCACGCTCCAGCGACATCATGCCAAATAGAAAAACGGCCACACCAGCGGCAACGGTTAAAAAGGCTTCGCTACGCCAAAATCCCAACCCCAGCCCTAGCAGAAGCACAGGTAGTGCTATCCGCTGAAATTTCGTCATGCATGACCCTTAATCTGAATATGTATTCAGTAAAGCTAATTGTCGCCGTACAGCAAGTTATAAGCAGTGATCAAGATCACGTTTTTGTTATCCACATGTATCCACAGGAAGGTGTGTATAAGCTGTGGGCGCGACGGGGTTATCTTGTGTGTAATCAAAATTGACGAATTTTCACAGCTTGCCTGAGTGGATAAACGACGTGCAAGGCGACAAAATTCCGCCAAGCTATATTGATGATTTTGTTAATGTTTTGACGTTTTTTGCGATAATAGACAGTTCTCTAAAAGAACGTTTCCCAATCATGAAGATGTCCACAGATTCTGTGGATAACCACTCGGATAAGTGGCAAATAAACATTAAGCGGGGGACTGAAATCGGAACGTGCGTTTGAATTGTTTAAAAAATAACCAGCGGCGAGTTGCTCGCCGCTGGTTGTTTTCATTAGGCCAAGTGCTGTTTTAGCGGTTCGTGCTGTTCAGCATTTAGACGTGGTCCAAATTGGCTTACTACTTGTGCAGATGCGGCACTGGCTAAGCGGCCTGCAGCCGCAAAATCATGGCCGTGAGTAATGGCATACAAGAAGGCACCTGCGAACATATCGCCAGCACCATTACTATCGACAGCAGTAACGCTGTGCGGCGCAATGGTGTGTAATTGCTCGCCATCAAAGGCGACAGCGCCCTTTGAGCCAAGCGTAATGGCGAAGGTTTTGGCGACTTTTTTCAAGCCTTCGATCGCGGCGTCGATATCATCAGTATTAGTGAATAACTTGGCTTCTTGTTCGTTGCAGAACAATAAATCGACACCTGTACCTATCATGTCGGTAATGCCTTCTTTGAAGAACTGCACCATGGCAGGATCAGAGAAAGTCATCGCTACTTTGACGTTATTTTGACGGGCTAGCTCACGCACACGAATAGCGGCTTCGCGCGATAGTTCAGATGTGACTAAGTAGCCTTCGATGTAGACATATTCAGATTGCGCTAAAGCGTTTTCATCAATGTGCTTTTGATGTAGTTCGCTGGTAATACCTAAATAGGTATTCATCGTGCGTTCGGCGTCTGGGGTTACCATTACAAGGCACTTTCCGGTCACGCCTTCGTCGCGTGGGCCGTTCATGTTGGTGTCGACACCGGCCGCCTGCATATCGGCCACATAGAATTCACCAGCTTCGTCGTTGGCGACATTGCAGGTGTAGTAAGCCTTGGCCCCGAAGTAGCTAGCACCAATAATAGTGTTGGCAGCGCTGCCGCCACAGGCGCGTTTCTTTAAGCCATACTCGGCTTGCAACGTCGCCAACATGCTGGCCAATTGATCTTCTTCGATCAATGTCATCATGCCTTTTTCAATGCCAGCCTTGGCAAAGAAGGCGTCGTCAACTTCAAACTCTTTATCGACCAGCGCGTTGCCGATGCCGTAAATGTGGTAACCCATGTGGACTCTCTAATTTGGAAATGTAAAACCGAAGGCAGTTTAACTTACTTTGCCCTAGATATCTGACATTGGCATGAATTCGCGCTGTTGTTACAACTTTTTCTTTGCACGTTGGCTGTGTGGCTCGCGGCAGTTTATGATGGCGGCATGAATAAATTCACCCGTTTTGTGCGCCAACGTAAGCGCGTACGCCAAGCGGTCTATCAAACCGACCGCAATATCATGCGCAGCATTGTGCGAACCATGTTGGTGTTGTGTTTGTTTGTGCTGCTGCACGTGAGTGCCATGGTGCTGTTCGAAGGCATGTCGCCTTGGCATGGATTTTGGCTAACCATGACAACCTTAGCGACGGTTGGTTATGGTGATACTTCTGCGACTACGGTTGCAGGCCAGCTTTCTACCATTATCTTGATGTTTATCTGTGGCATAACCGTGATGACCTTGCTCATTAGTGATTATGCCGATTATCGAATTGCACGCCGCGAACGCATTCGTAGCGGTCACTGGGACTGGAACATGGCTGATCACATCCTCATTATCAATGCCCCTAAATACAATCGAGAGTCGTATTTTCATCGCATGATTTCGCAAATTCGTGAATGCGGTGAATTTAACGACACGCCGATTATGCTGCTGAATGAAGACTTTACCGATGGCTTGCCCGATAGTTTGCGTCAGTTAGGCGTTGTGCATGTGACTGGACTTGCTAGTCGTCCTGAAGATTTGGATCGTGCCGGTGCGAAGCGTGCTGCGCATATTGTTGTCTTGGCTCGAGACGAATACTCTGCCGACAGCGACAGCTATACCTTTGATGTTTCGCATCGTTTATTCGAGCTACACCTTGGCCACAAAACGATTGTTGAATGCGTTGATGATTTTAATCGCCCACGTTTAAAAGCACTCGATATCCGTGCCTTGTTGCGACCCATTCGTTCGTATCCCGAAATCATTGTGCGTGCCATGGTTGCTCCAGGATCTGAGCTGTTGATTGAGGATATGTTTACTCATGCTAACGACCATACGGTACGTTATCCTGTGTGGTTGGAAGGTGAGCGTTGGGCTGATGTGGTAACGGCTATTGTGCAAGCGAGTTTAGGTACTCCGCTGGCCTATGTTACGAAAGACGGCCATGTTGAAACGCACCCGGATGGTGAGTCTCACATCCATGCACAGTCGCTGCTGATTTTGGTACACACCGAACGGACTCCGACTACCAAAGAAGTTCATCGAGCAATCGAGCATCACTTCAATACGCGTTTAAAAGACGTCGAAAATTAAGAAAAAGCGCCTGACTTTACCGCATGGCGCTTTACCCTTTGGCATAAATTGGGCAAACTATAGCCAAATTGTAACTTTATAACAGTTTCCTATGCCGCCACGCCAATCCGGTTCCACTCTTGCTTTAATGCTCTGCACTCTGGTCATTATGATGGCCAGTATGCAAACGCTGCACGAGGAGTTAGTGGGCCACGCGATTGGCGAGCACTGCGAGTTGTGCTTAACCGCTGCCGATAGTGGTGGCTTAATCCCGCTAGCGATTGCTTTACCGACTTTAATTCTCGATAAAACGCCAGAGCCCTTAGCGCCACTATTGCCAACCCATGGCGAAGTGCGTGTTATTCCTCAAAATCGCGGACCTCCTACCGCGAACTAACGTCACGCTAGTTATTACATTCAAATCATTGACTTAGTTTTTTTAGAGGAAGACGCATGCGTCCTTTTTTCCGTGCTCCTGTTATTCATACAGTGGGCTTGCCTTTGCTATTGGCAAATTCTGTATTGGCTTATGCCGATGCCAATGCTCCAGATCACGATAACGCCATCGAATTAGAAACCATTACAGTCACAGCATTGCCCAATAATGCTTCAGCCACCGATTCTGCGCAGCCGGTGTTTGTTTTATCTGACGATGATCTAGAGCGAGCTCGTGCAACGTCCTTGGGTGAAACCCTGAGCCAGCAGCCGGGCATCCATAACAGCAGTTTTGGTAGTGCGGTCGGCCGACCTGTTATTCGTGGGCTAGGGGGTGGCCGTGTCAGCATATTGCAGGATGGTCTTAAGGCTGTAGATGCATCAACGGTAAGCCCTGATCATGCCGTCGGTGTGCAAACCAACACAGCACAACAAATTGAAGTAATACGTGGGCCTGCAACCTTACTTTACGGTAGTGGGGCTTTTGGTGGTGTGGTCAATGTGGTTGCTGCAGAGCCGCAGGAAGAGGGGGTCGAATCCGAGATTAACTTGGGCTACAACACGGTTAATCGCGGTAAAGATATTCGTCTCAATCAACAAGGTCGTCAAGGCGACTGGGGTTGGAACTTCGGCGCAGGTCAATTACGCAGTGACGATTATCGCGTGCCGAGAAAAGCTGGTGAAATTCATAATGACGATGGTGTGTTGGAATACCACGATGCTGAGTCGAGTCGTTTAGACAACAGCGATATTGAATACAACCGTCAGTTGAGTGCTGGTGGGCGTTATTTCTTTGATACTGGTTCGACCGGTTTAAATATCAGTCGCCTTACTAGCCGGTTTGGTTTGCCCGGGCATGATCATGGCGACGAAGAAGCGGTACTTGATCCTGCGGCGGCAGCTGATGAAGAGGGCGTTGCCCGAGTGAATCTAAAGCAGCTTCGTATTGCTTTAGACGCCAAAGCCAGTGATCCGCTTCCGGGGGTCACTAATCTTAATTTCGATTTAGCGTGGACGGATTACGAACATAGCGAAGGCCATGTAGAAGCGCATGATGATGCGGCTGTTGCGGAGCCTGATCATGAAGAGCATGGGCCAACCACCTTTGCTAAAGAAGCAATAGAGTCGCGTGTAGCACTATCCCTAACGCCGATTAGAAGTATCGAACAGACAGTGGGGCTGCAAGGTTCGCAAACCGACTTTTCCGCCATGGGTGAAGAGGCACTCGTGCCATCGACTCAAACCAACGAGATAGGGGTCTTCTGGTTGGCCGAACGCAACTTTGGTGCCGTTACTCTGAGTGCCGGAGCGCGCTGGGACCGAGTTCAGCACTCACCACAAACTCCAGATGACGTTAACAGTGTTTGCGGCTTTGGCTTAGACGCGTATCAAAATAAAACGTTTGGTAATACGAGCGCCTCCCTTGGTGCTCTGTACGATATTGATGCCAGCTGGCAGTTAGCGATTTCGGCAACATCGGCTTTGCGTGCGCCGGATGCAGAAGAGCTGTTTTCTTGCGGTGCGCATGAATCCACTCTGACGTACGAAATTGGTAATCCTGATTTAGATTCAGAGCACTCATATAATTTGGATGTTTCTGTACGTCGCAATGTCGGGCGTTGGACCGGAAGCGTCAGCCTATATCAAAATCGGGTAGACCAATTTATCTATCAGCAGGCTTTATTAACAGGTACTGATATCGTGCTGGTGGATGATTTACCGGCTTATCAATTTATCCAAGACGATGCCGTGTTGCGCGGTGGTGAAGTGACTGTTGGTTACACCATTACGCCGCAGTGGCAACTTACGGCAATGGCCGATCGGGTGCGTGCTGAGTTAGTTGACGGTGGAAATTTACCGCGTATGCCTAGCGACCGAATAGGCACTGGGGTTAATTATCAAGCCTTGCATTGGCAGGGGTTTGTTAATTGGATACATAATGCGGAGCAAAATCGTTTAGCCGATAATGGCGAAATCCCAACCGCTAGCTATCAGCTGTTAGATGCTGGCATTGGTTATCGCTGGTATCTACCTACGGTGGAATATCAATTAGATTTAAAAGGTACCAATTTATTGGATGAAGTGGTGCGATATCACACCTCGTTCGTTAAAAACACTGTACCGCAACCTGGACGTGGCTTTCAGTTAGCGTTTGCTGCGCAGTTTTAACGAAAATTGAAGGGTGGTAATGGCAACATGGATGTTGCCAACAGCACAACAACGAACTATTTAAAGGGAATCCACAACTTTGGATTATTAATGGGAGTTGTATTCGGCAGAGAAATATTCGGCAAATCAAAAATCAAAGCATCGTCGAAGCGAGTTAAGGGGAAGGCATCTTTGGTCGTCGGGTGTGTTTGCAAAAAATTGCGCAACTCACCACTTGTCACCATTTTACCTAAGCCATATGTCAGGCGCTCGGCCAGTGCTACGTTGTCTTTGGCGACAAAAAAGTACATCGGAAACGGATAGGAAATAATAATATGATCGAAGACAATTAAATCATCACCACCGTATCCCTCTATCTCGGCATAGACTTCCGTTATTGCTCGAGGAAAGTAATCACAGCGTCCTGCTCGAAGCATGTTGTACATCAATTCAAACTTGTGCACACGTTCAAGTGTATAGCCCGCGCTTTCTAATATGTCAGAATCTGGCCATTGATCGCCTTGACAGGCCGTGAGGGCTTTTAGTGCCGCTTCTTCACGAATATCCTGAAATTTAGTCAGATCGCCACGGCGAATAACGGGTACTCGCCGCCCTAGCAATCCTGCGTAAAGCGGAATACGAATGGGCAGACTGTTTTTTTCGCGCTCAGTAGTGGAACCGGCCCAAAAGATATCAATCCAACCATCTTCAAGCCCTAGGAATCCACGATTTTGGCTAAAGTTATTTGGGCTTTCTGCAATCGTGGCGGCACCGTACTTGTCGGCACTCGCATCCATGACTTTGTTTAACAAATCGATGTAGTAACGGTGACTGCCGTCAAAATTCGTACGCGTTGACTGCACTAGATACTCTGTCGCCTGTGCCGCTGGCATGAGAATCATAAGGCAGAAAAGCAGGGGTAGTAATCTCATAAATGGAGCGATAACCATTGCAACAGAAAAATAAGCATAGCGTAAGGCGTAACAAGTTTGTGTAATAAACCTGAAAGCGGCGCAAAGTTACATATTCTCACCATACTCGCGCTGACGTTTTGATTCTATATACTGCCGTCTCCTAGCAAAGGATTGTTTCCATGTTAAACCTTCGTTCATTATCGTTCGCACTATTAATTCCAGCATTGTTGAGTCTATATGGCTGCCAAGATGACAAATCAGAAGCGACAGCTGGGCAAACGTCTACGGCTAGCCCCAACGCTATGGCGACCGATGACACTAGCGGCCCTATTAATGAGCCGATAGATCCTTCCCTGTACCAAGGTATGCCACTTGAAGTCGCCTTGATTGCCGAAGGTACTTATGATGACGGCACCGTACTAGCAGTCACTTTTTCTGCTCCACTTGATCCAAAACGTGATTTTCAATCGTTTTTACGTGTTAATCGGCTAATTAAAAATAGTAGTGATCAGGCCTCTGAGGCAGAGCATGTAGCCGAGGTGATCTCGGGCCAGTGGATATTAGCCCCTGATGCCCGTCATGCTTACTTTACTCAAATCGATCCAGATACTCGTTATCGGGTGACGGTGCAGCCAGGCTTAGTTGGACTGACGGGTGTTAGCTTGATGCAGCCGCATACGGCTGATATCGATATTGGCTCTATTGCGCCGAGTGTGTCGTTTGCCAGTTCTGGCCACTTTCTCCCTTTAGGTTTGCATTCTGGCTTACCGATTTATGCTCTGAATGTCGCCGAAGCAAATGTGAGCTTTTTTCGCGTTGAACCGGGCAAAGAAAAAGCCATGATGAACTGGATCGGCAATAGCGTTAGTCGTCCTTATTATTGGATGGATACCATTCCAACCTTTGCATCTTTGATACACGAAGGCCGATTTACGTTGACGACTGAACGCAACAAACGCCGTCAAATGAACTTGCCGATTCAGGATGTCGCCGCTCTGCAGCAAGCGGGTGTTTATGTCGCGGTGATGTCGCGTCCGGGGCAGTATGATAGCCAGTTCGCGATTACCTATTTTATGGTCACGGACCTTGGTGTTCACGTTCGCCAGTATAAAAACAGCTTTGATATTTACATTTCTGATTTAAATTCCCCAAGCCCGATTGCGGGTGCCGATGTGCGTATCTATAACGACAATGGTTCTGTTGCTTTTGATGCATCCAGTAGTGCAAGCGGCGTGGTGAATGTTGCTCAGTTGCCGAAGCATGGACAACTGCTTGTCGTCACTAAAGGCGATGCCACCAGTATTTTACCATTGAGTACAGCTGCATTAGATTTGTCGGAGTTTCATTTGTCTTCGCGTGATTATCGTGAAGAAGAGTTATTTATTTATACCCCACGAGACATTTACCGAGGGGGCGACGAAGTTGTTTTATCGGCTTTATTACGTAACGACGATGGCAAACCATTAGCAGCTCGCCCACTGCAAGCCAGTTTATTTCGCCCCGATGGTCAAAAGATAAAAACCTTCGCATGGCAACCGTCGGCACCGGGTTATTACGAATGGCGTTATGCTCTAGGTGATGACGCGCAAACCGGTAATTGGCGCTTAACGGTCGAGGGTGCCTCTGCTGCTCAGTCGTTCCAATTTAAAGTGGAAGACTTTATGCCTGAGCGGCTGAAAATTACTTATAACGAAGGCAAGCCAGCCAAACTGCTGGCTAAGTCGGATGATATGAGTGTTGCCGTTTTGGGTGAATATTTATACGGCGCCCCCGCAAGTGGTAATAAATTTTCGGCAGCAATACGTATTCGTCCAGAGCCACATCCATTTGCTGAATTAGCTGATTTCTCATTCGGTAATGCGGGTACTGACACGGACCGAATAAATTTTGACTACGATGACAAAGAATTAAATAAAGATGGAAAACTGGATCTGGTTGTAGCGTCGCGTTGGCAGAATACTGCAACACCGTTAAAAGTCACTCTAACAGGCAGCCTGTTTGAAAGTGGCGGTCGCCCAGTAGTGCGTCGTTATAGTGCCAACGTTATTCCTGCCGATACCATGATAGGAGTGCGGCCATTATTTAAAGATCGTGCTAAAGCCCGAACCTTGGCGCAATTCGAATTGATTCGTACAAACCAAGCCCAAGAGAAACTTGCTGCTGCAGAGTTGACCGTACGCTTAATTAATCGTACCCATCGCTATCATTGGCGTTTTTCTAGTAGCGACGGTTGGTACATGGACGACACCGCCCAAGAATTTACCGAGTTAACGTTAACTTCGGCGATTACTGCGGGTGAAACGACGAACATTGAATTCCCAGTCGATTGGGGGGATTACCGTATTGAAGTGAGTGACCCTGATAGCAATATTCTAACCAGCTATGAATTTAGTGCGGGCGAAAATTGGTATCGTCGCTGGTCGCAAGCGAGTGATGCTGAGCAAGGTGCCGCGCCAGATCAGGTTGTATTGGCACTCGATCGCTCTGGTTATAGTGCTGGTGATGTGGCTAAGTTGCGAATTGTGCCGCCAGCCGCAGGTCATACTTTGGTGATGGTCGAGAGCGATCATTTATTATGGATGCGCCGCGTCGAATCACCGGCCGAAGGTACGACGGTGGATATTCCGATTAGTGCCGATTGGGCGCGTCATGATCTTCATATTACCGCGTTGCACTTGCAATCAGCCGATGAGCAAGAACGCATTACTCCAACGCGCTCGGTCGGTATTATTCATTTGCCGTTGGATCGTAGCGCGCGGGAATTAACCGTAACTCTTCCTGAAGATGCCTCTTGGTTACCAAATACTGAGGTATCTGTTGCTGTTGACGTGGCGGATAAGCAGGGGCAGCCAATACAGCAAGCTTGGGTGACGTTGGCTGCGGTTGATGTCGGTATTTTATCTATTACTGATTTTAAAACCCCGGATCCATTTAAGTACTTTTTTGAACCACGCGCTTATCGTGTCGATATGTTCGATATGTACAGCCGCTTAATTAGCCTCAATCGTAATCCTTTAGCGCGTCAACGCTTCGGTGGCGATGCGCCAGCGTTAAGTCGCGGTGGCGATAAAGCGCGTGCAGAAGTGCAAATCGTCTCGCTATTTAGCGGCTTAGTAACCGTGACCGATGGTAAAGCCAATATTTCATTTACGTTGCCTGATTTTAATGGCCGAGTGCGCTTAATGGCCATAGCGTTTGATGACACTCGCTTTGGTATGGCTGAGCAAGAAGTGACAATTGCCGCGCCAGTCGTTACGCAGCTATCTATGCCACGCTTTTTAGCCATGGGTGATTTATCCCAAGTGGCATTAGATGTCAGTAATTTGAGCGGTAAAGATCAAACGTTTAAATTGCAATTAAGTAGCAGTGGCGCTGCGGTCGGCAATTCGATTCAGCGAGATCTGGTTTTGAGCGATGGCGCGCGAACGACCATTATTTTACCTGTGGAAGGCAGTTATCCTGCGGGTGCGATTGATATCGCTATGCAATTAACGGACGAATCCGGTGAGGTATTGCAACGCCATTGGCAATTAAATACTCGCGCTGCGAATCCGGCAAAAACAGAGCAATACAATCGGCTACTGAATGCTGGTGAGTCCTACCATTTATCACCTGCGGCTATGGGGAATTGGCTACCTGAAACCTTGGGTGTCAGCGTTAGCATTAATAATCAAATTAATTTAAACCCTAAGAATCAATTACGTGAATTATTCCACTACCCTTATGGCTGTTTAGAGCAGTCGATTAGTTCGACATATCCATGGTTGTATATTAGCGAGAAAAAAGCCGCAAAAATCATTCAGCCTTTACCTCAAGGGCAGCGTGAAAAGAGTTTGATCGAAGGATTGAGGCGAGTTGTGACGCGCCAAAAAGTGAATGGTGGCTATGGCTTGTGGTCGAGTAATGACACGTACGAGCAGCATTGGTTAACCGCTTATGCCGGTGATTTTTTAACGGATGCGATTGATCAAGGAGTGGACGTACCTAAAGATGTTATGCAGCAAACACTTAATCGTTTGAAAGAATACGTGCGTGGTCGCGGCACGATGCAAGAGCGCTGGAGTGGACGTCCCGATTTATATCGCCCTACATATACTGCTTATGCCGCCTATGTTTTAAGTCGTCATAAACGTGCGCCTTTGGCTGATATTCGTCGTTTGGCTCAAGAACGTCCAAAAGATTTATCGTCCTTGCCATTACTGCATTTAGCTTTAGCTGCGGACGCTCAGGGCGATAAAGCATTAGCCGCTGAATTATTAACAGCGATGAAAAATGCGCCACGAGAAAGTAATTTCTATTTGGGTGATTATGGTTCGGATATTCGTGATGATGCGAAAATTGTAACCTTATTATTAACTCATAATATTGAGCAAAGTTACGCAATGACATTAGCTGCCAGTCTTGCTGAATCTGTGCGTAAACATCGCTATTTAAGCACCCAAGAGCGTAATGCTCTATTTATGGCCGCCTTGCAATTAGCGCAAACCAAAGGTGAAAGCTGGCAGGCAAGGTTGGAGCTGGCAGGCTTACAACGGACCTTGCAGCAAGTCGGTGAATTTGCTGAAGTACATTACGGACCGGAGCTGAGCGATGGTTTGGCGATAGTGAATAGCGGTGATAAACCAATACTTGCGGTAGTACAAACTCAAGGCATTTCGAATACCCCGCCAAAGCCAGAGGCCAATGGCAGTACTTTAGAGCGCCGTTATTTTAGCTTAGCGGGTGAACCTATTTTTCCTGTCGACGGTGCCTTAAATATGAAAGTCGGCGACATGATGCTGGTACAGGTAGAGTTAACGGCACAAAAGCGCCATCCAGATATGCTGTTGGTCGATTTATTACCCGCAGGATTAGAGCTGGAAAATCAAAATCTCTCCAGCAGTAAAAAATTAGATGAACTCAGCTTACAAGGTAAGCCACTTAGTGAATGGCAAAATGCAAAGATAGTGCATGAAGAATTCCGCGATGATCGTTATGTTGCTGCGGTCGATTTGAATCACTATCGTACTAATCGTTTGTACTATTTAGTGCGTGCCGTTACGCCGGGTCATTATCAAGTGCCCGCGCCTTTGCTTGAGGATATGTACAATCCAAGTATTCGTGCGATTGGTAAAACTCCCGATATTTTAAATATCGAGCCTTAATGACGCGAAGCGATAAAGTAATTGTAGTAACTGGATTGAGGCGCCGTGCGTTAAAGCTCGGCGTATTAGTTTTCGCGATAGTTATTTTAATTGCGTTATTACTGGATCTCTTATTTCCGATGGATGTTCCACGACTGAACGCTGCTTCGTTCGGTCAACGTTCGGATTTTGCGCAGTTGGTTGTTGATCGCAATAACCGCCCTCTGCGTGCCTTTGCTGATTACGACGGGGTGTGGCGTTATCCCGTTGCCTTGTCAGAGGTTTCGCCACTATATATTCAAGCGCTACTGGAATACGAAGACCGTTGGTTTTATTCGCACCCCGGAATTAATCCTGCCGCGCTACTACGCGCAGCTTGGCAAAACTGGCGCTGCCATTGTGTGGTATCCGGTGGTTCTACATTAACCATGCAGGTGGCACGACGTTTTTATCCTCATGATCGAACGGTGCTCGGTAAAACCACACAGATGCTGCGCGCTTTGCAATTGGAATGGCATTTCAGCAAAAATGAAATTCTCACGCTCTATCTTAATTACGCCCCGATGGGCGGCACGATTGAAGGTGTGGAAGCGGCGAGTCGCCAGTATTTAGACAAACCGGCCGCGCAACTCAGCCAAGCCGAGGCCGCTTTGCTGGCCGTATTGCCACAGGCACCGTCACGTTTACGTCCGGACCGTCACCCACAACGTGCGCGCTTATACCGCGATAAAGTGCTTAAGCGGTTATTCGATTTTGGTGTTCTAAGCGCACAGGCTTTGCAGCAAGCCATGCTTGAGCCGGTGCTTGCCGATACACCGCAGACGCCGATGTTAGCGCCGATATTTTCGCGCTGGGCACGTTCGCAACGACCCAATTCCGCCATAGTACACAGCACCTTAGACGCTGAGTTGCAGTGGCAGTTAGAGGATTATTTGCAGGCGCTTATTCAAAGCTTTCCGAGTCAGCATTCTGCCGCCATTTTAGTGATGGATAATGCCAGCGCAGAAGTGCGTGCTTATCTTGGTTCGGCTGATTTTTTAGACAGTCGCCGCGTTGGCCAAGTGGATATGGTGCAGGCCCAGCGCTCGCCGGGATCAACACTTAAACCTTTTGTTTATGGCCTGGCGATTGAGCAAGGGTTGATTCATTCCGAAAGTTTATTGCGTGATGTACCACGGCAATTTAGCCAATATCAGCCGGATAACTTTACCGGTACATTTTCTGGCCCAGTTTCAACTTCTGAGGCGTTACGTCGTTCACTCAATTTACCCGCAGTGCAAGTAATGGAAGCGTTAGGCCCAAGTGTGCTTTACAACGCCTTGGCTAGTGCCGGTGTGCGCATAGAATTACCGGCATTTGCTGAACCCAATCTCGCCTTAGTATTGGGTGGTGGCGGTTTGTCCTTGTGGCAGTTGGTGCAACTTTACGGCGGCTTGGCCAATCAGGGCTTAGTGCGCGAACCACAGAGCTTATTGCCACTGGTCGCGGATTCCTCGCGTTGGTTGTTGTCGCCCGCTAGTGCTTATGTGGTTGGTAATATGTTGCGCAGTCCACGCCCTGATCGTGCTCGTAGCGATTCGATTGAAGGACAGGGTCATCGCATTGCTTGGAAAACTGGTACAAGTTACGGCTATCGCGACGCTTGGGCTGTGGGTTTTACCCCGCGTTATACCATTGGTGTTTGGTTTGGTCGTCCTGATGGTACACCGTCGCCGGGTCAGTACGGTGCGATAACCGCGCTACCGGTATTGTTTCAAGTATTTGATCGCCTCGACCCGCATCCAGATAATTTCCCACAGCCAGTAGATGTTAGTAAGGCCACAATTTGTTGGCCGCTGGGGCAATTGGCAGCGGCGACACCCGGTAATCAATGCCATCAACAACGCGATGCGTTATTGGTGCGTCAGCAAGTGCCACCGACACTCATCGACGCCACGGTGGATGGTTTTGCCCGCAATCCCTTAACTTTAGCAATTAGTGAGCACCAGTTGCGGGTGGATGGTTACTGCAATGTCAGTGAGCGCCAGTCACTTGAAGTAGCACTTTGGCCTCGCAATTTAGAACCTTGGATTACGCCGAGCTGGCGTTATGCGCAACAAGTACCAGCGCTTGATCCACGTTGCCAAGATCGTGTGCCGGTATCCACCGCGCCCCTGCATATTATTGGTTTAGAAGCCCACACCATAGTGCGTTCTAGTCGCCAAGGGGGGGATGGTGCAAGCCTTGTGATGCCAGAGTTAGACTTACAGGCTATGGGTGGCTCTGGCCTACGCTATTGGTTTGTCGATGGGCAATTCATACGTAATAGCGAGGAAACTCACCCGTGGCGGTGGCGGGCGTCAACGCCGGGGCTGCACGATATTGTTGTAATGGATGAGCAGGGTAGTTTGGATCGAATCGAAGTCGAAGTGCAATAAATATGGCTCTAGCGTCACGACGTCGAGTGCCGGTAGTTAGTCTCAATTCCTTGCGCTTTTGATATAGTCGGTTTTTATACAGATGGCAGCCAACAACTATGGGGATCGGCATGCTGAATAAATTATTGGCTTTGCTCGCGGATGGCCAATTTCATTCCGGTGAAGAGTTAGGTGAAGCACTCGGTGTTAGTCGTGCCGCCGTATGGAAGCAATTAAAGAAGCTGGATGATCTGGATATTCCCTATTCGTCGGTTAAAGGTAAGGGCTATCGGCTGCATGATGCCATCGAATTACTCGACCCTAAACGCATTCGTGGCAGCATTAGCCAGCGTTTGGATATTCTCGACGTTTTGCTGGATGTGAACTCAACCAACTCTTATTTGTTTGAACGCGCTAGCGACCACATGGGTAAGCGCTATGCCGTGTTGGCTGAAAAGCAAACGGGTGGGCGTGGGCGACGTGGTCGTCAGTGGGTTAGCCCATTCGGTAAGAACATTTATTTATCTTTGCTGGTGTCATTTTCTGGCGGCATGTCATCGTTAGAAGGCCTTAGTTTGCTAACCGCGATTGCGGTTGAACGCGCTTTGGGACGCTTAGGTATCGAAAGTATTGGCCTGAAGTGGCCGAACGATATTTATGCTGATGGGCGTAAGCTAGCGGGCATACTTTTAGAAGTGACGGGTGAATACAACAGTCATTGCCAAGTGGTGATTGGTATTGGTTTAAATCTATCGCTGAGCGAAGCCGATGCTGCCGCTATCGATCAGCCTTGGGCCGAATTGCGTAGCCTTAATCCAAATTTATCGCGTAATGAGGTGGCTGCCACCTTGCTAGACGAATTGCTAAAGCTGGTGGATGAATTTCAGCGAACTGGCTTTGCCCCTTGGCAAACCTATTGGTCGGAAAAAGATATTTATCACGATAAAGAGGTCAATATCATTTCTCCGTCTCAAACGATTAGCGGCTTGGTTAAAGGCGTGAATCGCAAAGGTGAATTGATGCTGAAAACCGAACGCGGCATGGAAATTATTAGTGCAGGAGAGCTTAGTGTCCGTCCTGCTTCTTGATGTGGGTAATAGCCGCGTTAAGTGGCGGCTGACAACGCTAAGCGGCGAACGCTATTACGGTGACAGCGATGCTGCCGACATTGCACTGCAAACTTGGGTGGAGCAACCGCAGCGGGTAATGGTATCGAGCGTGCGTGAACAGGCCGATTTGCATACTCAGTTGGAGTTGATCTTCGGTCAGCGTTTGCAGTGGCTGAAAGAGCCGTTGCCGTCATCGCCGCAATTTCAGCATTGCTACCCAGAGCCTCGACGTTTAGGGGTTGATCGTTGGTTGGCTATGCTCGGTGGGCGCGTTCAGCAGTCAGGCGATTTGCTGGTGGTGGACGCTGGAACCGCTCTAACGATAGATTTGTTTTCGGGCGATAATCAGCATCAAGGTGGCTATATCGTACCGGGCTTACGTATGGCGCAAAATGCTTTGTTTACTGGTACTGATCGCGTGCGTCCATACCAAGATGAGCAAAATGAGCAAGATACTGCCCCTGGTAAGAACACTTTAAACTGCGTCGCTGCAGGGGTTTTGCGACAAAATCTGGCTCTGGTGCAATCCTTATTGGACGAGTACCCTGAGCACCAACCTCTTATTACTGGAGGTGATGGACAATTATTGGCCGGTCGTTTGGGGCTTAGCTACAGCCCAGACTTGATATTTGATGGTATGGATTCCTTATGCGCTGGATCTTCTATAGTTTAGTTATCGCTAATATCGTGGTGGCTGGGTATTTCTTGGCTCAACCGAAAAGCGAATCAGTCGCCAATACCGTCGCTGCAGCGCCTATTGCCGGCAAGACATTGCGTTTAGTTGGGGAGGCCGAGCAACCACTGGCGCCAGCCCCTAAATCTGAATTTAGCTCAGCACCGCGTCAACTTTGCTATGTGCTTGGCCCTTATAAAGATGATCTTGATGCGCGCCATGTACAAGCTCGTGCTGCGGCATTGTCATTGACAGGCATGATCAATAGCATTGGCGTTGGCGAGCAAACCGATATCGAATATTGGGTTCATGTACCGCCACGTATTGATCGTGCCGCTGCAATGGCAACGCTAAAAGAACTTCAGCGCCGTTCTATTGATAGCTACATAATTACCCAAGGCGATCTTGCCGAAGGTATCTCTCTTGGGTTGTTCCACAGCCTAGATTCCGCCAAGAAACTTAAAGCTGAAGTCGAAGTCTATGAATTTCCAGTGGATATTCTCGAGATGGGGAAGCGTCAGCTGGAATATTGGGTAGAAATTCGAGAAGTGGCTCAGCTCACGGAACGCATGCGTGAACGTGTTCAAGCTGGTGATCATGGGGTTGAGTGGAAGTTGGTGGAGTGTCTTAACTGAAGTCGACTTAGACTTATCAGCTAAGTCGATAATAAATAAGCCAAAAAGAGTTGACAGCTTGTCGTCTCATCCTGATAATGCGCGTCACTTTGGTGGGGTTCCCGAGCGGCCAAAGGGATCAGACTGTAAATCTGACGCGAAAGCTTCGCTGGTTCGAATCCAGCTCCCACCACCAGTTTTAAAATGATAAGCGCCTCGGCGATTATCGGAGTAGGCCGGAAAGCTATATAGCCGTTAGCGGGCCAGCCTGCTAGATAGGCGGGTATGGTACAATGGTAGAACCTCAGCCTTCCAAGCTGATGATGCGGGTTCGATTCCCGCTACCCGCTCCAAATATTCGCTGATATAGCTCAGTCGGTAGAGCGCATCCTTGGTAAGGATGAGGTCCCCAGTTCGACTCTGGGTATCAGCACCAATATTGATACGACAAGGTAGGCCATGAGCCTGCCTTTTTGTGCATCTAAATTTTACACCACTGACAGAGAGATAAGGTCATGGCAAAGGCAGCGTTTGAACGCACAAAACCCCACGTAAACGTGGGTACTATCGGTCACGTTGACCACGGTAAAACAACTCTAACTGCAGCGTTAACTCGCGTATGTTCAGAAGTATGGGGCGGTGCTGCCGTTGCATTCGACGGTATCGACAATGCTCCAGAAGAGCGTGAGCGCGGTATCACTATTTCAACGTCACACGTTGAGTACGAATCACCATCACGTCACTACGCACACGTCGACTGCCCAGGACACGCGGATTATGTAAAAAACATGATCACTGGTGCTGCACAGATGGACGGCGCGATCCTAGTATGTGGCGCGACTGATGGCCCAATGCCACAGACTCGTGAGCACATCCTGTTGTCTCGTCAGGTTGGTGTACCTTACATCGTTGTATTCCTGAACAAAGCGGATCTTCTTGCTGAAGATTGCGGCGGCGCAGACTCAGAAGAATACGCAGAAATGCTTGAGCTTGTTGAAATGGAATTGCGTGACCTGTTGTCAGAATATGACTTCCCAGGCGACGACACTCCAATCATCGCGGGTTCTGCTTTGATGGCATTGAACGGCACTGATGACAACGAAATGGGTACAACCGCTGTTAAGAAGCTGGTTGAAACTCTGGATTCTTACATCCCTGAGCCAGAGCGTGCTATCGATGGCGCATTCTTGATGCCAATCGAAGACGTATTCTCTATTCAAGGTCGTGGTACGGTTGTTACTGGTCGTGTTGAGCGCGGTATCGTTCGTACTGGTGAAGAAGTTGCGATCATCGGTATCAAAGACACCATCAAAACTACCTGTACTGGTGTTGAGATGTTCCGCAAGATTCTAGACGAAGGCCGTGCTGGTGAGAACGTTGGTGTTCTGCTGCGTGGTACTAAGCGTGAAGAAGTTGAGCGTGGCCAAGTATTGGCTAAGCCAGGTTCTATTACTCCACACACAACTTTCCAATCAGAAGTTTACGTGTTGGGTAAAGATGAAGGTGGTCGTCATACGCCATTCTTCAAAGGCTACCGTCCACAGTTCTACTTCCGTACAACTGACGTGACCGGTGCTTGTGAACTTCCAGAAGGCGTAGAAATGGTAATGCCAGGTGATAACGTTCAATTGACCGTTACTCTGATTGCACCAATCGCGATGGATGAAGGTTTACGTTTCGCAATCCGTGAAGGTGGCCGTACAGTTGGCGCCGGCGTGGTAGCAAAAGTTATCGCTTAATTGCAGATGGCTAGTAAAGAAAGGTCGCTTCGGCGGCCTTTTTTTATGGGTGTGAGTTTGTACCTCGGTTGCTTTTAGATAATAAAAAACCCCGCTCAGCTTGCGCTGGCGGGGTTTTTCTTTAGCGAGTAAGGCTTACTTTTCAGCAGCTTTACGCGCTTTAGCTTCTGCAATAACTTTCTCTGCTACCTGTGCTGGGCACGGTAGGTAGTGAGAGAATTCCATTGAGAACTGACCACGACCAGAAGTAATGGTACGTAGGTGACCGATGTAACCAAACATTTCCGATAGTGGAACGTCTGCTTTAACACGGATACCAGTAGAGCTTGGCTCTTGGTCTTTGATCATACCGCGACGACGGTTAAGGTCGCCGATCACGTCGCCAACGTTGTCTTCTGGAGAGAAAACGTCAACTTTCATGATAGGTTCGATCAGCTGTGGACCTGCTTTCGGCATAGACTGACGGAATGCGCCTTTGGCAGCGATTTCGAAAGCGATAGCCGAGGAGTCAACAGCGTGGTAAGAACCGTCGAATAGCTCGATTTCAACGTCTAGAACAGGGAAGCCAGCCAATGGGCCTTCTTCCATCATCAAACGGAAACCTTTTTCAACTGCAGGCCAGAATTCTTTAGGAACGTTACCGCCAACCACTTTAGAAGCGAACGCGAAGCCTGCACCTGGCTCGGCAGGACGGATGCGGTAATCGATCTTACCGTATTGACCAGAACCACCAGACTGCTTCTTGTGCGTGTAGCTATCTTCGATCGCTTTAGTGATGGTTTCGCGGTATGCAACCTGTGGTTGACCAACGATTAATTCAACACCGTAAGTACGCTTCAAGATATCCACTTTAATATCTAAGTGAAGTTCGCCCATACCTTTAAGGATGGTTTCACCTGAATCTTCGTCAGTTTCAACTTGGAACGTTGGATCTTCTGCAACCATTTTACCGATCGCAATACCCATTTTATCAACAGAGCCTTTGTCTTTAGGCTGAACAGCAATTGAGATTACTGGCTCTGGGAACACCATGGCTTCCAAAGTACATTCATGTTTAGGATCACATAGAGTGTGACCGGTTTGAACGTTTTTCATGCCCACAATCGCGATGATGTCACCGGCTTGTGCGTTACTTAGTTCTGTACGTTCATTGGCTTGCATCTCAACCATGCGGCCAACACGCTCAGTTTTGCCGGTGAAGCTGTTAAGGATGGTATCGCCCTTAGCAATTTTACCTGAGTAGATACGCACGAAGGTCAGGGCACCGAAACGGTCATCCATGATCTTAAATGCCAAAGCGCGGAAAGGCTCTTCAGTAGATACAATGGCGTGCTTACCTGTTGGATTGCCTTCTTCGTCAGTCAGATCTTGTGGATCAACTTCGGTTGGTGATGGCAAGTAATCAACAACGGCATCCAATACGAGCTGCATGCCTTTGTTTTTAAATGCAGAACCACAGTACGTTGGGAAGAACATAAGATCGCGAGTACCTTGACGGATACAACGCTTGATATCTTCCATTGATGGCTCAGTGCCTTCTTCAAGGTATTCCATAAGCAGATCTTCATCAGCTTCTAATGCTGTTTCGATCAATTGCTCACGATACATCTGTGCGTCATCAAGCATATCCGCAGGGATATCCGTGATTTCGTAGTTTTCTGGTAATCCAGAATCATCCCAAACGTAAGCTTTCATGCTTAGTAGGTCGACAACACCAACAAATTCATCTTCACGACCAATTGGCAGCACCATAATAAGTGGGTGTGCGCCCAATACTTTCTTAACCTGATCAGTAACGCGGAAGAAATCTGCGCCCATGCGGTCAAGTTTGTTTACGAAGATGATACGAGCAACTTCAGAGTCGTTCGCATAGCGCCAGTTAGTTTCTGACTGTGGTTCAACACCACCAGAACCACAGAATACGCCGATACCGCCATCAAGTACTTTCAATGAACGATAAACTTCAACAGTGAAGTCAACGTGTCCAGGGGTGTCGATCACGTTGAAGCGGTGATCTTTCCAGAAACAGGTGACAGCAGCAGACTGAATGGTAATGCCGCGCTCAGCTTCCTGTTCCATGAAGTCAGTGGTCGATTCGCCATCGTGAACTTCACCAGTTTTATGGATTTTACCGGTGAGCTTAAGGATACGCTCGGTGGTAGTGGTCTTTCCCGCATCTACGTGGGCAAAGATACCAATGTTTCTATATTTCGACAGATCCGTCATAACGTTACTCGGTTAGCAGAGACAAAATTCGCGCGTAACTTTACATGTTTTCTTCATTACTTTCTCGCCGTTTTTGCAATGAAACGCGTAAATATTCAGATAAGTAGGAAAAAAGTGACTTTCGGCGGTCGCTTAAGTGGCAAATGTGGACTCTTTTGCGGCTGCTGGGAAGTGATTTACTGAATAGCTCAGTGATTTGTTGACAGGTTCGCTGCCATGGGTATGATTACGGCCCTTAGTGGCGAGTCGGCATCAATAGGATGCACACCAGATCGCCAGAGTATTTACTTCTATTATTGAGGGTATGACGGTGGCAAAGGCAGCGTTTGAACGCACAAAACCCCACGTAAACGTGGGTACTATCGGTCACGTTGACCACGGTAAAACAACTCTAACTGCAGCGTTAACTCGCGTATGTTCAGAAGTATGGGGCGGTGCTGCCGTTGCATTCGACGGTATCGACAATGCTCCAGAAGAGCGTGAGCGCGGTATCACTATTTCAACGTCACACGTTGAATACGAATCACCATCACGTCACTACGCACACGTCGACTGCCCAGGACACGCGGATTATGTAAAAAACATGATCACCGGTGCTGCACAGATGGACGGCGCGATCCTAGTATGTGGTGCGACTGACGGCCCAATGCCACAGACTCGTGAGCACATCCTATTGTCTCGTCAGGTTGGTGTACCTTACATCGTTGTATTCCTAAACAAAGCGGATCTTCTTGCTGAAGATTGCGGCGGCGCAGACTCAGAAGAATACGCAGAAATGCTTGAGCTTGTTGAAATGGAATTGCGTGACCTGTTGTCAGAATATGACTTCCCAGGCGACGACACTCCAATCATCGCGGGTTCTGCTTTGATGGCATTGAACGGCACTGATGACAACGAAATGGGTACAACCGCTGTTAAGAAGTTGGTTGAAACTCTAGATGAGTACATCCCTGAGCCAGAGCGTGCTGTTGATGGTGCCTTCTTGATGCCAATCGAAGACGTATTCTCTATTCAAGGTCGTGGTACGGTTGTTACTGGTCGTGTTGAGCGCGGTATTGTTCGTACTGGTGAAGAAGTTGCGATCATCGGTATCAAAGACACCATCAAAACTACCTGTACTGGTGTGGAGATGTTCCGCAAGATTCTAGACGAAGGCCGTGCTGGTGAGAATGTTGGTGTTCTACTGCGTGGTACTAAGCGTGAAGAAGTTGAGCGTGGCCAAGTATTGGCTAAGCCAGGTTCTATTACTCCACACACAACTTTCCAATCGGAAGTTTACGTGTTGGGTAAAGATGAAGGTGGTCGTCATACACCATTCTTCAAAGGCTACCGTCCACAGTTCTACTTCCGTACAACTGACGTGACAGGTGCTTGTGAACTTCCAGAAGGCGTAGAAATGGTAATGCCAGGTGATAACGTTCAATTGACCGTTACTCTGATTGCACCAATCGCGATGGATGAAGGTTTACGTTTCGCAATCCGTGAGGGTGGCCGTACAGTTGGCGCCGGCGTGGTAGCAAAAGTTATCGCTTAATCAACTTTAAGGGTTGATTAATTGATGTGGGTGCTGTAACTTACGGCGCCCTGATTGAGAGTCTTTAGGCCAGTAGTTCAATTGGTAGAGCACCGGTCTCCAAAACCGGGTGTTGGGGGTTCGAGTCCCTCCTGGCCTGCCAAAATTCTTAAGATGGCAGCTTCGGCTGCCATTTTTGGCTTTAGGGAATAGTGATGAGTACCGATAGCAAAGCTGTAAATATGCCACTTGATATTGCTAAGTGGTTCGTGGCGCTCGCATTTCTGGCCGCCGCTGTCGCAGGGAATTACATGTACGCCGAAGTCGGCTTACTTTATCGCGTCCTTGCTGTTGTTGCGTTGATGTTGTTGGGTTCTGGTGTCGCTTTGACGACTGCCAAAGGTCAAACATTTCTGCAGCTATTGAAAGACGCCAACATTGAGCGTCGCAAAGTTGTCTGGCCGACGCGTCAGGAAACAACGCAGACCACTATGATTGTTGTTTTGGTGGTTGTGCTTGTTGGATTGGCGTTGTGGGGTTTGGATACTCTGTTGGGTTGGCTCGTTAAGCTGTTGGTTGGCTGAGGAAGAAAATTATGGCAATGCGTTGGTATGTGGTTCACGCCTATTCCGGCTATGAGAAGCGCGTCCAGAATGCGTTGAAAGAACGTATTGAACTGCATGATATGCAGGATCAATTCGGTGATGTGCTTGTGCCTACTGAAGAGGTAGTTGAAGTTCGCGACGGTAAAAAACGTAAGAGCGAGCGTAAGTTCTATCCGGGTTATGTCTTGGTGCAGATGGATATGAATGATGCGACGTGGCATTTGGTTAACCAGACGCCGCGCGTAATGGGTTTTATTGGTGGTACGGCAGATAAGCCTGCGCCTATTACTCAAAAAGAGGCTGATGCCATTCTGCAGCGAGTGCAGGAAGGTGTTGATAAGCCTACGCATAAAACGATTTATGAGCCGGGTGAAGTGGTTCGTGTTGTTGATGGTCCGTTTGCCGACTTTAACGGTGTCGTTGAAGGTGTGGATTACGAAAAGTCCCGCGTGCAAGTGGCTGTTACTATTTTTGGTCGTTCTACCCCGGTCGAGCTGGAATTTACCCAGATCGAGAAGTCGGCGTAAGAACTGTTTAATGATCGCTACGGTGATCGGGGAGCTAAGCCCGCTTTGTTGCGGCGGCGTTAATACCCATTTAGGAGTAAATCATGGCTAAGAAAGTAGAAGGCTACATCAAGCTGCAAGTTGCAGCTGGTAAAGCGAACCCAAGTCCGCCAGTAGGTCCGGCTCTGGGTCAGAAAGGTCTGAACATCATGGAATTCTGTAAAGCGTTCAATGCTCAGACTCAAGGTATGGAAGTTGGAATGCCAGTTCCTGTAATTATTACAGCGTACAGCGACCGTTCTTTCACCTTCGAATTGAAAACTCCGCCAGCGTCTTTCTTGTTGAAGAAAGCAGCTGGTCTAACTAGCGGTTCAGCTCGTCCTAACACTGTTAAGGTCGGTACTGTAACTCGCGCTCAGTTAGAAGAAATCGCCACTGTAAAAATGAAAGACCTGACGGCTGCTGATATGGATGCAGCTGTTCGTACAATCGCTGGCTCTGCTCGCGCGATGGGTCTTAACGTGGAAGGAGTTAACTAATGGCTAAGCTAACCAAGCGCCAGAAGCTGATCGCTGAACAAGTTCAACCAGGTAAAGTATATTCTGTTGAAGAGGCTGTTACTTTATTGGCTGGTTTGCCAGGCGCGAAATTTAAAGAGTCTATCGACGTAGCAGTGAATCTGGGTATCGATGCCCGTAAATCTGACCAAAACGTACGTAGCTCAACCGTTCTGCCAAACGGTACCGGCAAAACCATGCGTGTTGCTGTGTTCACTCAAGGCGCCAACGCTGAAGCAGCTCGTGCTGCAGGCGCTGACGAAGTGGGTATGGACGACTTGGCTGAAAAAATCAAAGGCGGCGACCTGAACTTTGACGTCGTTATTGCTTCTCCTGATGCAATGCGCGTTGTAGGTATGCTGGGTCAGGTATTAGGTCCACGCGGTCTGATGCCAAACCCGAAAGTAGGTACAGTGACTCCAGACGTTGCTACCGCTGTTAAAAACGCCAAAGGTGGTCAGGTTCGTTACCGTAACGATAAGAACGGTATCATCCACACCTCTATCGGTAAGATTGACTTCACTGCAGAAGCAGTAAAAGGCAACTTGACTGCACTGTTGGCTGACCTGAAAAAAGCTAAACCATCTTCTGCCAAAGGCGTTTTCATGAAGAAGGTAACCCTAAGCACAACTATGGGTCCTGGTTTAGTGGTTGATCATTCTGCTCTTGATATCTAATCGAAAGCATTGATTGACCAAAAGATCTTTGGGGTTGCTGCTGTATGTTTACATGCAGGCAGCAGCTGTCAAAGACCGCAGGAGTTGTTGTGAGACCTCGGTTGATTAACAACTTAATATTTCCTGCGTAGATAGTGTGTGGCCCCGTTCAGAATTCTGAATTGTCACACCGAGACTGGCTCAACTGAGCTCAACTTAACTTGTTAGGAGTTAATCGTGGCCTTAGGACTCGAAGATAAGAAGGCGATTGTCGCCGAAGTCCAGGAAGCAGCTCAAGGTGCTCTGTCTGCTGTTGTTGCGGATTCCCGCGGCGTAACAGTAGGCGCCATGACCGCTCTACGTAAAGAAGCGCGCGAAGCTGGTGTTTGGATGAAAGTTGTCCGTAACACATTGGCTCGTCGTGCTGTTGAAGGTACCCCGTATGAGTGTCTTAACGACATTCTGGTTGGTCCAAGCTTAATTGCGTTCTCAAGTGAACATCCTGGTGCGGCTGCCCGTATCTTTAAAGATTTCGCTAAAAAGAACGACAAGTTTGAACTGAAAGGCGGTGCATTCGATGGTGCTATGGTTTCTGTTGATATGCTGGCTACTTTGCCGACATACGACGAAGCGATTGCACGTCTGATGAGCGTCATGAAAGAAGCGTCTGCAGGCAAATTGGTTCGTACCATTGCTGCTATCCGCGACCAAAAAGAACAGGAAGCTGCGTAATTCATACGCCGTTTTTTAATGATTTATCGAGCCAAAGCTTATTCATAGCTAGTGCTCCTGTAAATTTAGGAAAAGTGTCATGTCATTGACTAAAGAAGATATCATGAATGCAATCGCCGACATGTCTGTAATGGACATCGTTGAGTTGGTTTCTGCAATGGAAGAGAAGTTCGGCGTATCTGCAGCTGCAGCTATGGTTGCTGGTCCTGCGGCAGCTGACGCTGGCGCTGCTGAAGCACAAACTGAATTCGACGTTATCCTAAGCGGTGCGGGCGATAAGAAAGTTAACGTGATCAAAGCAGTTCGCGAAATCACAGGCCTTGGCTTGAAAGAAGCTAAAGCAGTTGTTGATAACGCTCCAGGCGCTGTTAAAGAAGGCGTTTCTAAAGAAGATGCAGAAGCTGCTAAAGCAGTTCTTGAAGCAGCCGGTGCATTGGTTGAAATCAAGTAATTTGCAATTCGTTGCAAAGCAAGACATGTCGCTCTAGAGTCTAGAGCGGCGATTGGCTGACGGGTTTACCCGTCAGCCTTTTTCACGTTATGGAAATCGTGAGCACACTGGCGTAATGCTGGGTTCAAATGCAAGGCAAGTCCTTGAGCCATGGGCGTCAACGCTCAATCGAGGATAACAGTCCGGGGATAACTGATGGCTTACTCATATACTGAGAAAAAACGTATCCGTAAGGATTTCGGTAAATTACCGAGTGTCATGGATGTGCCATACCTTTTGGCAATTCAAATTGACTCTTATCGCAAGTTTTTGCAAGAAGGCGGCAGCGCGGAAGCGCGGAATGACGTCGGTCTTCATGCAGCATTCAAATCTGTTTTCCCAATCGTAAGCTACTCCGGGAATGCGGCGCTGGAGTACGTTAGCTACCGTTTGGGTACGCCAACGTTTGATGAAAAAGAGTGTATGCTCCGTGGTGTGACCTTTGCTGCGCCTTTGCGCGTCAAGGTTCGTCTGATTATTTATGATAAAGAATCAGCTACCAAAGCCATCAAAGATATCAAAGAACAAGAAGTCTACATGGGCGAAATGCCTTTGATGACGGATAACGGTACCTTTATTGTTAACGGTACTGAGCGTGTAATCGTGTCCCAGTTGCACCGCTCTCCTGGTGTGTTCTTTGACCACGACAAGGGTAAAACCCACTCGTCCGGTAAGTTGTTGTATAACGCTCGCGTTATCCCTTACCGTGGTTCTTGGCTCGACTTTGAATTCGATCCAAAGGATCTTGTGTTCGTACGTATTGACCGTCGTCGTAAATTGCCGGCGTCAATTTTGTTACGTGCATTGAATTTCTCTACCGAAGAAATTCTGGCGACCTTCTTTGAAAACGATAACTATCGTCTAACGACTGATGGTGCAATGCTGAAACTGATTCCTTCGCGCTTGCGCGGTGAAACAGCGGCATTCGACATCCTAGATAACGATGGCAATATTATTGTTGAAGCGACTCGTCGTATCACAGCACGTCATATCCGTCAGCTTGAAAAATCTGGCGTCGAAGAACTGACTGTGCCGATTGATTACCTCTTGGGTCGCGCCTTAGCGAAAGACATTGTTGATTCGAAAACTGGCGAAGTATTAGCACCTGCTAACGCTGAACTAACTGTCGAATTGCTTGCTCGTTTTGCTGAAGCGAAGATTACCGATTTCGAAACGATTTATACCAATGAGTTGGATTGCGGTCCGTTCATTTCTGATACTTTGCGTGCCGATCCAACCAGCAACCAATTGGAAGCTTTGGTTGAGATCTACCGCATGATGCGCCCTGGCGAACCACCAACAAAAGAAAGTGCAGAGACTCTGTTTGAGAATCTGTTCTTCGCTGACGAGCGCTATGACTTGTCTGCAGTGGGTCGTATGAAGTTCAACCGTCGTATTGGCCGTGAAGAAATTCTTGGTTCAGGCACGTTGGACAAGAGCGACATCATTGAGGTGCTGCGTACCCTGATCAATATTCGTAACGGTATTGGTAACGTCGATGATATCGACCACTTGGGTAACCGTCGTATCCGTTCTGTAGGTGAAATGGCCGAGAACCAATTCCGTGTTGGTTTGGTGCGTGTTGAGCGTGCGGTACGTGAGCGTCTGTCTATGGCAGAAAGCGAAGGTTTGATGCCGCAAGATTTGATCAACGCTAAGCCGGTTGCGGCAGCGGTGAAAGAATTCTTCGGTTCATCACAGTTATCTCAGTTTATGGATCAGAACAACCCACTATCAGAAGTCACGCATAAGCGTCGTATTTCTGCGTTGGGACCTGGCGGTTTGACGCGTGAGCGTGCCGGCTTCGAAGTTCGTGACGTTCATGCGACTCACTACGGACGTGTATGTCCTATTGAGACGCCAGAAGGTCCGAACATCGGTTTGATCAACTCCTTGTCTTCATATGCTCGTACTAACGAATACGGTTTCTTAGAAACTCCGTACCGTAAAGTAATTGATGGTGTTGTTACTGACGATATTATCTATGTGTCAGCTATTGAAGAAGCCGATTACGTAATTGCACAGGCATCGGTTCCGACGGATGAAACTGGCCGTCTGCAAGGCGACTTGATTTCTGTACGTCATCAGAACGAATTTACGGTGATGTCACCGGTTAACGTAACCCTGATGGATGTATCTCCACAGCAGGTTGTGTCGATCGCGGCTTCATTGATTCCGTTCTTAGAACACGATGACGCCAACCGTGCATTGATGGGTTCTAACATGCAGCGTCAGGCTGTTCCGACTTTGCGCTCTGAGAAGCCATTAGTAGGTACAGGTATTGAACGCTCAGTAGCATCCGACTCTGGCGTTTGTGTGGTTGCTAAACGTGGTGGTGTGATCGATTCAGTCGATGCATCGCGTATCGTTGTAAAAGTTAACGATGACGAAACGGTTGCTGGTGAAGCCGGTGTCGACATCTATAACCTAACTAAGTACACCCGTTCTAACCAGAACACCTGCATTAACCAGCGTCCTGTGGTTAAGTCTGGTGATTCGATTGAGCGCGGTGACATCATGGCTGATGGTCCATCGGTTGACTTGGGTGAGCTTGCGCTTGGCCAGAACTTCCGTATCGCCTTTATGCCGTGGAATGGTTACAACTTCGAAGACTCGATTTTGCTATCTGAGCGTGTTGCTCAGGAAGACCGCTTAACCACTATCCATATTCAGGAACTTACCTGTGTGGCACGTGATACTAAGCTGGGTGCAGAAGAAATCAGCGCGGATATCCCGAACGTGGGTGAAGCTGCTCTGGGTAAACTGGACGAGTCTGGCGTAGTTTATATCGGTGCAGAAGTTAAGCCGGGTGACATTCTGGTTGGTAAGGTGACACCGAAAGGTGAAACCCAGCTGACGCCAGAAGAGAAGCTACTACGCGCTATCTTCGGTGAAAAAGCATCGGACGTAAAAGATACCTCTTTGCGTGTTAAGACCGGCACTACTGGTACTGTTATTGACGTTCAAGTCTTTACCCGCGATGGCGTGGAAAAAGACAAACGCGCGCAAGACATCGAAAAAATGCAGCTCGACGAAGTCCGTAAGGATTTGAACGAAGAGATGCGTATCGTTAAAGGCGCTACTTATGAGCGCTTGCATCGTGCGTTGGTTGGTCAAGTTGTGAATGCAGCTCCTAACCTGAAGAAAGGCGACACTCTGACTGCCGAATACCTACAGTCATTGTCTGCAGATCAGTGGTTCAAAATCCTGCCTCAGGACGAAGCGCTGGCGGACATGCTTGAGAAAGCAGAGCAGTCTCTTGAAGAGCGTGCGAAGCAACTGGATGACAAGTTCGAAGACAAGAAGCGCAAGTTACAAACTGGCGATGACTTGGCTCCGGGCGTCCTGAAGATTGTTAAGGTTTACCTAGCCATCAAACGGAAAATCCAGCCAGGTGATAAGATGGCGGGTCGTCACGGTAACAAAGGTGTTATCTCTGCGATCAAGCCTATCGAAGATATGCCATACGATGAAAACGGTGTCACCGTTGATATCGTACTGAACCCGCTGGGCGTACCGTCGCGTATGAACGTGGGTCAGATCATGGAGATCCACTTGGGCATGGCGGCCAAGGGTCTTGGTGATAAGATCGACCGTATTATCAAAGAACAGCAGGAAATCGCTAAGCTCCGCGAACTGCTGCACGAGATCTATAACGGTGGTGATGGTCGTATCGAAGATCTGGACAGCTTCAGTGATGCTGAGATTCTAGAACTTGGTCGTAACTTGAGTAACGGTGTGCCGATGGCAACGCCTGCATTCGATGGTGCGAAAGAGAGCGAAATCAAGCGCATGTTGCGTCTAGCTGAGTTGCCAGAATCAGGTCAGTTTAACTTGTACGATGGTCGTACTGGTGAGGTCTTCGACCGTCCAGTGACCGTGGGTTACATGTACATGCTGAAACTGAACCACTTGGTTGACGATAAGATGCACGCTCGTTCTACCGGTTCTTACAGCTTGGTTACTCAGCAGCCGCTGGGTGGTAAAGCGCAGTTCGGTGGTCAGCGTTTCGGGGAGATGGAAGTATGGGCACTGGAAGCATATGGTGCTGCTTACACTCTACAAGAAATGCTTACTGTTAAGTCGGACGACGTGGCCGGCCGTACCAAGATGTATAAAAACATCGTGGATGGCGATCACCGTATGGAGCCTGGTATGCCAGAGTCCTTTAACGTATTGGTTAAAGAGATTCGCTCGCTGGGTATCGACATCGAACTGGAAAACGAAAAGTAGCGGATTAGTAGTCTGTCCCGCCATCGTGGCGGGCAGGCTCTGACTCCAAACGGAGCTATAGCCATATGAAAGACTTAGTCAATTTTCTGCGCAATCAGAACAACGCTGACGAGTTTGACGCCATCCGCATCGGCCTCGCCTCTCCAGCAATGATTCGCTCATGGTCCTTCGGTGAAGTTAAAAAGCCGGAAACCATTAACTATCGTACGTTCAAGCCTGAGCGTGATGGTTTATTTTGCGCACGCATCTTTGGTCCTATTAAGGACTATGAATGCTTGTGTGGTAAGTACAAGCGCCTTAAGCACCGCGGAGTAATCTGTGAGAAGTGTGGCGTTGAAGTTACTCAAGCCAAAGTACGTCGTGAGCGTATGGGTCACATCGACCTAGCGTCACCGGTTGCACATATTTGGTTCTTGAAGTCACTGCCATCTCGTATCGGTTTGATGCTGGATATGACCCTGCGTGACATCGAACGAATTCTTTACTACGAATCATTCGTTGTAACTGAGCCAGGCATGACCACGCTTGAAGTGGGTCAGTTGCTGTCTGATGAACAGTACTACGAAGCGATTGAAGAATTCGGTGATGAGTTCGAAGCTAAAATGGGTGCTGAAGCCATCCAGATGCTATTGGGCCAAATCGATCTACCAGAAGAAGTTCAGCGCCTGCGTGAAGAAATTCCGGGCACGACTTCTGAAACTAAGATCAAGAAGCTATCAAAGCGTCTAAAAATACTTGAGGCCTTCCATAATTCTGGAAACGATCCTCAGTGGATGATCATGTCTGTATTGCCAGTATTACCACCGGATTTGCGTCCATTGGTACCACTGGATGGCGGTCGTTTCGCTACTTCGGATCTAAATGATCTGTATCGTCGCGTTATTAACCGTAACAACCGTCTAAAGCGTTTGTTAGAGCTTAGCGCTCCAGACATCATCGTGCGCAACGAAAAGCGTATGCTGCAAGAAGCGGTAGATGCCCTGTTGGATAACGGTCGTCGCGGTCGTGCGATTACGGGTTCTAACAAGCGTCCTTTGAAGTCACTGGCTGACATGATCAAAGGTAAGCAAGGTCGTTTCCGTCAAAACTTACTTGGTAAGCGTGTTGACTACTCAGGCCGTTCGGTTATTACCGTAGGTCCGCAGTTGCGTCTGCATGAGTGTGGTCTGCCGAAGAAAATGGCACTTGAATTGTTCAAGCCGTTTATCTTCAGCAAACTAGAGCACCGCGGTTTAGCCACAACCATTAAAGCTGCAAAGAAAATGGTTGAGCGCGAAACACCAGAAGTTTGGGATATCTTGGCTGACGTGATTCGCGAACATCCAGTCATGCTGAACCGTGCACCAACATTGCACCGTTTGGGTATTCAGGCGTTCGAACCACAATTGATTGAAGGTAAAGCGATTCAGTTGCACCCACTTGTGTGTGCGGCATACAACGCCGACTTCGATGGTGACCAAATGGCGGTACACGTACCGTTAACAATCGAAGCACAGCTAGAAGCCCGTGCTCTGATGATGGCCACCAACAACGTATTATCGCCTGCCAACGGTGAACCTATCATCGTTCCTTCACAGGACGTTGTATTGGGCTTGTACTGGATGATTCGTGATCGCATCAACGCGAAAGGTGAGGGCATGATGCTCGCCGATCTTGATGAAGTGACTCGTGCTTACCAGACTGGCGCTGCTCACCTGCAAGCAAAAGTTAAAGTACGTATCAAAGAAACGTCTATCGACATTAATGGTGGTTCTGAAACCATCACTCGTGTTGTTGATACGACGATTGGTCGTGCATTGTTGTTCCGTATTGTGCCAGACGGCTTATCTTTCGACTTGGTTAACCAACCAATGAAGAAGAAGGCAATCTCAAACTTGATTAACACGGCGTACCGTCGCGTTGGTCTGAAAGATACTGTTATCTTCGCTGACCAAGTGATGTATACCGGCTTCCAGTTTGCGACTCGTTCTGGTTCGTCTATCGGTGTTAACGATTTCGTTATCCCAGATGAAAAAGCGGAAATCGTTGCTAACGCGGATGCGGAAGTAAAAGAAATTGAAAGCCAATTCGCTTCAGGTCTTGTGACCCACGGCGAAAAGTACAACAAGGTTATCGACATTTGGTCGCGCGCTAACGAATTAGTAGCGAAGGCGATGATGGATAACTTGGGTAAAGAAAAGGTTATTGACCGCGACGGCAACGAAGTGGATCAAGAGTCTTTCAACTCTGTATACATGATGGCCGACTCAGGCGCTCGTGGTAGCCCGGCTCAGATCCGTCAGTTGGCGGGTATGCGTGGTCTGATGGCGAAACCAGACGGTTCCATCATCGAAACGCCAATCGTGGCGAACTTCCGTGAAGGTTTGAACGTACTTCAGTACTTCACCTCGACTCACGGTGCTCGTAAAGGTTTGGCCGATACGGCATTGAAGACAGCTAACTCCGGTTATCTGACTCGTCGTTTGGTTGACGTAGCCCAAGATTTGGTTGTTACCGACCGTGATTGTGGCACTGAGCACGGCTTACAGATGACTCCGCTAATTGAAGGCGGTGACGTTGTTGTGGCATTGGGTGGTCGTATTCTTGGTCGTGTTATCGCGACTGACGTATACAAGCCAGGCAGTGTTGGCGATATCGTCGTGCCAGCGGGTACTTTGATTGATGAAGCTTGGGTACAAAAGATCGAAGCTGAAGGTATCGACGAAGTGAAGGTGCGCTCTGCGATTACCTGTGAATCACGCGTTGGTATTTGTGCGGCTTGTTACGGTCGTGACCTTGGTCGTGGTCATCAGGTTAACGTTGGTGAAGCAGTCGGCGTTATCGCTGCTCAGTCGATCGGTGAGCCTGGTACACAGTTAACCATGCGTACGTTCCACATTGGTGGTGCGGCATCACGTTCTTCTGCTGCTGATAGCGTTCAAGTTAAGAACAACGGTACCGTTCGTTTGCATAACTTGAAAACTGTAACGCGTGATAACGGCAACCTAGTTGCAGTATCGCGTTCAGGTTCGATTGCCTTGGCAGACGAACACGGTCGTGAGCGTGAGCTATACAAGCTGCCTTACGGCGCGGTTATCAGTGTTGTTGACGGCGAAAAAGTACAAGCTGGCCAGAAAGTGGCAAGCTGGGATCCACATACTCACCCAATCGTGACCGAAGTAAAAGGTCGTATCGAATTCGTGGGTATGGATGAAGGTATCACCATCAACCGTCAAACTGACGAGTTGACGGGTCTATCCAACATCGAAGTTATTGATCCAAAAGATCGCCCAGCGGCGGGTAAAGATATTCGTCCGATGGTTAAACTGGTTGATGCATCAGGCAACGACGTTTCTCTACCAGGCACAAACGCACCAGCACAATATATGCTGCCGCCGAATGCCTTGGTTAACCATGAGAACGGTACTGAAGTATCAGTGGGTGACATCATTGCGCGTATCCCACAAGAAACCTCTGGTAACAAGGACATCACGGGTGGTCTGCCACGCGTTGCTGACTTGTTCGAAGCACGTAAGCCGAAAGAGCCTGCAATTCTTGCAGAGATCACCGGTACTGTGAGCTTCGGTAAAGAAACCAAAGGTAAGAAGCGTTTGGTAATTACTCCGAACGATGGTGGTGACGTTTATGAAGAACTGATCCACAAGTGGCGCCACATGAACGTGTTCGAAGGTGAACAGGTTGAGAAGGGTGAGGTTATTTCCGATGGTCCGATGAACCCACACGATATCTTGCGTCTGCAAGGTGTAGGTCAATTGGCCATGTACATCACTAACGAAGTACAGGAAGTTTACCGTCTACAAGGCGTTGGCATCGATGACAAACATATCGAAGTTATCGTTCGTCAAATGTTGCGTAAGGTTCTAATCCATGAAAATGGCGACAGCTCTTTCATTCCGGGTGATCAGGTGGAATACACCAATTACCTAACTGAAAATGAGAAGTTGGTAGAAGCTGGCAAGATTCCGGCGAAGAGCGAGCGCGTGCTATTGGGTATTACCAAAGCATCGTTGGCAACCGAATCGTTTATCTCTGCGGCATCGTTCCAGGAAACAACTCGTGTACTCACCGAAGGTGCAGTAACCGGTAAAGTTGATAACTTGCGCGGTCTGAAAGAAAACGTGGTTGTGGGTCGTTTGATCCCTGCTGGTACAGGTTTGGCTTATCACGCTGATCGTAAGCGTAAGCGCCTGAATCGCGATAACGAACGTCGTAAAGCATTGCCAGAAGGTCTCAGCGTTTCAGCTGAAGACATGGAAGCAAAACTGAGCGAAGCGTTCAGCGATAAATAATCACTGAGTTAATCAGCGGTTAAATAAAAACGGGAGCTTCGGCTCCCGTTTTTTATTGACTTATTATTAATCGCTATCGTGATTCTCTAGATATAGGTTTGGCGTCGTTTGAACGATCGAATACGCCAGCTAAATGCTGTCGTTATCCACGTTTTAGTTGCCTTGAATACCTTTTAACCCCTTGACCTAAAACCGTTCTAAGAGTACTCTTCCCGCCCCCTTTATTGTGTCGGTAGCTGTATATTGGCTGTCGGTATGATAGATGACTTTAGAAATAATTGGAGTTTGCTAAATGGCTACAATCAATCAGTTGGTTCGTCAGCCTCGTAAACGCAAAGTGGCTAAGAGTGACGTACCTGCATTGCAAGCATGTCCTCAGCGTCGTGGTGTATGTACTCGTGTATATACCACTACACCTAAAAAGCCTAACTCGGCATTGCGTAAAGTATGTCGTGTGCGTTTAACGAATGGTTTCGAAGTAACTTCGTACATCGGCGGTGAAGGTCACAACCTGCAAGAACACAGTGTTGTACTGATCCGTGGCGGTCGTGTAAAAGACTTGCCAGGTGTTCGTTATCACACAGTACGCGGTTCGCTAGATACTTCTGGTGTTGCTAACCGTCGTCAAGCACGTTCTAAGTACGGTGCTAAGCGTCCTAAGAAGTAATTTTTAGGACTTAATGTTAGATAAGAGTAAGGCTGAGCTGATTGTTAAATCGGGATGTTCAGACTGACCTGAAGACCTATGAGGGCTTATCATGCCAAGAAGACGCGTCGCCGCGAAACGCGAAATACTGCCAGATCCGAAATTCGGAAATACTGTACTGGCTAAGTTCATGAACCATGTAATGGTTAGTGGAAAGAAATCCGTTGCCGAGAAAATCGTTTACGGTGCATTGGATACTATGGCTTCAAAACAGGGTGGCGATCCGCTAGAACTGTTTGAAAAAGCATTAGAAGCAATCCAGCCTTTGGTAGAAGTTAAGAGCCGCCGTGTTGGTGGTGCTACTTATCAAGTACCTGTTGAAGTTCGTCCTTCACGTCGTCAAGCTTTGGCGATGCGTTGGTTAGTAGATGCAGCTCGTGGTCGTGGTGAAAAGTCCATGGCTCAGCGTCTTGCGAACGAGATGCTGGATGCAGCTGAAGGTAAAGGTTCTGCGGTTAAGAAGCGTGAAGACGTTCACCGCATGGCTGAAGCGAACAAAGCGTTCTCTCATTACCGCTTTTAATTAGACCGAGGACTGCACAGTGGCACGCACAACGCCGATTGAGCGTTACCGTAATATTGGTATTGTGGCTCATGTCGATGCGGGTAAAACCACAACGACGGAGCGCGTACTTTTTTACACCGGTGTTTCTCACAAAATCGGTGAGGTACATGACGGCGCCGCTACCATGGACTGGATGGAGCAGGAACAGGAGCGTGGTATTACTATCACCTCCGCTGCGACCACTTGTTTTTGGGCCGGTATGGCACAGCAATTTAACCAGCACCGTATCAATATCATTGATACGCCTGGGCACGTTGACTTCACTATTGAGGTTGAGCGTTCGTTGCGTGTGTTGGATGGCGCTGTTGTGGTGCTGTGTGGTTCCTCTGGTGTTCAGCCTCAGACTGAAACAGTCTGGCGTCAGGCGAACAAGTATGAAGTTCCCCGCCTTGTATTCGTTAATAAGATGGACCGTGCTGGTGCCGACTACTTTATGGTGGTTGAGCAGCTGAAGAGTCGTCTTGGTGCGAATGCAGTGCCTATTCAAATCAATATTGGCGCTGAAGAGAATTTCAGTGGCGTTATCGATTTGATTAAGATGAAGGCAATTCGTTGGAGTGAAGCTGATCAAGGTATGACCTTTGTTTATGAGGACATTCCTGAAGACATGGTTGACGTGGCACAAGAGTGGCGCGAAAACATGATCGAAGCAGCCGCGGAAGCCAATGATGAGCTGATGGATCGCTATTTAGAGGGCGAAACGTTGGAGGAGGCTGAGATTAAGGCTGCTCTACGTCAACTTACCTTATCTGGCGATGTTGTACTGGTAACTTGCGGTTCTGCCTTTAAAAATAAAGGCGTGCAAGCGGTACTTGATGCCGTAATCGAATATATGCCATCTCCAATTGAGGTGAAGGCAATCGACGGTGTGTTAAACGATGCTGCAGAAACACCTGCGGTGCGTGAAGCATCTGATACCGCGCCATTTGCTGCGTTGGCATTCAAAATCGCCACTGATCCTTTCGTTGGTACATTAACCTTTATGCGCGTTTACTCTGGGGTCTTGAACTCGGGGGATAGTGTTTTTAATCCGGTTAAGTCGAAGAAAGAACGTGTTGGGCGTATGGTGCAAATGCATGCGAACTCGCGCGAAGAAATTAAATCTGTATGTGCTGGTGATATTGCTGCGGCCATCGGATTGAAAGATGTAACGACGGGCGATACCTTGTGTGCCATTGATCACGTTATTACGCTTGAGCGTATGGAATTCCCAGACCCAGTTATCTCGGTTGCTGTTGAGCCGCGCTCAGTAGCTGATCAAGAGAAGATGGGAGTTGCGTTGGGTAAACTTGCGCAAGAAGATCCATCGTTCCGTGTGGAAACAGATCCTGAAACCGGCCAGACCATTATTTCTGGTATGGGTGAATTGCATCTCGATATTATTGTCGATCGTATGCGTCGTGAATTTAACGTTGAGGCGAATGTGGGTAAGCCGCAAGTGGCTTATCGCGAGAAAATCACCGCAACGGTTGAGATTGATCACAAGTTTGTTAAGCAATCGGGTGGTCGTGGTCAGTACGGGCACGTAGTGATCCGTTTCGAGCCTTCGGATGAAGAAGGCCTCGAATTTATCAATGAAGTGGTTGGTGGCGTTATTCCGCGCGAATATATTCCTGCGGTAGAAAAAGGCATCTTCGAGCAAATGAAAAACGGTGTGCTGGCGGGATACCCATTGCTGGGCCTAAAAGCGACGTTAATCGACGGCTCGTATCACGACGTTGACTCGAATGAGATGGCGTTTAAAATTGCTGCCTCACAGGCAACTAAACAGCTTTCGGAAAAAGGTAAGGCAGTCTTGCTCGAGCCTACGATGAAGGTTGAGGTTGTAACCCCTGAAGCAAATATGGGGGATGTGGTAGGTGATTTGAATCGTCGTCGAGGATTGATTTCAGGAATGGATGACACGCCTTCCGGTAAGGTGGTCGACGCCAGCGTACCTTTGGCAGAGATGTTCGGTTATGCGACCGATTTGCGTTCTGCTACTCAGGGTCGTGCGACCTATTCGATGGAATTTGAAAAATACTCGGAAGCACCTGCCAGTGTTGCCGATGCGATTATTAAAAGATATTAATCACTTACAGATATTGAACGAGGTATTCTATGGCTAAGGCAGCGTTTGAACGCACAAAACCCCACGTAAACGTGGGTACTATCGGTCACGTTGACCACGGTAAAACAACTCTAACTGCAGCGTTAACTCGCGTATGTTCAGAAGTATGGGGCGGTGCTGCCGTTGCATTCGACGGTATCGACAATGCTCCAGAAGAGCGTGAGCGCGGTATCACTATTTCAACGTCACACGTTGAATACGAATCACCATCACGTCACTACGCACACGTCGACTGCCCAGGACACGCGGATTATGTAAAAAACATGATCACTGGTGCTGCACAGATGGACGGCGCGATCCTAGTATGTGGCGCGACTGATGGCCCAATGCCACAGACTCGTGAGCACATCCTGTTGTCTCGTCAGGTTGGTGTACCTTACATTGTTGTATTCCTAAACAAAGCGGATCTTCTTGCTGAAGATTGCGGCGGCGCAGACTCAGAAGAATACGCAGAAATGCTTGAGCTTGTTGAAATGGAATTGCGTGACCTGTTGTCAGAATATGACTTCCCAGGCGACGACACTCCAATCATCGCGGGTTCTGCTTTGATGGCATTGAACGGCCAAGACGACAACGAAATGGGTACAACCGCTGTTAAGAAGCTGGTTGAAACTCTAGATGAGTACATCCCTGAGCCAGAGCGTGCTGTTGATGGTGCCTTCTTGATGCCAATCGAAGACGTATTCTCTATTCAAGGTCGTGGTACGGTTGTTACTGGTCGTGTTGAGCGCGGTATCGTTCGTACTGGTGAAGAAGTTGCGATCATCGGTATCAAAGACACCATCAAAACTACCTGTACTGGTGTTGAGATGTTCCGCAAGATTCTAGACGAAGGCCGTGCTGGTGAGAACGTTGGTGTTCTGCTGCGTGGTACTAAGCGTGAAGAAGTTGAGCGTGGCCAAGTATTGGCTAAGCCAGGTTCTATTACTCCACACACAACTTTCCAATCAGAAGTTTACGTGTTGGGTAAAGATGAAGGTGGTCGTCATACACCATTCTTCAAAGGCTACCGTCCACAGTTCTACTTCCGTACAACTGACGTGACAGGTGCTTGTGAACTTCCAGAAGGCGTAGAAATGGTAATGCCAGGTGATAACGTTCAATTGACCGTTACTCTGATTGCACCAATCGCGATGGATGAAGGTTTACGTTTCGCAATCCGTGAAGGTGGCCGTACAGTTGGCGCCGGCGTGGTAGCAAAAGTTATCGCTTAATCGCGAATAACTGTAAAAAACACGAAAGCCCTGCCTTAACAGCGGGGCTTTTGCATTTGTGTGGTTGACACTTTTTGTACAGCCGCATACAATTCGCGTCCCCTAGAATCTGGGGGAAGCAAGCTGAAGCACTCTAACTTGGAGTTTGGTATGCAAAACCAACGAATCCGTATCCGTTTGAAGGCGTTCGACCATCGCCTGATCGATACATCGACTCAGGAAATCGTCGATACGGCTAAACGTACGGGCGCTCAGGTACGCGGTCCTATTCCGTTACCTACACGTAAAGAGCGTTTTACCGTTCTGGTTTCACCGCACGTTAATAAAGACGCGCGCGACCAGTACGAAATCCGTACGCATAAGCGCATGCTCGACATTGTTGAGCCAACTGAGAAAACAGTTGATGCGTTGATGAAACTAGATCTGGCTGCCGGTGTGGAAGTACAGATCAGCCTAGGTTAATTCGTAAGAATTAATATTTAGGCTCTGTGTAACGCTCATGTTGAGCGGCCATAGCGGGTTAAAGCCCCGTACACTAGAGGAAATTGAAATGGCAATTGGTATTGTCGGTAAGAAAGCGGGTATGACCCGTGTATTTACCGAAGAAGGTCAATCTGTTGCTGTCACTGTTCTGCACGTAACGCCTAACCGCGTTGCTCAAGTTAAAACCGCCGAAACTGACGGTTACAGTGCTCTGCAGGTTACATATGGCGCGAAGAAAGCTTCTCGCGTTTCAAAACCTGAAGCTGGACATTTTGCGAAAGCAAATGTTGAAGCTGGTCGTGGTGTTATGGAATTCCGCACTGACGAAACTTTCGCCGCTGGCGATGAGTTGACCGTTGCGCAATTCGAAGCAGGCCAAAAGGTTGATGTTACTGGTATGTCTAAAGGTAAGGGCTTCCAAGGCGGTATTAAGCGCTGGAATTTCCGTATGCAAGACGCTACTCACGGTAACTCTTTGTCTCACCGCGCACCTGGCTCTATTGGTCAGTGTCAGACTCCTGGCCGCGTATGGAAAGGCAAAAAAATGGCCGGTCACATGGGTGCTGAGCAGGTAACTACTCAAAGCCTAGAGATCGTTCGTGTAGACGCAGAAAATAATCTGCTGCTGGTCAAGGGTGCAGTTCCAGGTGCGACTGGTTCCGACGTAATTGTTAAACCAGCTGTAAAGGCTAAGGGGTAAACAATGGAACTTAAAACAAACACTGGCGCGGCAGTAGCAGTTTCTGATGCTACCTTTGGTCGTGAATTCAATGAAGCTCTGGTACACCAGATTGTTACTGCTTATATGGCAGGTGGCCGTCAAGGTACTAAAGCTCAAAAAACCCGTTCTGAAGTTTCTGGTGGTGGTATTAAACCATGGCGTCAGAAGGGTACTGGTCGTGCGCGTGCTGGTACATCAAGCAGCCCTATCTGGCGTTCAGGTGGTGTTACGTTTGCTGCTAAGCCACGCAACTACGAACAGAAAGTGAACAAGAAGATGTATCGCGCAGCGATGCAGTCAATTCTGTCTGAACTAGTTCGTCAGGATCGTTTGGTTGTTGCTGACTCCTTCTCTGTTGAGTCGCACAAGACTAAAGCATTCATTGCTAAGTTAAACGAAATGGATCTGAAGAATGTTCTGATCGTTGCTGATGATATCGATGAGAATCTATATCTAGCGGCTCGTAACGTGCCACATGTTGGCGTTACCGAAGCATCTGCAATTGATCCGGTTAGCTTGATCGCGTTCGAGAAAATCCTAGTGACTGTGTCTGCTCTGAAGAAACTTGAGGAGACCTACGCATGAATCGTGAACGTATCTTTAAAGTGTTAGTAGCGCCTCATATTTCTGAGAAGGCCACTATCCTAGCTGACAAGAATGATCAGTATGTTTTCCGTATTGCGCCTGACGCAACTAAGCCGGAAATCAAAAAAGCGGTTGAAGCTCTGTTTGACGTGAAAGTTCAGTCAGTACAGACCGTCAACATTAAAGGCAAAACAAAGCGTACTGCTCGCGGCATTGGCAAGCGTAACGATGTGCGTAAAGCATACGTTCGTTTGGTAGCGGGTCAGGACATCGACTTCGCAGACGCGAACTAAGGGAGGCTTAAGTCATGGCATTGGTGAAAACTAAACCGACTTCTGCTGGCCGTCGCCATCTGGTAAAAGTCGTAAACGCTGAACTGCACACGGGTAAGCCGCATGCAGCTTTGCTTGAGAAGAAGTCTAAGAGCGGTGGTCGTAACAACAACGGCCGTATTACCACTCGTCACATTGGTGGTGGTCATAAGCAACACTACCGTTTGGTTGACTTCAAACGTAATAAAGATGGTATCCCAGCCGTTGTAGAACGCTTGGAATACGATCCGAACCGTAGCGCGAACATCGCTCTGTTGAAATATGCAGACGGCGAACGTAGCTACATCCTGGCACCAAAAGGCTTAGTTGCTGGTGATCAGGTGATTTCAGGTGAAAACGCACCTATCAAAGTTGGTAGCTCTATGTCGCTACGCAGCGTACCGGTAGGTAGTGTGATTCACAACGTTGAGCTGAAGCCTGGTAAAGGTGGTCAGATCGCTCGTTCTGCGGGTACATCTGCTCAGCTGGTTGCTCGTGATGGTGCTTACTGCACACTGCGTCTTCGTTCAGGCGAAATGCGTAAAGTGCTGTCTGACTGCCGCGCTACTCTAGGTGAAGTTGGTAACGCTGAGCATGCTCTGCGTGAACTGGGTAAAGCTGGTGCATCGCGCTGGCGTGGTGTTCGTCCAACCGTTCGCGGTGTGGTAATGAACCCTGTTGACCACCCACATGGTGGTGGTGAGGGTCGTACTTCTGGTGGTCGCCATCCAGTAACTCCTTGGGGTGTTCCTACCAAAGGTTATAAGACTCGTAAGAATAAGCGTACCGATAAGCTCATCGTACGTCGTCGTTCTGCGAAATAATTAGAGAGGATTGAACTGTGCCACGTTCATTGAAAAAAGGTCCATTCATAGACCATCACTTAATGAAGAAGGTAGAGACCGCTCTTGAGAAGAACGACAAACGTCCGATCAAGACTTGGTCTCGCCGCTCCACAATCTTTCCAGATTTCGTGGGGCTGACTCTTGCTGTTCATAACGGCAAGCAACACGTGCCTGTTTTCGTAACTGAAGACATGGTTGGTCATAAACTCGGTGAATTCGCCTTGACTCGTACCTACAAGGGTCATGTTGCGGATAAGAAAGCCAAACGTTAAGGAGGGGTGAAATATGTCTGAAGTAGCCGCTGTACTACGTGGAGCTCGCTTGTCTGCGCAAAAGGGTCGCCTAGTTGCAGATCAGATTCGCGGCAGAAATGTTGCTGAAGCTCTAAACATTTTGACGTTCAGCACCAAGAAAGGCGCTGATCTGATGAAGAAAGTGCTGGAATCTGCTATCGCCAACGCTGAGCACAATAACGGTGCTGATGTTGATGAACTTAGTGTTTCTACTGTGTTCGTTGATGAAGGTACGACTTTGAAGCGCATTCGCCCTCGTGCGAAAGGCCGCGCAGATCGTATCTGTAAGCGTACTTGTCACATCACTGTGAAAGTTTCAGAAAAATAGGAGTTGGTCAGATGGGTCAGAAAGTTCATCCAACCGGTATCCGCTTGGGTATCACCAAAGATCATAATTCGATCTGGTATGCTGGGAAGGATAAATACGCCGACAACCTGCTGACTGACATTGCTGTTCGATCTTTGATCGAAAAGCGCCTTGAAAAGGCTTCAGTGAGCAAGGTCGTTATTGAGCGTCCAGCGCAAAACGCCAAAGTAACCATCCACACTGCCCGTCCAGGCATCGTGATTGGTAAAAAAGGCGAAGACGTAGAAGTATTACGTAAAGATGTAAGCGATTTGATGGGTATTCCAGTACACATCAATATCGAAGAAGTTCGTAAACCAGATTTAGATGCTCGTTTGGTAGCGCAAAGCGTTGCTAACCAGCTCGAACGTCGCGTTATGTTCCGTCGTGCTATGAAGCGCGCCGTTCAAAACGCAATGCGTGGCGGTGCTGAAGGCATCAAAATCCAGGTTGGCGGTCGTTTAGGTGGTGCTGAAATCGCTCGTTCAGAGTGGTATCGCGAAGGTCGTGTTCCGTTGCATACATTGCGCGCTGACATCGATTATTCGACGTATGAAGCACACACTACCTATGGTGTTATTGGCGTTAAGGTTTGGATCTTCAAAGGCGAGATCCTAGGCGGAATAGAAGAAGTCCGTGACCGTGCCAAAAACCAAGGTAAAAAGAAAACCGGCCGTTCGTAAGGGGATTGAGTTATGTTATTACCAAAACGTACGAAGTTCCGTAAAGTCCAGACCGGCCGTAACCGTGGTTTGGCCATTCGTGGCTCCAAGGTTAGCTTTGGTGAGTACGCACTAAAAGCAACAGGTCGTGGTCGTTTGACTTCACGGCAGATCGAATCAGCGCGTCGTGCGTTGACTCGTAAAGTGAAGCGTGGGGGCAAAATCTGGATCCGCGTTTTCCCTGATAAGCCAATTACCGAGAAGCCTCTTGAAGTGCGTATGGGTAAAGGTAAGGGTAACGTTGAATACTGGGTTTGTCAGATTCAACCAGGCCGCGTTCTCTATGAGATTGAAGGCGTTCCAGAAGAGTTGGCTCGTGAAGCTTTCGCTCTGGCCGCTGCTAAGCTGCCTTTTGAAACCGCATTTGTTAAACGGACGGTGCTGTGATGAACGCAACTGAACTGAAACAAAAATCAGTAGCTGAGCTGCAAACTCAGCTAGAAGAACTGTTGAGCGATCAATTCAAACTGCGTATGCAGAAGGCGACTGGCCAGTTAGGTCAAACGCATCTAGTACGTCAGACACGTCGTGATATCGCTCGCGTTAAAACCGTGCTTGCAAGCAAGGCAGGGGAATGATCATGAGTGAGAACACAACTATTGCACGCACTATGAGTGGTCGCGTTGTCAGCAACAAGATGGATAAGTCAGTAACTGTACTTATCGAACGTTTTGTTCAGCACCCGATTTACAAGAAGTTCGTGAAGCGCTCTACGAAAGTAATGGCGCATGATGAAAATAACGAATGTCAGATTGGTGACACCGTTACGCTAAAAGAGTCGCGTCCTTTGTCTAAAAACAAGACATGGGCGCTGGTAAGTATCGACGAGCGCGGCGCCAAGGTTTAATACCTGGCGAAGCTAGTTAAGGAGCGAGCAGCATGATTCAAACTCAATCAATGCTTGACGTTGCCGACAACAGCGGCGCGAAGCGCGTACAGTGCATTAAAGTACTGGGCGGTTCACATCGTCGCTATGCCGGCATCGGTGATTTGATTAAGGTATCCGTGAAGGAAGCGATTCCTCGCGGTAAAGTTAAAAAAGGTCAGGTAATGAACGCAGTAGTAGTACGTACCCGTAAAGGTGTACGTCGTCCAGACGGCTCTATCATCCGTTTCGACACCAACTCTGCGGTACTGTTGAACGCGTCTCTTGCGCCGATCGGTACACGTATCTTTGGCCCTGTGACTCGTGAGCTGCGCTCTGAACAGTTCATGAAAATCATTTCCCTAGCACCTGAAGTGCTGTAGGGGAGGGGACGATATGTTAAAGATTCGCAAAAATGACGAAGTAGTTGTTATTGCCGGTAAAGACAAAGGCAAACGTGGCAAAGTACAAAAAGTACTAGACACCGGAAGCTTGGTTGTAGCTGGTATTAACATGGTGAAAAAACACCAGAAACCAAATCCGTACCTACAGCAACCAGGTGGTATCGTTGAGAAAGAAGCGAGTATTCAAGCTTCCAACGTTGCTATCTGGAACCCGAAAACTGAAAAAGCTGATCGTGTTGGCTTTAAAGTTGAAGGCGAAAGCAAGGTACGTATCTTCAAATCCACTGGCGATCAAGTTGACGCCTAATCGGACTGGGTACTGCTATGTCACGTTTAGAACAACTGTACAAAACTGAAGTAGTAGCCAAGCTGAAAGAAGAGTTTGGTTACAAAAACATTATGGAAGTGCCACGCGTTACCAAAATCACCCTGAACATGGGTGTTGGTGAAGCGCTTGGTGACAAGAAGTTGATGGACAGCGCCGTTGCCGATATGGAAGCGATTGCTGGTCAGAAAGCGATTGTTACTAAGGCACGTAAGTCAGTAGCGGGCTTTAAAGTTCGTGAAGGCTGGCCAATTGGCTGTAAAGTAACCCTGCGTCGTGCTCGCATGTGGGAATTCATGGATCGTTTGGTAGATGTATCTCTACCTCGTGTACGCGATTTCCGTGGTATTAACCCTAAGTCGTTCGACGGTCGTGGTAACTACAGCATGGGTGTGAAGGAACAGATCATCTTCCCGGAAATTGAATACGATAAAGTAGACAAGATCCGCGGTATGGATGTGACCATCACAACAACTGCTAAAACAAACGATGAAGGCCGCGCTTTACTGAAAGCGCTGCAGTTCCCGTTCCGTAACTAAGGAGTTAACCATGGCTAAGATTAGCATGAAGAATCGTGAACTGAAGCGTGAGAAGTTGGTAGCAAAGTTCGCCGCAAAACGCGCCGAACTTAAAGCAATCATCATCAACGTAGATTCATCTGATGAAGCTCGTTGGAACGCACAACAAGCATTGCAAAAGCTGCCGCGTGATTCGTCATCAAGCCGCCTGCGTGCACGTTGTCAAATGACAGGCCGCCCACACGGTGTATACCGTAAGTTCAAGCTTTCACGTATTAAGTTGCGCGAAGAAGGCATGAAGGGTAATGTGCCTGGCCTTAAAAAAGCTAGTTGGTAAGCAATTCCCCCTTCCTCTAATCCGGAAGGGGGGCGCTGTACAACAGAGGTAATATTAAATGAGTATGCAAGATACGTTGGCGGACATGTTCACCCGCATTCGTAATGCCCAGCAAGCTGGTCATTCGAATGTAAGCATGCCGTCTTCAAAAATTAAGAAATCAGTGGCCGAGGTTCTAGAATCTGAAGGCTACATCGCAGGTTTTTCAGTTGAGTCAGGCGTTAAGCCGACTATGACGATTGACTTGAAATACTACGAAGGCAAGCCAGTTATTGAACGTATCCAGCGCGTAAGTCGCCCTGGTCTGCGTCAGTACCGCGGCACCACCGAACTGCCGAAAGTTGAAGCAGGTTTGGGTGTAGCTATCGTTTCCACTTCTAAAGGCGTTATGACTGATCGCGCTGCTCGTGCTGCGGGCGTTGGCGGTGAAGTTATAGCGACCGTATTCTAAGGGGAATAACGATGTCTCGCGTAGCAAAAGCTCCTGTACAAATCCCAGCTGGCGTTGAAGTAACTGTCGCCGCTGACAAGCTTTCTATTAAAGGTAAGCAGGGACAATTAGAGTTAAACGTTCATTCTTCTGTAAATATTCAGAAAGAAGAAAACGTACTAACTTTCGCCCCAAAATCGAACGACAAGCAAGCTAACGCTTTGGCTGGTACGTTCCGCGCTCTAGTAAACAATATGGTTACTGGTGTAAGCGTAGGTTTTGAGAAGAAGTTGATCCTGCAAGGTGTTGGTTATCGTGTTAAAACCACGGGCAACACTCTGAATTTAACACTGGGCTTCTCTCACCCTGTCGACTATGAGCTGCCAGCAGGTGTTACTGCTGAGACTCCTAGCCAAACTGAAGTGGTTATCAAAGGTATTGATAAGCAGCAAGTTGGCCAAGTAGCAGCTGAAATCCGTGGCTATCGTCCACCAGAGCCTTATAAAGGCAAGGGTGTTCGCTATGCTGATGAAAACGTGCGTCGTAAAGAAGCCAAGAAAAAGTAAGGTCTAGGCCATGAATGAGAAGAAAAAAGCTCGTTTACGCCGCGCCCAGAAAACACGGATAAATATCCGTGAGAAAAGCGCGGTACGTCTGTGCGTATACCGTACGCCCAGACACATCTATGCTCAGATCATCTCGGCCAACGGCGCTAACGTCTTGGCTACTGCTTCTACTGTAGAAGCTGATCTGCGTACTGAACTGACTGGTAATGTTAACGCTGCCACTAAAGTTGGCCAGCTGATTGCTGAGCGCGCGAAAGCCGCTGGCGTCACTAAAGTAGCGTTCGATCGTTCTGGTTTTAAATACCATGGTCGTGTTAAAGCTCTGGCTGACGCGGCTCGTGAAAGCGGCCTGGAATTCTAAGGGTAAAGATCATGGCAAATAATGAACGTAATAACGATCGTAACAACGACCGTAACGAAAGCGAACTCCAGGAAAAACTGGTACAAGTTAACCGCGTAGCCAAAGTTGTAAAAGGTGGTCGTATTTTCGCCTTTACAGCTTTGACAGTAGTGGGCGACGGCAATGGTCGTGTGGGCTTCGGTCGTGGTAAATCACGCGAAGTGCCACTGGCTATCCAGAAAGCAATGGAACAGGCTAAGCGCAATATGGTTACCGTACAATTGGACGGTAACACTTTGCAGTATCCTATCCGCGCCCGTCACTCTGGCGCTCAGGTATACATGCAGCCTGCTTCTGAAGGTACGGGTATTATCGCCGGTGGTGCGATGCGTGCTGTTCTGGAAATGGTCGGCGTTAAAAACGTATTGGCTAAGTGCTACGGTTCAACTAACCCGGTGAACGTCGTTCGCGCAACCTTTAATGGTTTAGCGCAAATGAAATCTCCGGAACAAGTTGCAGCTAAGCGCGGCAAGTCTGTTGAAGACATCCTGGGGTAATCTGTTATGGCTAATAAAACCGTAAAAGTGACCCAAACACGAAGCACTATTGGCAAATTGCCAAAGCATCGTGAAACCATGAAAGGTTTGGGTCTCCGTCGCATTGGTCACACCGTTGAGTTGGAAGATACTCCATCTGTACGCGGTATGATCAACCAAGTTCAATACATGATTAAGGTTGAAGGGGAGTAATATGCGTCTCAATGAATTGAGCCCAGCTCCTGGTTCTAAACCTGCTGCTAAGCGTGTAGGCCGTGGTATCGGTTCTGGTCTGGGTAAGACTGGTGGTCGTGGTCACAAAGGTCAAAAATCGCGCTCTGGTGGTAAAGTGGCTCCAGGCTTCGAAGGCGGTCAGATGCCTATTCATCGCCGTTTGCCAAAATTCGGCTTCGTTTCTCGTCAAGCACAGTATGTTGCTGAGATTCGTTTGAACGAATTGGCATTGGTTGAAGGTGATGTGGTAGATCTAGCAGCTCTTAAAGCAGCAGACGTTATTGGCGAGAAGATTAAAACTGCTCGCGTGATTCTGTCTGGTGAAGTTAAGAAGGCTGTGACTGTTAAAGGTTTAAAGGTCACTAAAGGCGCTAAAGCTGCTATTGAAGCAGCAGGTGGAAAGGTCGAAGACTAATGGCTAGGCAAGGCTCACTACCGCAGGGCATGCAATCTGGATTAAGCGAGCTTTGGGCTCGCATCCGATTCGTCCTGTTGGCAATTGTTGTATATCGTGTGGGTACCCATATACCGGTACCAGGCATTAATCCAGACGCATTGGCGCGCCTGTTCGAACAGAATCAAGGTACTATCTTGGAAATGTTCAACATGTTCTCCGGCGGTGCACTGGAGCGTATGAGTATTCTCGCGCTGGGCATCATGCCTTACATTTCTGCGTCGATTATCATGCAATTGTTGACGGCTGTGAGTCCTCAGCTAGAGCAATTGAAGAAAGAGGGTGAGTCTGGGCGTCGAAAGATTACCCAGTACACCCGCTATGGCACCGTATTATTGGCAACGGTTCAAGCATTCGGCGTATCCGCCGGCTTGGCTAGCCAAGGTGTTACTTTCTCATCCGGCGTAGAGTTCTATGTCACGGCCGTACCGTCCTTCGTGGCTGGTGCAGTGTTCATGATGTGGCTAGGAGAGCAAGTTACCGAGCGTGGTATCGGTAACGGCATCTCGATTCTGATTTTTGCTGGGATTGTTGCTGGCTTGCCAAGTGCTATTGGTCAGGCGTTTGAGTCTGCCCGTCAGGGCGACTTAAACATCCTGTTATTATTGGTGATTGCTGCTCTAGCCGTTGCTGTAATCGGGTTTGTCGTGTTCGTAGAACGCGGTCAGCGCCGTATTACAATCAACTACGCCAAGCGCCAGCAAGGACGCCAAGTATTTCAGGCACAGACCAGTCATCTGCCGCTTAAACTGAATATGGCTGGGGTTATCCCAGCGATCTTTGCCTCAAGCTTACTTTTGTTCCCTGCGTCTTTGGGTCAATGGTTTGGTCAAGGCGAAGGCATGGAATGGTTGCAGAAGTTCAGTAATGCGTTGGCTCCTAGTCAGCCGCTTTATATTGTTCTGTTCGCAGCTGGAATTATCTTCTTCTGCTACTTCTACACGGCGTTGATGTTCAACCCTCGTGATGTTGCAGAGAACTTGAAGAAGTCAGGCGCGTTTATTCCAGGGATTCGTCCAGGAATTCAAACAGCCAATTACATTGATAGCGTACTAGGTCGTTTGACACTGTTCGGTTCTCTGTATATTGCCGCTGTGTGCTTGTTACCTCAGTTCTTGGTAGTAGCTGCAGATGTTCCTTTCTATTTTGGTGGAACGTCATTGTTGATCGTTGTGGTTGTCGTTATGGACTTTATGGCGCAGGTGCAATCGCACTTGATGTCGAGCCAGTACGAATCACTGATGAAGAAATCAAATCTTAAGAATTTTGGCTCAGCACGCTGAGTCAGATTTAGGAGACCGTCATGAAAGTACGTGCGTCTGTTAAAAAAATCTGCCGTGAATGCAAAGTAATTCGCCGTAACGGTAGCGTGCGAGTGATCTGTACAGATCCTAAGCACAAACAACGTCAGGGTTAATTCTTCTGACAAGGCCGGGTCGCGATTCAGATAGCTTGATTTCTGATCATGTTATCTGTACTATTCGCGGCCCTTTCATTAAGTAAGTGTAACGGAGTTAGACATGGCCCGTATTGCCGGTGTCAACATTCCTGACAACAAGCATGCAGTTATCTCTCTGACCTATGTCTATGGCATTGGTAAGACGTCTGCCCAGCAAATCTGTGCCAGTGCTGGCATTGCTGAGAGCACCAAGATTGGTGATTTGAGCGAAGAGTTGTTGGATGTTGTTCGTAACGAAGTAGCAAAATACACGGTTGAAGGCGATCTGCGTCGTGAAGTCCAGATGAGCATCAAACGTTTGATGGATATGGGTTCCTTCCGAGGCATCCGTCACCGTCGTAGCCTGCCACTTCGCGGTCAGCGTACTAAAACAAATGCTCGTACCCGTAAAGGTCCGCGCAAACCGATTCGTAAGTAATTTTACTTGCGATCGGGTTTTTAGTGTAGCTGCATTCGACTTGTTGCAGTGTTGATATTAAAAGCAGGATTTAAAAATGGCTAAGCCAAATAGATCACCAAAGAAGAAGGTTAAAAAGACGGTAGTAGACGGCATCGCCCATATACACGCCTCTTTTAACAACACCATCGTAACCATTACCGATCGTCAAGGTAACGCTCTGTCATGGGCTACCGCCGGTGGTTCTGGTTTCCGTGGTTCTCGTAAGAGCACTCCTTTCGCAGCTCAGGTTGCTGCGGAGCGCGCTGGGGAAGCCGCCAAAGAGTACGGCCTCAAGAATCTGGACGTGGAAGTTAAAGGTCCTGGTCCTGGTCGTGAGTCTGCCGTTCGTGCTTTGAACGCATGTGGATACAAAATCGCGAACATCACTGATGTGACGCCGATTCCACATAACGGCTGTCGTCCACCTAAGAAGCGTCGCGTATAAGGAGGCTTGAGAAATGGCACGTTATATTGGTCCTAAGTGTAAGCTAGCACGTCGTGAAGGAACTGATTTGTTCCTAAAAAGCGGTGTTCGCTCACTAGACACAAAATGTAAAATGGAAACCAAACCAGGTGTACACGGTGCTGGTCGCGGTCGTCTGTCAGACTACGGTCTACAGCTACGTGAAAAGCAAAAAGTACGTCGCCTGTACGGTATCCTAGAAAAGCAATTCCGCAGTTACTACAAAGAAGCCGCACGCCGTAAAGGCGCGACTGGTGAGAATTTGTTGCAATTGTTAGAAGGGCGTTTGGATAACGTCGTATATCGCATGGGCTTCGGCTCAACTCGTGCGGAAGCACGTCAGCTTGTCTCTCACAAATCTATCGTTGTGAACGGCCAAACTGTAAATATCCCGTCTTACCAAGTTAAGAGCGGTGATGTAGTAGCGATTCGCGAAAAATCCAAAACTCAGGATCGCATTAAAACTGCTCTTCAGTTGTCATCACAACGTGCCGATTGCGCATGGATTGATGTCAATGCGGGCAAGATGGAAGGAACTTATAAATCAGTTCCTGAGCGCGCTGATCTCTCTGCTGAGATCAACGAAAACCTGATCGTGGAACTTTACTCTAAATAATAGAGGAAATTAAGGGGCAGCTATGCAGCGTGCAGTTAATGAATTTTTGACACCTCGTCACATCCAGGTGGACGAAGTAAACAATACCCATGCCAAGGTAACACTTGAGCCGCTAGAGCGCGGTTTCGGTCACACTCTGGGCAACGCATTACGTCGTATCCTGCTGTCTTCTATGCCAGGCGCAGCGATCGTGGAATGTGAGATCGATGGCGTTTTGCATGAGTACAGCGCTATTGATGGTGTTCAGGAAGATGTGATTGAGATCCTACTGAACCTCAAAGGTGTTGCGGTCAAATTGCATGAACGTGACGAAGCTTCTCTAACCTTGACCAAAGTTGGTCCTGGTATAGTGACAGCTGCCGATATTCAACTGGATCACGGTGTTGAGATTGCAAACCCAGGTCATGTTCTAGCTCATTTGGGCGAAGGCACTGAACTGAAAATGAGCCTGAAGGTATCTTCTGGTCGCGGCTACGAAACTGTTGAAGCTCGTAACCAAAACGATGAAGAAACTAAGGCGATTGGTAAATTGCAGCTTGATGCTACCTACAGCCCAGTTAAGCGTGTTTCATACAGCGTCGATAGCGCTCGTGTAGAACAACGCACTGACTTGGATAAGCTGGTCATTGATCTTGAGACCAATGGCACAATTGATCCAGAAGAAGCGATCCGTCGTTCCGCGACTATCTTGCAACAGCAGTTAGCAATTTTCGTAAATCTAGAAAACGACGAAGTCGTAGAACAGATTCGCGAAGAAGAAGAGATCGATCCGATTCTACTTCGTCCAGTGGACGACTTAGAACTGACCGTTCGCTCTGCTAACTGTCTGAAAGCAGAAAATATTTACTACATCGGTGATCTGATTCAGCGCACTGAAGTTGAGCTGTTGAAGACTCCTAACTTAGGTAAAAAGTCTCTGACTGAAATTAAAGACGTTCTTGCGTCACGCGGCCTGTCGTTGGGTATGCATCTGGAAAACTGGCCACCTGCCAGTCTCCGGAACGACGACAAAGTGCTAGCGTAAGCGGTTCGTTCAGTTAGTTAAGGAATTAAACCATGCGTCATCGTAAAAGTGGTCGTCACTTCAATCGTACAAGCGCACACCGTCAAGCTATGTTCAAAAACATGGCGGTGAGCTTGTTCGAACATGAAATCATCAAGACTACTCTGCCAAAGGCAAAAGAGCTGCGTCGCGTAGCTGAGCCACTGATCACACTTGCAAAAGTGGATTCAGTTGCTAACCGCCGTTTGGCCTTTGCTCGTACTCGTAGCAAAGAAGTAGTTGGTAAGTTGTTCACTGACTTGGGTCCTCGTTACCAAGCTCGCCCAGGTGGCTACATTCGTATTTTGAAATGTGGCTTCCGTGCGGGTGATAACGCCCCAATGGCTTATGTTGAATTAGTAGATCGTCCAGTTGCTACTGCAGCTGACGACGTAGTTACTGAAGACTAAGTCGGTCAGTATCAGTTTACTGATGCGAAAAAACCCGCGATTTTTATCGCGGGTTTTTTTATGGGCGCTCATTAATATTTAGAGCGCGAGCATTCCCGGGGGGATGGCCTGCGAACTATTTATCGCCTTTTAAGAAATTTGCTATTGCTCTTATTGCTCCGCGTGATTCCGGCATATAGCTGCCGTGAATTTGAAATACATGCCACATGTCGGCAAATTCCTGTAAAACAACTTCATTCCCAGCCTGCTTGATTGCATAGGCAACTCGACGGGCGTCATCAAGTAGTATTTCATCTGTTCCTACTTGAATTAGTGTGCGCGGATAGTCCGTGAAATCGCTGAACAGCGGCGATATTTGCGGGTGGCTTAGTGATTCTTCACCGGCGTATATTTTCGCCGATGTATTTAACCACTCAGCGCTGAGCATCGGATCGATGGCCGCGCAACGCTCTATGCTGTCACCGCTGCAAGTTAAGTCTGCCCAAGGAGACAGCAAGACTAACGCCGCGGGTTCGGCGTATTCGCCAGCGCGAATCGCTTGCATAAGTGCGAGGGTCAGGCCGCCACCGGCCGAGTCGCCCATAACAACGATGTTTTGATGCTCTGCCAACAACGCTATATATGCTTCTAGGGCATCTTCCACTGCGGCTGGGAATAATGACTCAGGTGCTAAGCGATAATCGATTAAGTAGCCTTTATGTTCAGTCTGACGCGATATTCGAGCGACCATTTCCCGATGACTAACCGGTGAGCCAATAGTGTAGGCTCCGCCGTGTAAATATAGAATTGCGCCGCTGTCCATCGCAGGTGTGTAACTACGTGCTGGAATATTGCCTAAGTGGCACTCTTCTTCTTTAACACCGTTAGGCATTGGAATAACGCGCTGTAATGCATCTAAGCGTTTGCGTTGAGAGGCAATGGACACTTTAGGTCCTAATTGGCGTTTCACCACTTGGCTGACAAATAGGCGAGTCGCCCGTGCTAAAAAGGAGGGCATATAAGATTACCAAATAGGAAAAAAAGCGGGCCGTTGGGGGCCCGCAAAGTAGCAGGACTGGGCGCGCATCCTTGCGCAACGATCATGAAGATGGCCTGAGCCAATACCTGATAATCTACTCCCATACTGCGTAAGTTTGGGCACAGAGCTGTAAAGATTGGTCATGTACAGGTAAGCAATTACAGCGACCTCTCTGTTCATAGCAGAACCATACTCAGCCAAGGTACGTAGGTGATGATGATGACCGTGGCTAAAAGAATAAAGAAGAAGGGCAGCGTCGCTCGATAAAGCGTCATAACCGGCTTATTAAAGCGGAAGCTGGCAATAAACAAATTCATACCTACCGGAGGTGTGAAATAGCCCAACTGCATATTCGCCAAGAATAAAATTCCAAGATGGATCGGGTGGATACCATACTGCACAGCGATTGGCAGTATGATCGGAATCATAATGACGATGGCTGAAAAGATATCTAGCATCATACCTAAGATTAACAAGAACACCGTCAACAATAACAAAAAGGTAAAACCATCACTGACGTGCGCTTGGATATAACCAAAGATGGTCTCAGGTACTCCGGCATCAATCATGTAGTTAGTCGATGCGAGTGACACACCTAATATCAATAAGATAGCGCCAACGAGCTTCATCGAGTCGCGCATAACACCGGGTAAATTGCTAAAGCTGATTTCGCGACGAATCACGACAGTGACGATCAGTACGTATAACGCTGTAATGGCAGCGGCTTCAGATACTGCGAAGAAACCACCGTAAATACCACCAAGTACGACGAACGGTAGAGGAATTTCCCATGCGCTATCTTTAATAGCAGCCCAAGCTTCGGCACTATCAAAAGGTTCGGCTTCTTTCTTGATGTGACGACCCTGCCAAGCGCTGTAAAGCGATAGTGCGACTAGCATAAGCAAGCCGGGTAGGAGACCCGCTAGAAACAAATCATCAATACTGACTGGGGTGTCTAACGCCATTTGCTGGGCAATAACACCATACAGAATCAAAGGTAACGATGGCGCGAACAACAAGCCAAGACTCCCTGACGTCGTGACTAGGCCTAGATTGAATTGTTCTTTGTAGCCTGCTTTATTTAGAGCCGGTACCAACAATGCGCCCAGTGCCACAATGGTCACGCCTGAAGCGCCTGTAAATGCAGTAAACATAGCGCACGCTACAAGAGCAACGATAGCTAGGCCTCCAGGCATCCAACCAAGAAATGCATCGGTAATTCGTACGAGGCGTTTAGGCGCTTGGCTTTCACCGAGCATATACCCTGCAAAGGTAAATAGTGGAATGGCTATCAATACTGGCATTTCGGCAATGCGATAGATTTCCACAGCCATAACTTGCAGGTCGACATCACTCTGCCAAAAGCCCCACAAAGCACTTGCAGCAATCACAGTAAATAACGGTGCACCGGCGATGGCGAGCAAGAACAAAATGAGAGGAATAATAACGCTCATGCCTGCTCCTCCAAGCCATTAATCGCCGTATCTAGGCTCTGCGCGATAAAGCGCAGGCCCATCAAAGCAAAACTAAAAGGAATAATGGCTTGTAGCGGCCAAGCGGGAATTTGGGCAAACGCGATATCGCCAAAGTCACGTGATACTGCGAGGAATGCATAGCTATGCCAAGCAATAATGCCGCAAATAACTGCAGCAAAGCTGAGCGTCACTACCGTCATTAGACGTTTGGTTTTAGGTCCGGCTAAGCGATTAATAAGATCTATAGCAATGTGCTCACGCGTGCGAGTTGCCAACAGAGCTCCAAGCAGCCCCAGCCATAGCACTAAAACTCGTAACAAGGGCGGAATCCAGCTGACACCGCCGCCAAACAACGAGCGGGCGAGAATATCGAATCCCGCCAGTAAAATCATCGCGAGTAGGAGTAGCACTAGTAGGCTGTCTTCTGCTCGATGCACCCAAGTTACGAGTTTTTTCATTATTTGGCCTGACGCAATTCTATGAGGCGCTGTTGCAGCTTTTTGTACAAATCGACGGGGTAAACGTTCTTATCGGCAAGTGCGGCAACTGCGCCTTTGGCCAATGCTTGCCATGCAGTTTTGTCGGCTTCGGTCAGCTCTACGAATTCGATACCATTTTGTGCCAACGCTTGGCGTGCACCAGCTTCATCAATCTCGTTTTGCGCATCCATTTTAGCGAAGGTTGCAGCCATAACGCGTTTTACGGTTGCCTGATCGGCAGTGCTAATTTTCTTAAAGGCAGAGTCATCGACGACCATCATGCCGATCAAAAATACCAGAGGATAATCAGTGGCGTAATCGAGTTTGGTATGCCACTGCAAAGCAATCGAAGTCGAAGGATTAACGGCAACCGTATCAATTAAACCGGTTTGTAAGCTGGTATACACATCCGAAACAGGCAGCGCGATGGGGGATACGCCACCGTTTTCGAAGGTTGTTTGGCTGATCATATCGCCTTCCGGCACCCAAACTTTGCGATCTTGCACATCGCTTGACGTGCGGATGGCTTTATTTGACATCAGGTAAGCGAATCCGCCTTCCGATATGCCGAGTACCACATAACCATTTTTCGCTAGATCTTGAATAATGTACGGATCGAACTCTTCACGAATTGCACGTACTTCTTCTAAATTGCGGAAGGTGAATGGCAGGCTATAGAGCTGAGTAGACGAGGCGATTTGCGCGAATGCGCCAGAGGCAACAGCACCGCCTTGCAGTTGGCGGATCTGCATTTTACGCAGTACGCTCTTGTCGCTGCCTTGTACGCCGCCTGGGAAATATTTAACGTTTACACGACCTTCCGTTTCGGTCTTGATTTCAGCGGCGGCTTCACGGAATAGCTTCATCCAGCTAGTACCATCAGGCGCCAGTGTTGCAATTTTTAACGTTGCAGCTTGTGCGCTAGTGGCCAGTAAACTTAAGACTAATAGAACGGGTGTTAGTAATTTCATTGTGGTCTCACTCAAAGTAATCAGCGGATTCAGCCAGCAAAATATGCGCTTGGCGTTGTGCTAAACGATTGATCAAGGTTAGGCCTTCAAAATGGGGATCGGTACTGAGAGTTTCTTGCAGCAAACGATCATGCAGTTCTTGTTCGAACATCAAACGAGCGTATTGTTTCGCAAACAGTACCTTGGCCATCAAATTGTGACCATCGGTTAATTCAATCGCGCGTTCAAAGTGCGCTCGACCTGCTTCTGGTTTTCCACCTAATGATGGCGGGAGTTGGGTTTCTAATACGCCTAAATAGACTTGTACTGTGGCATTGTCATAGGCCGGATCATGGCTTGCGACCCAAGTCATCAAGGTAGTTACTTTTGATAACTGCGCAATGGCATTCCAGTCGTCGGTGTTTGCTTGAATCCAACCCGCCCAAGCGGACGCGAAGGCATAAAAAACGGCAATGTCGTCGCTATCGTAGTCTGAATACAAAGCGTTATTGAGCGCATCAGCAGGGCCGTCCACGAGGCGACAAGCGTCATCATCGTATTCGCAAAGAGCGCGACGAGCATAGGTCATAGCCTTCTCGGCCATTGATTTAGCTTGCTCTTCATCTTGGGCAAATACACCGGCATATGCACCATACAAACGTGAGGCGGCTAGCAAGAAGTCTTCATCATCGGGATAGGTCAGAACCAAGGCGTCGAGTAAAAGTAGGTAGGCGGGTGCGCCAGCGGCTACTACGGCAGGATCATCTTGGTTCATCATGGAACGAGAGAGATTATTCGGCAGTCTGCCGACAGAGCAGGCGGCCATTAATAGGCACAACCCTATGGTCAAAATCGATTTCATGTCAGGCACTATTGAGATTTGGAGCACGGATTGTACACCGGTTAGGGTGACGGTTTCACTAAACCCAGACACTTGTCGCTTAGGTGTCTGGGGATAGGTCGGGTCATTGATCGAATCAGGCATTAATTCCCTAAGGTTAAGCCAGATCTTGTAAAGCGATGTGATCGTCAGATGAGGCAATGCTGTAGTCGATTCCGATACCACGCAGAATCTCCCATACCGATTGATTTGGGCTGTATTCGGCGATGGTTTTTTTCGCCATAAATTGCGCGATTTCTTGGATCGATTTGATCAAAGCGTAGTCGGCAGAGCTGCTATTGAGGCCATCAATAAAGTTATGGTCGATCTTAACAAAGTCAACGGGCAAGGCTTTGAGATAACGGAATGATGATTGCCCAGTACCAAAATCGGCAAGCACGAATTTACAGCCGAGACTGCGCATTTCGTGCATGAAATCGGCGGCGTCGTCGAGATCTTTAATGGCTGATGTTTCATTCAGTTCAAAGCAGAGCTTATTAACGGGTACGTCTTTTTCTCGCGCTTGCTCAAAGATGTAAGCTAACAGACTTTCATCGTTGATCGCGTGGCCCGATAGGCGCAGAACGAAACGCTGAATCGTTGCCGCCGTTTCTGGGTTATCGGCCAGCCATTGCACCATCTGCTCAATAATCCAACGGTCTAGCATGTACATGCGGTTGTAGTTTTCTGCAGCTTGTAGATACTCTAGCGGCGGAATTTGAGCGCCATTTTCGTCTTCGATGCTGATAACCACTTCGTACTGAATATGTCCTTTATGGCGTTCTTGAATTGCTTTAATAGGAACGCACAGCACGGATAGTTGCTCGTTTTCGAGGGCTTGGTTGAGTTTATTGCCCCACTGCATGAAGGCATCTTGGCGTTGGCGCGAAGCATCATCAAATTCGTAGCGCACGATACGGCTACCGCCACGATCTTTGGCTAGCATGCAAGCCGATTCGGCCTGTTCAAATAGCAGTGCCGCTTCAGTCGTGTCGGCATTTAATTCGGCAAGGCCCATGCTGACGTGAACGCGGAAGGTACTTTCGCCTGTCGGTATATCGAACTGCTCAATCGTCTTACGCAAAAGTCGCGTGCTGGCTTCTGCCTGTTCAATATCATGGCGCGGGAACAATACCGCGAATTCATTACTGCCAATGCGCGCGCAAATGGCGTCGCCATCATGATCTTCAATAAGTGTGGCAATGGCTTGAAGACATATGTCACCGCCTTCCACTCCGTAGTTTTTATTAATCAACTTAAACTGATCAATATCAATCATGCACAAAGTCTGTGGCACGCCGCTATGCAGATGTTGTTGCAGTTGTTCTTGTAGTAGATACAAGAAATGCTGACGGTTTGTTAGGCCGGTAAGGGCATCAATATTGGCCTGTTCGGATAGATCTTTATAGATCTGCTGCACTAGGCTATCAACGCTTTGATCAACCGCTGATTCTTCAGCTTCGTATAAGCGCTTAATAGAACCGTCTTCGAGCGCTATCGCAAGTTCGTTGAAGGTGAAATCTACGATTTTCATACCACTATGATTAACGCAGGCGAAGCGCGACATATCGGCCGCAATCCAAGCAATTGATACAGTTTGATTGTTACTAATGATGAGCAGGCGATCGCCCATTTGCAGGTTTCGTGCGCGACGTGCGCCTTTACCTTGTAGCTGCTGATCTTCTTGTTCTTCAATGAATTCTGGCAGATCAACGGTTTCTCGTACTTCGCCGTGACTGAGATGCTCTTCTGCGGCTTCTAGTATCGCTTTATGCCATGTGTCATGGCGTGGCAGTGGACCGTTCAGTTGATCTAGCTCTTGGCGGGCGAGATCCATCATGGGGGCGAACTTGAGCATGAGCTCGCGACGCCCAGTGTTGTTGCTATTAAATAGTACTAAGGTTTGGCGATAGAGTTTCACCGCGCCTTTAAAGCGAACGCTATCTGGGCCCTCGCGCAGCAGCAGTAAGCACAGCATCTGTTGCCAGCCTTCACGCAGCCACTCAACGACACAATTGGGCAAAGTGCGGCCAGAGATATCACGACCAATCAAGGCGTCGATACGACGACGCGCCATGGCTAAGCGATACTCACCTTCGGCTGTTTGTGCGACGCGCTCGGCGTTCTTGCGGGCCTTACGTTCAGCACTGCCAACCATGGTTTGCAATGATTCTAATAACTCATCCAATTGTTGGGGGTTATTTTGAATATCGTCCGTCAGCGGGGTGATTAATTCTTCTAAGGTCGCCTGAATCTTGCCTTGGCCAGTGGTGGTCAAATGTCCTAAGCGTGCCAACAAGTTCAGCACTAAGCGCCCTGGGTGATCTTGATTGAACAATAAGGTGGCATCATTCAGCATCAGGTGCAGTAACGGCCAGCCCAATTGCGAGATCGACGGTTTAATAAAGTCTGCGATTTGCGGATTATCGAGCAAGTCTCGAGTGACGTGTTCAATCGTATCAATTGCGTGGCGCGTATCTTCGGGCAGGCTTACGTCTTGGCGAGCAAGTTCGTGCTCTAATTCTTCGAGTACGTGGCTGTCTGGCAAGGCATTAACTTGCGACATCACCGCAACCAAATCAGTAATTTGTTCTGGCGCAGCTTCGGGTAAGGCCGGAGCTTCGCTTTCTGGTTGTGAGCGTTGATAGCGCAATGATAATAAGTGTTGAATGTTTTCGTAGGCTTGGCGTGCTTCTTCGTGATGACGTTGGAAGTCGGCCATTGATGGCTTATTGCTGGCACTATCGGTGTTGCCTGCGCTGTACTGGTTTGTTGGCGCTTGTGGTTCTTTTACGAAATTTGCAGTGCCTGCAGTCGGCTGCTCCGTTTGAGCATAACTTGCCGTCGTTGCCGCCTGCGGACGTTCATCTTGCTTAGGTTTACGATAGCGGAATGTCAGTGGGATATTAATTTGGCGAATGACATTTTGATAAGTCGACGTCAGTAAGGTTAACGCCGCGTGCTCGAACGTATCGAACGCAAGCTCACGCGCTTCATGCGGTAAGCCAATGGTTTCAACGCTGTCGCGAAAGGCTTCGGTTACCGTATTTGGTCCGATGGGGTTAAAGCAGTTTTCGACAGGGGCGCTAGAAATTGTATCGAGTAGCTGTCTAAGCTCGAAGCTTTCTTTGTTTAAATGCGATTGCAGATGTGATGCGGTTACTTTTGCTAATAACCAATCTTCAAAATCGCTTTGGTGTACCAGTGATAATGCAATCGAACCTTCATAGTCTTCTGATTCGTCAGAAATTTTAGCTTCACCATCAATCCAGCGTTTTAATTGATGAGTTAAAATCTGTGAAAAACGCTGAAAGAATTTGTCACCTTGCGCTTTAACTTGTTTTTCTAGCTTCAGCCATTGTTGCTGCTCGGCCGTATTGCGAGCTTGATTGGCCTGATCGAAGGTGCCTTCTAAAAATTCTGGGAGCCACTGGCGCGGTAATCTTTCGATGAGGCGAGATGCTTCGCTGACAAATAGCTTTTTAAATGTTTCGCGCTGTTCGTTAGTGATACCGCCGCCGGCACGACTGGATTGATTAACTTCTTGTAGCTGCAAGAAGAGTTGGTCGTCGGGCTCGTGCAATTTAATGCCAACGACTTGATTGCGTTGAAATACCCACTCCACAGCAATATTGACTGGGTTTGCCAGTGAAAGTTGTAATTGATGCACACCCGCGGTGCCTTTCAGGCTGCCGTGCTGCCAATTAAGTTTCATGCCGCTGTGCGAAAAATCCGTCACGATACAGTCGAACTTGCGTCCATCGCTAAGCGTTAATAGTGCATTTAGCTGGCTGGTGAATCTTGGGTGTTCACGTAAATCCGCGGCCATTGTACTGTCCATAGGTTCTTTAACCGTCTGCTAAACGGTTGTGGTGAGTTGCTCAGGGGCTGCTACGATTGTTTGGTGTCTCGGAGCTATTGCCTTGTTTTGTATAACCTCTCGTCACATTGGTGACCAAGCTTTTTATTTTTGTCATTCCTGAGCGTAAGCTACCTTCGAATATACCACTGCGATAGCTGCACGCCTAGGGAGTGGCGGTATCAATGGCTATGTTCGCGTGTGGCGAAATGATGAGTTGAAAACTTTATGCTTCTATAGTTATATAGCAGTCTGTTTCAATAGTTGCACACCTAGCTGCGGCGTCATGTCGCATACCCAGCCTGCGTCGGTTTGAGATACTGGCGCTCGTGGTTTCGGAGGTTGATCTATGTCGATATTTAAAACGTCTTCTAACAAAGCCTCTATGTGGTCCTCCGCGCTAATTCGCGAGTTAGCTTTGTTGCTCCTTATCAAGTTAGCCCTTATCTGGGGCATTTATACTCTGTATTTTTCCGACGCGGTTGAGCAAGGCCGTGTTGATGAGGTTATGGCTGAACAGTGGGGATTGCCTGTCAGCCCAGCCGCTACCGATTCTAATATGAAGGAGAAACACCCATGATCAGTGAAAGTTTGGTGGATTTGTCGCGGCTGCAATTCGCGATAACCGCGCTATACCACTTTCTGTTTGTTCCATTAACGCTGGGGTTAGCTTTTATTCTGGCGATTATGGAATCTGTGTATGTCATGACAGGCAAACAGATTTATCAGGATATGGTGAAATTCTGGGGCAAGTTATTCGGTATTAACTTTGCGCTTGGGGTGACCACTGGCTTGACGATGGAGTTTCAGTTCGGGACCAACTGGGCCTACTACTCGCATTACGTTGGCGATATCTTTGGCGCGCCATTGGCAATCGAAGGGCTTATGGCCTTTTTCTTAGAATCGACATTTATCGGTTTATTCTTCTTTGGTTGGGATAGGTTAACCAAGGTGCAGCATTTAGCGGTGACTTGGTTGGTGGCTATCGGTTCGAATATGTCAGCTTTGTGGATCTTGATCGCCAATGGCTGGATGCAGAACCCTGTTGGTGCAGAATTCAATTATGAAACCATGCGCATGGAAATGATGAGCTTTTCAGAGGTTATTTTTAATCCCGTAGCGCAGGTTAAATTTGTGCATACCGTGTCTGCAGGTTATGTCACGGGTTCTATGTTTGTACTGGCAATATCCGCATTTTACATGCTGAAAAAACGCGACTTACCCTTTGCTCGTCGATCATTTGCAATCGCGTCAAGTTTCGGCTTGGCGTCTATTTTTTCGGTCATTATTTTAGGTGACGAGTCAGGTTACGAAATTGGTGATGTGCAGAAAACCAAACTTGCAGCCATTGAAGCCGAATGGGAAACCCAGGAGCCCCCAGCCGCGTTTACCTTGATTGGTTTACCAAATCAAGAAACCCAAGAAACCGACTACGCCATTAAAATTCCTGCCATGCTTGGTTTAATTGCCACTCGCTCAGTGACTGAAGAAATTACCGGCATTAAAGACTTGATGGTTGAGCACGAAGAGCGCATTCGTAATGGCATAATGGCCTACGCATTACTGTTGAAATTAAAGGCAGGGGATGTTTCGGCGACCACCAGAGCGGAATTTGAAGCTGTAAAAGATGATTTAGGTTATGGCTTGCTTTTGAAGAAATACACCAATGATGTCGTCGATGCGACAGAAGAACAAATTAAGCAAGCAGCCGCAGATACGATCCCAGGTGTTGCACCTATGTTCTTTACCTTCCGCATCATGGTGGGTTTAGGTTTCTTGATGCTCACTTTGATCGGCTTATCCTTTTATTTCAGCGCCCGTCATACCGCCGAAAAGCAAAAGTGGTTACTGCGTGCTCTCATTGTTTGCTTACCAGCCCCTTGGATTGCTAGTGAAATGGGATGGTTTGTTGCCGAGTTTGGTCGTCAACCTTGGTCCATTGGTGAAATATTACCAACGCACTTATCTGTATCGACCCGCAGCGTGACGGATCTTTATATGAGCATTGGCGCATTTATTGGTTTCTACTCACTGCTGCTCGTAGCAGAAATGTACTTAATGATTCGCTTTGCGCGTTTAGGACCTTCGAGTTTACATACTGGTCGCTATCATTTTGAACAGCCAAATAATCACACTACTACTCACGCACCAGCGTAAGGATATTCACCATGGATTATGAAACATTAAAACTCGCTTGGTGGGTGTTGATCGGTGTTCTGCTGATTGGCTTTGCGGTAACTGATGGCTTTGATATGGGCGTGGGTGCCTTATTACGCATTATTGGTAAAACCGACAATGAACGCCGCGTTATGATGAATACCATTGGCCCGCACTGGGATGGTAATCAGGTGTGGTTTATTACGGCTGGTGGTGCCATTTTTGCGGCATGGCCAATTGTATATGCCACGGCATTTTCAGGTTTTTATTGGGCGTTACTTTTGGTGCTATTTGCCTTATTTTTTCGTCCGGTAGGGTTTGAATATCGCTCTAAAATTGATGATCCACGCTGGCGTGGAGCTTGGGATTGGGGCTTAACCGTTGGTGGAGCCGTTCCTGCTTTAGTCTTTGGCGTCGCATTTGGTAATTTACTGGTGGGCGTTCCTTTTGGTTTGGATGAGTTTATGCGCTCCACCTACACCGGATCGTTTTGGGCATTATTGAATCCATTTGCCTTGTTGACGGGTGTCATCAGTTTATTGATGTTGGCGATGCATGGCGGGACTTATTTGCAAATGCGTACCGATGGCGCTTTGCACGAGCGTGCGCGGAAAACCTCTTTGTATTTAGCTGTTGTGGTTGCTGTAGCATTTGCCGTTGCTGGTTTTTGGGTCGCTAATCTTGATGGTTATGTCATTAGCGCTATTAACGATGTGACCAAGGCAGTAACGCCGTTGCAAAAAGAAGTGATGCTGCAGTCGGGTGGGTGGTTGGAAAATTATGGTCGTTATCCTTGGATGATGAGTGCGCCCGCGATGGGGTTTATTGGTTTATTGTTTACGGCCTTATTTTCAATTGCCAATCGAGGGGCACTAGCCTTTGTTTCTAGCTCTTTTGCTCTAACCGGAATTATTTGCACTGCCGGTTTTAGCTTGTTCCCATTTATTATGCCGTCGAGCACATTCCCCGCTCAAAGCTTGACCGTGTGGGATGTTGTTTCGAGTGAATTAACGCTGAATATTATGTTCTGGGTGGCTATGTTTTTCGTCCCTATTATTTTGAGTTACACCGCATGGGGTTACTACAAAATGCGTGGTCGTTTAACTACCGATTTTATTGAAAGCAATAAATACAGTACTTACTAGTATTTGGGTGTTGTTAATTTAAGGAATTATTTATGTGGTATTTCGCTTGGATTTTAGGCGTATTGTTGGCTTGTTCATTCGGCATTATTAATGCGCTGTGGTTAGAAGTGAGTGAAAACTTAGATCGTGATGCTGATGTCCCAGAGTGAAAAAGTAGAGGCGGCGGTAAGCGCGGATGGCGATCACAAAACGCCGATTAATTACCGCGCTTATGGTCCTCTTTATAACGTTTGGGCGAGAGCGCTGTCATTAGTGACCGCGCTTGGATTGTCTGGTGCATTGCTGGTTATGCCTCATTTAGTGGCTGTCGATACCATGAGTTTAAAACATGGTCCGCTATCTTTGGCTATGTGGGGCATTAGTGCCGGTTTTGTGCATGGCATTGGTTATATTCCTGAAATGCGTATATGGCGTTTTACATTAGGCCCTGTGATTGCTTGGCCGATTATGATGTGGACAGCCTACAGCTGGTTTTCTGGCTACTTAAACTGAATATATGATAAGTGAGATTGCGTAATGACGATGAAAAAAGAAGATTTTTTAGCCGCCGCTCAAGCATCGATTTCACCGATTACCGCGAATGATGCTGAAGCCTTATTAGCATCTGGTGCTATTGTTTTAGATGTGCGTGAACCGGCGGAATATGATGTTGGACATTTACCGACAGCAGTTAATGTTCCGCGTGGCGTATTAGAATTTCGCGTCGGTGACCATCCCGCTTTAACTGATACTTCAGCGACAATTTTGTTGTACTGCAAAAATGGCGGTCGTAGCGCTTTGGCGGCACATACGCTCAAACAGATGGGATTCGATAACGTACGTATGCTGGTTGGCGGTTTTGATGGATGGACAGGTACTGTTCATAAAATTGAAGTTGACCCTAGTGTTTATCAGTAGCATTTGTCTATGAGGTTCCATGTGCGCAAGTTAGTGATTATGTACTTATGTTTTTTCGGTGTATCCCTGCATGCCGGAGATATTGAATCGTTAACATTAGAGGCTCGTTCTCAAAGTAAAATGCTAGGGCAGTCGTTAATGGCCGTTTTGAAAACGAGCCTGCAAAACGATGGTCCTGAAGCGGCAATTACCGTATGTAATTTGAATGCGCCAGACATTGCCGGAAGTTTAAGTCAAGGTGATTGGCGTGTTGGCCGTACCTCATTAAAAATACGCAATAGTGATAATGCTCCCGATGCCTGGGAAAAGCAGACGCTAAACGAATTCAATGATCGAATTCAGGCGGGTGAAAACCCTATGATGGTTGAAGCCAGTACGGTTATTGACGGCGAATTTCGTTATATGAAAGCTATCCCTACTGCGGAAATGTGTGTCACTTGTCACGGCTCTAATGTGGCAGCCTCAGTGGCTAGCAAAATACACGAACTGTATCCTGCCGATCAGGCCGTTGGCTTCAATGTCGGCGATCTTCGTGGAGCCTTTACTTTGCGAAAAACCTTACAGGAATAATCTGATGGCTGATCACGTAATTAAAATCGAATGGCAAGCGCAGGGCGAGTTCTCGCACGAAGGCTTTGAACGTCGCCACAGTATTCAATTTCAATCCGATGTCAGCATTGCTGCTGGTGGCGCAGGTAACGAATACGGTGCCGATCCAGAGCAAATGTTGGCGGCGGCGATGGCCAGTTGTCATATGCAAACATTTCTAGCTTTGGCTGCTAAAAAACGTTTAAAGGTAGAGAGCTATAGCGACACTGCAGAGGCTGAATTAAGCCAACGCGATGACGGTAAATTTTGGGTTAGTCGTATTACGCTAAATCCCAAAGCTACGTTTAGCGGCGATAAAATTCCGGACACTGAGGCTATCCGTGCTATGCACGATAAGGCGCATGAACATTGTTTTATTGCTAATTCGACCTCGAGTGAAGTGGTCGTGAATATCGCCTAATCTGCACACATCATGCATTGATGCGCGGTTGGAATCGCTTCTAGTCGCGCAGGGTTGATGCTTTCTCCACAGGTATCGCATTCACCGTAGGTACCGTTTTCTAGTTTATCGAGTGCATGATCAATATCTTGTAGTTCGTGGTGCCACTCATCACCTAGCGCCAACAACACATCGTCATTTTCACGCTCGGTAGCTTGCTCAGCAAAATCTGCGGACAAGGGGGCATCTCGGTGGCTAGCATCGCGCTCGACCTTATTCGCACGTTCAAGCAACACTTTTTGGCGTGCCACTAAACGGTCGCGGATTGCTTCAGTATTCATACTCTCTCCTTTTTATTGCTTCTCTCAGCATAGCTGAGGGCTTAACTATCACCTTGATCTGAATCACTGCGTGGAACTAGTCTTATATTTTGTGCATCCGAAAAGTGCAGTCTATCGTATATCTATTACCGGTAGAAAAAACGCGTATTCCCGTAACGGAAACCTACCAAAGGTAGAGCACCATCCATGGATTTAGAAATTGAATTGCGACTCTTAACTGAGACGGCGCAAGGGCGAGAAGACGCTTTTGCCAAATTATATGAGCGTACTAACAGGCGTTTGTACGCGGTAGCACTTAACTTACTGCGTCAGCCTGATAGGGCAGAAGAGGCCGTACAAGAAGCTTATGTGCGCATTTGGTACAACGCTGGTGAATATCACCAAGAGCGTGGCTCGGTACTTACTTGGATGAGCAGTATCGTCAGATATCGCTGCTTAGACATGCTGCGTAGCCGCAAGTTACGGGAAGATAAGCAGGATGAATTTGAGGGTGACGAGTCGTTACCAGAGACTGAGCAAACCAATTTATTGGATGATTTAGTGTTAAAGGAAGATGCACCGCAGTTGGGTGCCTGTATGCAGACGTTGGACGAGGGAGAGCAGCACGCCATTCACTTGGCCTATTTCCGCGGACTAACGCATAGTGAGATTACTGAGCAGCTGGGATCGCCGCTGGGTTCGGTTAAAAGCTGGATTCGTCGAGGTTTGCAGCGCCTAAAGAGGTGTCTGGAATCATGAACTACCTGACTGAAGAACGGAAGGATGCGCTAGCGGCAGAGTATGTGCTGGGTACGTTACATGGCGCTGCGAGATCACGCTTTCAACGCTTGATGCGAGAGCACGCTGAAATTCGTGAACGCGTTTATTACTGGGAGCGCACCTTAGCACCAATGACCGAGAGGTTATTAGATGCCGTTCCGTCACCACAATTGCTGCGTAAAATACAATTACGCCTTGGGCATTTGCCTGAAGCAGCAAATGATACGGAAGATGCTATTGAGCATGCGGCAGAAGAAGCCGCAGCAAATACCAACTGGGGTTGGTTAGCGGCGTTATCAACGGCTGCTATGCTAGTGCTCGCGGTGCTTTTGGTGATGCCTGGCAAGCAGGGTGCCGTACCTTTAGCACAGCAGATTGCGATTATCCAAAATGCTCAACAGCAGCCGTTATGGTTGCTGGAATTAAGTGATGATGTGCTGCATGTGCAAGCGACTGCAGCGGTTGAGCAAAGTGCCGATCATGACTATGAGTTATGGATAGTGGCGGCAGACGGACGTGCGCCTATCTCATTGGGTGTTGTTCCTGAATCTGGGGTGCTCGATGTGCCGCGTCACGATGCTTTCGATAATCTACAGATTGCCGCGTTAGCAATTAGCTTGGAGCAACCGGGTGGTTCTGTCACCGGCCTGCCGGGGCAGGTTCTGTACACCGCGACGCTGACAACCTTGTGACGCAATTATAAGGGCACAAAAAAGCCGGCACTAAGCCGGCTTTTTTGTGCCTACAATGCTGTCTTACTGACGAACACCTTCGATATACAGATCAATTTCAACCTGAGTTGATGCTGGGCCTAAATTATAGTCGATACCATAGTCTTTTAGAGTCAGCGTGGTTGAGCCTTCAAAGCCGGCACGATATCCGCCCCATGGATCACTACCTTCGCCGATGCGAGTGACCGGAAAGCTAATGCTTTTGGTGACGCCATGCAGGGTGAAGTCGCCGGTAATGATACCAGTGCCTTCGCCGGTTGTTTTAAAGCCAGTGCTTTTAAATGAGGCTTGTGGGAATTTACCGGTATCTAAAAAATCACTGCCGCGAAGATGCTTGTCGCGCTCGGCATGGTTTGAATCAATGCTGGTAGTATCAATGGTCACATTAATAGCAGATTTTTCTGGCGCAGCTGCATCATATTCAAACGTGCCTTCGAAGGTGTTGAAACGGCCGACCAACCAGCTGTATCCAAGATGTTTGATCTTAAAATTGACCGAAGCATGTGCGCCTTGGTGATCGACAGTATAAGTGGCTGCTTGGGTTAATGGAGCCGCTAATGTCGCCGCGCTGAATGCCAACGTTAATAGTAGTTTTTTCATGTTTTATCCTCTTGCAGTTAAATGCTTTTCGTTAGTTTTTTAATTAATTTGAGCCTGATTCGGGTCTAACCATGCGCACCAATGTTTTATCTTTGTCGATAAAGTGATGTTTTAAAGCAGCTAAGCCATGCAGCGTCGCTAAGGCAATGAGCGACCAAGCCAGCCATTCGTGAATCTCACCCGCTAAATCCGCTTGCTCATTGCCCGTGAGTGTTGCGGGAACATCGAACAAGCCAAACACGCTGATGGCTAGGCCATCCGCCGTGGAGATTAAATAGCCGCTGATGAACAAGGCTACCATCAAGGTATATAAACCTAAGTGCGCAATGTGGGCCGCTTTATTTTCTAACGGTTTTTCCGACAAAGGTTTTGGTGTTGGGTTCAGTAAACGCCAGCACACACGAGTAAGCCACAGCAATGCGATTAATATACCGGCACTCTTATGTAGGTCGAGGGAGCCTTTGTACCAAGCGTCGTAATAGGTTAGTTCAACCATGTAGAGGCCTAATCCAAACATAGCAAAGATGGCTAGAGCCATAGTCCAATGGAGTAGGATGGCTATCCAGCCATAACCAAGCGGGGTGTTCTTTAAATTGCCTGACATTCGAAATCGCCTCCGCGGCTGGTCAGTTGCTTATAAGTCCTCACATTAGACCTTTCTGCCTGTGATAAATAGGTACAAAAACAGACAACTATTGTGCAAATATGCACAATGTGTCTTCTGAACTGGTTGGATGCGGAGATAAGTATGGATTCAGGGTATCGCTGGGATGACTTGAGAGTGGCCTACCAAGTTGCAGAATCAGGTAGTTTGAGCCGAGCGGGTAAGCAGTTGGGTATTAATCATACAACGGTGTTACGAGCGGTTAATCGCTTAGAACAGCAACTCAATTTGCGCCTCTTTATTCGCCATCAGCGCGGTTATCAGTTAACGGATGCAGGACATTTGATGCTAGAGAAAATGCGCCCGATCGTCGCGGATATGCAGTTGCTGTTTAATACGCTGTCGTCGATTGAAAGTTCGCCCTCAGGGACGTTACGTATTTCGACCGTATCGGATTTTTCCGCTTTCTTTGCGCCGCTGCTTCATGGTTTTCGGCAGCAATATCCGCAAATTCGTGTGCAAATTGTTGCCACTGATGATGTCTTGTCTCTTGCCAGTGGAGATATTCATGTTGCCATTCGTATTGGTCAAGAACCGCGTGAGCCAGACATTATTGCCAAGCGTTTAATATCCGTAAAGTTGCAATATTATGCAGCCCAAAGCTATATCGATAACTATGGTGTACCTCGATCATTGGCAGACGTAAATCGTCATTTGTGGGTCATGCCTAGCGGCGAGAAAATGCGTCTCGCGGGTATTGATCAGGTATTTGAGCGGTTGGATTTTCAACAAGTGGCATATCAGAGTAATAGTTTTAACGATATAGAGTCAGCTATTCGCGAAGGTATGGGGATAGGCCCATTAAGCATGGTGCGTAAGCCACTAGGCTCAGAAGATGGATTGCAGGTAGTTGATTTTGGTTTGCGCACAGGCTCGGCTGATATGTGGTTCGTATATCATAAGGACTTACGTCAAAGCACACGTATTCGAGCTTTGCAGGATTTCCTGATAGCGCATTTACCTGCGGTTTAGAGAGTAATATTAGGGTTTTGAGCCTTCAATATGACTACTGCATGAAGGCTCAAAGTAAAACGAATTACAGCAGTGGGCTGGCAAATCCCATTTGGCTTGATAAGCAAGACCAGCGCTGGCCAATTTGAAATAAATTACTGCTGCCTAAGCGTTTCATAAAGGAATCGAAGGTTGGATTTTCATAGGCTTGTGGTTGTTCTAACAGTCGCTCGACAGCCGCTTCTACGAGCTCATCTAAGTCGTTAGCAAATGGCTCGCCAATCAAGGTATGAATAATCACGTTGGATAGCGCCATATCTAAAGGAATTAAAGGCTGGCCAATGCGATGAATACAGGCTTCGTTTACTTCTTCTAATAAGCGATGAGCTAAGTAGGCTTCATCCATTAGCGCAGCTAAACCGACTTCACTATTGATTGCTTGCGGTGGTGTTGTGAAAAACTCTGCGGCAATACGAATCACAGGTTCAACGGCATGGCTCAATCCCGTTAGCTGAGCGGCATCACGTAGGTCGGTCAGCATGGCCGGTACGTTACTGATATAGCGCACGACAAATTCACATAAACGCTGTGCCGCATCATTTTCCGGTAGCTGTACAACACGCGCTACCTGATCCAATCGTTGACCTAATACTTGTTGTAAATGATGGCTGGTTTTTTCTTCGGCTATGGCGTTGTGAATCAGTACTTCGATACGTTCCATGGTCACAATTCGACCCTCTTCGGTGGCTAATCATTACGACATTGAATTCTAGTGACTGACAACTGACGGTGTAAAAATCTAATAAAATCAAATGTTTACAAGTCAGTTTCTGCCTCTTGGAAAAAAGTATAGTAAAGATTGACGCCTACGCTAGGTGATTTACATAAATTTTTTCGGGTGCCGCCAGAGTGTCAAAAAACCGTGCAGCATAAACAGAGCGCGAGCGGCTAAAAAGCCGTAAAAAGCGAGCCATAACCCGTAATTAGATAAGGGTAATAGAAGCCACCATAAAGGTAAGAACACCAGCAATGCTGCGGCTAGCATGGCGTTACGCATCAATGCTGTTTGTGCGGCGCCAATAAAAATACCATCGAGCCAATAACTGGCAACACCGACCAAGGGCAATAGAAATAAGAAATCTTGATACGCCTCTAAACGCGGAACTAGGTCGGGGTTGTTGGTGAGAGCGGTTAATAGCGTTGGGCCAAAACTGAAAAAGCCAATCGACAGCAAAGCAGCCATCGTCATCATATTCGTGCCGGACAACCATAAAATGCGTTTTACTAAGTCTGCGCGAGCACGGCCTAGGGCTTGTCCAACTAAGCTTTCTGTAGCATGGGCAAAGCCATCGAGAGCATTGGAAATGAGGAGTAACAAGGTGATAAACACCGCATTCACGGCGAGAATTTCTTCTCCTTGTCGGGCTCCTTGGGCGGTAAAAAAAGCGAACACACTGAGTAAGCAAAGAGTACGGATAAATAGTTGATGATTAATGTGTATAAAGGGAGCAATCACTCGCCAGTGAGGACGTTTTAGCCAGAAGACAGGGGAGCTGAGCGACAGGGAATTATTCTTATTACTATTCTGATAGTAATGCCAAACACAGATTGCGCCAATGATACTGGCGCTGTAATCACCAATCACGCTACCCCATGCGACGCCATCGCTGGTCATATTGAGGTGATAAACAAAGAAGTAGTCGAGTAGCGCATTCACTACGTTGGCACTGGTTAGCATAAGTAGTGGAATACGAGTTTTCCCGAGGCCAATAAACCAGCCAACTAAGGTGTACTGCAGTAATACCGCGGGTACGCTAAGTAAGCGGATTTCAATGTATTGTTGGGCGTGTGTTTGCAGTGGTGAGTTGTACGATTGTTGTGCATCGCCAAATAGCGGCAATAACCAAGGAATCATGAATTGAGCAATAACGGTGATTAATAGCGCCAGAGGGAATGCGAGCCAGAGTGCATTTTTGAGCACACTGAAAATCCCGTTTACTGCTTGAGTTCTCGTATCTCGACCATAGGCTTGTGCGGTTAACGCCGTTGTTCCCATGCACGCACACTCAGGTTTGTTTTTTTGACAAATTAGCTATAAATGCCATAAACACGGCTTTCTAGGGCATTTGTCTAACGTGCTTCTTTGACACTGATAGAACTTCAGAATGTTGACAAAAAAGCCGTTCCAGGGAGAGCATTTGTCAAATTTCTTAAGATCTCTAACGCTTGTAGAAGGTATTGATCAGAGCCCCTGACATAATGATCAAGCCTCCAACTGCAGCCCAAAAACTGGGAATCTCAGTGAAGAATAGCCACCCTAGTATCACAGAAAAAATAACCTGAACGTAAGCATAAGCTGCAACTTTTCCAGCCTTCGCCATGGCCATTGCTTTCGTAAGCCCTATTTGGCCAACTTGAGTAAAAATACCAACCAACAATAGCAGCCCTAGCTGTTCGATATTGGGCGAGACAAATATGTCGGCTGACAGGAGGGCTGCGGAGGCAATTGGAAAGGCAACTAAAGGGAAGTAAAAGATGATGACGCTGGAGTCTTCCGTTTGACTCAGATGGCGCACCATGACATAGGCTACTGCGCTACCTAAAGCGCCAACCAAGGCTGCAGTTATGCTGAGCATGGATGTACTGGCGAGCACTCCTTCATGAAAGTTGGGCTGCATCATCACGATGACGCCCGCGATACTCATACCAATGCAAATCATGGTTGAGAATTGGACGCTCTCTCTTAGAAACCACAAGGCGATTAGCGCCGTAAACGCAGGATATGTGTACTGCAGCACAGTAGCTTGAGCTAGCGGTAAAGTGGAGACTGCGTAAAACACGCATATGAGCGCCAGGGCCCCGATGGAACCGCGTGCAACAAGCAACGGTTTATTGTTACCCCATACAGACAGTCGTTTACGTTTTATGTCTAGGTAGCTTAGGAGTATGGAAACGATCGCTCGGGCGGCAACAATCTCTAGCACGGGAATGCCGCTATTTGCGGCCCCTTTAACGCACGCGGCCATTAGCGCAAAACCGAGCGCTGAAAGTAGCATATATTGAACACTGGATCTTGGACGGTCGAACATGGATTCCTTGGGACTAAGGTTTGGTGTCGGTGAATGTTAAATGTCCCTCATGTGACTTGCTATTGGATTGGCCAGGCCGAAGGAGAGTCCATCAGCAATTTCACGTGCTCGGATGCTAAACAACCTCAGAGACCAAGCGCTTCAGAAAAAAGCTAGTAACTTCTCGCGAAAGGCGCCTAATAAGATCATCTGCCCAAGCTGCTCGGCAGGGGAAGCCGCACCTCCTGGCTCCTTAGTTCTCGCTGATGGTTTCAGGCTGGTAAAATCAAAACCCGGCGATTGAGAGGTATGGAATCCATCTTCTGCTCTCCAGGCTTCGTCGACCACCTCTACACGAACCAGGTGCTCACACACCGCCAAGTGCTCCGGCAAGTCATCCATCAGTCGCTCGGCACTGGCTGACAGTTCAGGTTCGGCCAGCATATACATCCAGGCCTGATTATCCGTTTTGCTGCGCTGGCGCAGCACTCTGCCCAGCACCTGACGGAAGTACATTTCTGTTCGAATACGACTCAGATAACAACAGACCTGTAATCGAGGAATATCTGTACCTTCTGACACCATTCCCACTGCGACAATCCAGCGAGACAGGCCTGATCTAAAGTCATCAATCACCTGATTGGCATCATTTCGATGAGTGGTAACCACGACAACCTGTTCATCCATTTGCTGAAGCAGCTCTGAGACTTTATAGGCGTGGTCAATATTCGATGCTACGACTAGGGCCGCAGCATCCGGCATCGATATCCGTATTTCGTTCAAACGCTTCTGTGCCAATAAAAGTAACTGCCGGTTGATTCCAACATGAGTAACCAGACTTTCAAATGTCGCTTTAGAGCTGTTCAGTAGAGAGCTGAATCCATCGTAGTTATCGACGATGTTATCGATTCTTTTCAATGTGATCTCAGAGTTATCCACTAACGTAACGCGCGGCGCCCTGCAGACTCCCTCCTGGATGGCATCTTTCAAGGAATACTGATAATCGACGACCAGTCGTCCCTCGGGAGTTGAATAGCGAGCCAAGGCGATAGACCGTTCGTCTGAACGCCAAGGAGTGCCGGACATCGCCAAGGTGTAAGTGGCCGAATCCTGTATCCGTTGAATGATTCTTTGACCCCATATATTTGGGCTCTGGACTTCATCACCTCCTGAGCAGTGGTGTATTTCATCGAACACCGTGAATACTCTCAGCTCCTCAAACAGCCGCCAGAATGATTCCTCCTGATGTTCGATGGATTGATAGGTGATTGCCGTCCCTGCTGCATTCATGCGGCCGTCAAATGCTCTGCCTAGTACCTTCGTAAAGGTACGGCGAAATCCATCAACGATCTGACAGGCGGGAGCAAAACAGATAACAGCATCAATTTTTCCTTCAGCAAACAGAAGCTTGGCCAGTTCTGCTGCCATGCGTGTCTTCCCCGCGGCGGGCGTTGCCTGACAGAAAAAATGTTGCTGATTGCGGTAATGCCTAAGTGCCTGACCAATGCACTCTGACTGCCAGCGCCGAAGTGTCATCCCATGGTCCCAATTTTCTGCAAGGCTGATTCAAGAGCGTTGATGTGCCCGAGTAGACGAGAGCTGTTGTCTCGGGACGCCACTAAGTCTGACTCTAAGGTGGTTTTCAGTTCTGGTAGGTCTTGAATCATTTGGGCGTATCGCTCTGTTTCACCGTAGGACGTGAGCAAGTCCAGCCTGGTCTCTTTGAGCATTTGTTGCAGTACTTCAGTGGCGCTCTTTTTCTCCACTGGCTTTTCGTATTTGCTGATGTCTGGATGCATATCTATCGCTTGTTGCTGCGGCTTTGCGAGAGTTTCACGTACTTGCATCCCTTTACCGGGCTGAGTCGGTTTTGGTGATATCCCAGCGGGCTGTTGCAAGACGACGAAGCGTTGGCCACGAGCTTTTCTTTCGGAGTGATGTTCTACCCATCCACAATTGATCATTTTTCGAATCTGATCATAGAGATACATTCTAAGATCGGGCAGCGAAACTCCATTTGGATTAACGCGCTTCAGATATCGATCACGCAGCTCCATGATGGTGAAACAGCCAACTTCCTCTTCCATGAGAATGTGGTAAAGAACTTCATCGATGGTCACAGAGGAATATTTCACTCTCTTACGCCCTAAAAAATACGGATTATAATCCGTGGTTATATAAGCCGCAAAATTAAACATTACTGCTCTTTAGGAGAGCGGTAATGAATGATTTGGCAAAAGCCCTTGGGGCGAACATCAGAGCGAAAAGAAAGGAGAATGGCATTTCTCAGGATGCTCTGGCGCTGGAATGTGGGCTGGACAGAAGTTACATGGGACGAATTGAGAGGGGAGAAGTGAATATCACGATTGAGAAACTGTATAAAATTGCCGCTCGTCTCAACTGTCCGGCGGGGTCACTTCTCCCTTGAAGGGTCTACTTATTGACCTTTATAACGGTATCGTAGTGGCGCTTCAGGAACTGTCGTGTCAGGTTTGTGACAACAATGGAGCGGGCACTCTCTCCCAGACTCATGTCCGTTTTTTTCAAATACTGATTTGTGTTCGGTCTCGACCTAGATCTTGTCTTCACGTACCTTCCCGCGCGCAGTTGCCTGCCAACCCCGGATTTTCTGGTTGAGAAGCAGGGACAGTTCAATTGCTAGAATTCTGTGATTTTTTAGAATTCGGTATCCGGAGTGGCTGGCGCGGCACCGTTCCCACGAAGCTCTGTGTGGGAACGGCGTTCAGATATAGGCGCACTCTCAGAACGGATATACCTTGGATACGTCAGAAATGTCGCCGTTTTCCAGCACCTTGACGTATACCTTTTCTTCAGAGCCGACTTTAGTGATTTCGACAACGTAGAATCCAGGTCCGCTTTCTTTCAGAACGACTTGGTCTTTGCTGATACTCTGCCAACTGCTATCCAGTTGTCCTGCTGTAAATCCATAATCGCGTATTGTCATTTTCTGCACTACGCGGGCTGCCAGACCCATGGCGCCTCGCTCATCAAGCATGCCGTGGTCGCCGTGGGCTTGCGCAGTTCCGCTGAATGCAGACAACGTCAGAAGGGCGGATAGTAATAATGCTTTCATAGAGTGACTCCTGTTACTTGTTAGCGATTTACATCGCATGAGGATTTTCGTACTGGCCTTCAAAAAATAGCTGAATGGTGATGTCCTGCTGACTATCGTTGCGGAAATACCAGCCATGGGTTCCCGCAAACGGCGCCGTAAAACTGCCTTTCATTTCACCGGTTGTGGCAATGACATAACTTTTAAAGTAGCCACTGGGATCGTTAAAGGGTTCGCCGTGAGTATCAACATAAATACTGGCACCATCGGTGATCCATTCAAAATCAACCTGACCGCCTTCTGTCACTTCCAGTTTGAACTCTTTACCGCTGCCAGCCGGGATAATCAGGGTGGTCAAACCATCCATATTCGCTGAGTTACTCTGGGCTGACGGTGCTTCATTCAGTTTCTCCGGTGACAGCGCGGTTAAGCCCAGCTGAGTACCGATGCCGGTTGGGTCTATATTGTATTCCGCTGGCATAATGACGATAACCAGCGTAAGCAGCCCAGTCGCAAATGCGGCCAGTGTGGCCAGCCAGAGCTGTTTGGCCGGAATCTGTGCGTTAGTCATTTCCTTCTCCTCAGGAATTAAAATAGCCAGTCAACTGGTAGCCGGTGAGCATGATGCCCGATGCCATCAGCAGCGTATTGGTCAGTACGGCGAAACGGCTGAAGGTTGCTGAATGGCGCCATGCCGAGATCAGTATCAGGATGATGCCCAGTGCAGCAAACTGTCCGATCTCGACGCCGATATTAAAGGCAATCAGATTGGTCAGCAGGCCGTCTGCGGGAATGTGAAACTCCTGTAATTTGGTCGCCAGACCAAAACCATGAAACAAGCCAAAAATCAGCACGGCGTAGCGTGTGTCTGGCTGAAACCCCAATACCCGCTTAAAACCACCAAGGTTATCGAAACCTTTGTACACCACTGAAAGGCCGATGATGGCATCAATCAGGTAAGCGTTGAGCTGAATATTGGCCAGAACGCCCGACATCAGAGTAATGCTGTGCCCCAGAGTAAACAGACTGACGTAGAGAAGCACTTCCCGGCTGCGGAACAGAAAGAAGATTACCCCCAGCAGGAACAGCAGGTGATCGTATCCTGTGATCATGTGCTTGGCGCCGATATACAGGAAAGGGACGAACTGCACGCCGGTATTCTGTTGCAGAAACGTCCGGGTATTGTCATCAACGCCATGAGCCGCGGCGAAGGACGCTGTGGTTAACATGACGAGTAAAAGTACAAGGCGTGTTACGGAAAATTTCATGCATTCCCTCATTTTTCACTACGATGCACCAGACGGTACAGTGCCGGAATCACAAATAAGGTCAGAATCGTAGAAGAAATAACACCACCAATCACCACGGTTGCCAGTGGTCGTTGTACTTCTGAGCCGATACCTGAGTTCAGTGCCATCGGGACAAAACCCAGTGACGCTACCAGCGCGGTGGTAATCACCGGACGCAGACGTGTCAGTGCACCTTCAACAATAGCCTGCTCAATGCTTCGGCCAGAGCGCTGCAATTCCCGGATAAACGACACCATCACTAATGCGTTCAGAATGGCGATCCCCGACAGGGCAATAAACCCAACGGCGGCAGAAATCGAAAAGGGAATATCACGCACGGTCAGAGCCAGTACGCCGCCGGTTAAGGCCAGTGGAACACCGGTAAAAATGACCAGTGCATCGCGCACAGAATTCAGTGCCAGCACCAGCAAACCTACAATCAGCACGAGTGTCAGTGGCACAACAATCATCAATCTTTGCGAGGCTGACTGCAGCTTCTGATAGGTACCGCCATATTCCACCCAGTAGCCCGAGGGAATATCCAGTTCATTACCAACGGCATTACGCACGTCATCCACAAAACTGCCAAGGTCTCGACCGCGAACGTTGGCGGTGACCACCAGGCGGCGTTTACCATTTTCGCGGTTTACCTGATTAACACCGATGTTTTCACTGAGTGTGACCAGCTCCTGCAGTGGAACAACCTGCCCGTTTGCAACGGTCACCGGTAAATAGTTCAGGCCGTCGATATCAGCGCGTACGGTTTCGGGCAGGCGCACAGTAATATCTGCTCTGCGATCACCTTCAAACAATGTACCCGCGACCTCTCCGCCCAGGGCGGTGGCCAGCTGATCCTGCAGCTGTTGGCGGCTGATACCGTGACGGCGTAATGCGTCAGCATCCGGAATAAATTCCAGCAGTGGCAAGCCGGTCACCTGCTCAGTCTGAATGTCCACCGCTCCATCGACACCAGCAACAATTTTCTCAAGCGATGCGCCAAGGCCAGCTAACACATCGAGATCGTCACCGAAAATCTTGATGGCAACTTCGGCCCGTACACCAGCGAGTAATTCGTTAAAGCGCATCTGAATGGGCTGTAAAAATTCATAACGGTTGCCAGGAATTTCACTGACTAAGGCTTCCAGTTCGGCGACCACCTGCTGCTTGGGTTTATCCGGATCTGGCCACTGGTCACGTGGTTTCAGAATAATAAAGTTATCGGCCACACTCGGGGGCACGGCATCGGTGGCGACGTCAGCGGTACCGATTTTGGCAAATACCCGCTCAACTTCCGGCAAGGCTTTGATGCGCTCTTCCAGTGTTTCCTGCAGGGCAATGGCCTGACTGAGTGATGTACCAGGGATGCGCAGCGCATGCATGGCAATATCACCTTCGTCCAGATTCGGAGCAAATTCGCTGCCTAAGCGGGTAGCCTGCCAGATGCTCAGTAAAACCAGTACTGCCGCCAGCCCAATGATGGGCGCCCTAGCTTGCAGGGCCAGCGCCAATAATGGCTGATACATGCGCGTAAGTGCCGACACCAGAGGGTTGTGTTTTTCAGTCACCGGACCCTTGAACATCAAGGCCACTGCTGCTGGAACAAAAGTGACTGACAGCAGAATCGCACTCAGCAGAGCAATCACAACGGTGATGGCCATCGGGTGGAACATTTTGCCTTCGACCCCTTCGAGGGCGAAAATCGGTGCGTACACGGCGGTGATAATAAATACACCAAATAATGCCGGGCGGATGACTTCCCGAGTGGCTTCAAACACCAGTTGCAGACGTTCTTTTAATGCAAGCGGACCTGTCTGCTGGCTCAGACGACGCAGGCAGTTTTCGACAATGATGATGGCACCATCGACCAGCAGGCCAAAATCGAGCGCGCCCAGACTCATCAGGTTGGCGCTGACACGGGTCTGTACCATACCGGTAAAGGTCATCAGCATTGCCAGAGGAATAACCAGCGCGGTGAGAATGGCCGCGCGGATATTGCCCAGCATCAGGAACAAAATAACAATCACCAGCAAAGCACCTTCCACCAGATTCGTGGTGACGGTACTTAAGGTTTTTTCTACCAGGCCGGTACGATCGTAGGCGGCGGTTGCAATAATGCCCTCAGGCAGAGATGCATTAATCTCGGCCAGTTTTTTACCGACATTACTTGCCACTGTGCGGCTGTTTTCACCAACCAGCATAAACACGGTGCTCATCACCACTTCCCGGCCATTCTGGGTCGCGGCACCAGTGCGCAAGCCGTGGCCAATGGTCACCTCGGCCACATCGCTGATATGCACCGTTTTTCCATTTTCAGCGGTAATGGTAATTGCCGCTATATCGTCGGCCTGCATTGCCTGTCCCGGAATCCGCATCAGCCATTGCGCACCATTACGCTCAACAAATCCGGCGCCACGGTTTTCATTGTTAGCGCGGATAGCGGCCACAATATCGGCACTGCTGATACCAGCAGCCAGCATGCGTTGCGGTTGCATCTGCACCACGACTTCCCGCTCGTAGCCACCGATGGGGTTTACTTCCACCACGCCCGGCACCTGCATCAGCTGCGGGCGGATAATCCAGTCGTGCACACTGCGCAGATCCATAGGTGTGATGGCAGACCCATCGGCATTTACCGCGCCCGGCTCGGCATCCACGGTGAACATAAAGATTTCACCCAGACCAGTAGCGATAGGGCCCATTTCTGGCTGTAAGCCACCAGGCAGACGACCGCTGGCAGATGCCATGCGTTCGCCGACCAACTGGCGGGCGAAATAAATATCGGTGTCATCGCTGAAAATAGCGATCACCTGCGACAGGCCGTAGCGCGATACCGAACGGGTGTATTCCAGCCCCGGTAATCCGGCCAGCGCGGTTTCCAGCGGATAGGTAATGCGCTGCTCTACTTCCAGCGGAGTAAAGCCAGGCGCTTCGGTATTGATCATCACCTGCACATTGGTGATGTCGGGCACGGCATCAATCGGCAGCCGGTTAAAATTCCACAGACCCAGAAGGGCAACGATGGCGACAACGACCATCACCAGATTCCGCCGGGCAATGGCCAGTTTAATCAGTAAATCCAACATGACGATATCCTGTATCAGTGGTCGTGTGACGCGCCGGACTTCTCGATGTCGGCTTTGATGATGTAACTGTTTTCGGTCACGTATTCTGTGCCCGGCTCAAGACCACCGAGCACTTCAACCCATTCGCCGGCGGCCTGACCCAGTTCCAGCATTCGCACTTCGTATTCGTCCCCGACTTTGGCGTAGACCACGGTGAAGTCTCGGAAGGCTTGCAAGCCAGAGCGTTTGACGGCCAGGGCTGCTTCACGGGTATCGGTTTCAATGCGGCCATTGATTTTCATACCAGCCGTCAGCAACCCCTCGGTGTTATCAATGGTGGCCAGCCAGAGGCGTGACTGATCGGACTGAACGGAGGGGTAAGCATGCTTAAGCACAGCCTGAGCCTGTAATTCTGTGCCGGGTACCGTGATGGTGACGGGGGCACCGGCTTTTACACGACTCCAGTCTTTCGGGTACACGGCAAGTTCAGCCTGCAATGTACGGTTGTCTTGCAGTGTCAGCAGAGTACGTCCTGCACTTTGTTCTCCGGCAGCGGCATAAATCCGGCTGACAATGCCTGAGGCTGGTGCGCGTACGCTGTAGCTTTTCAGACTCTCGTTGCTGTCGATGGTAAGCAATTCGCTGCCTGCCTCAATCACCTGTCCTTCGCGTACGTGTACCTTGCGGATTTCTCCATCAAAACGCGCGCTGACGTTGCGCTCAGTGCCTGGTACTGATGTCAGATTGCCCCATACGGGGGTCTGAATATGCAGAGTGGCTGGCCCTGCGACTTCAGTGGTGATTCCCATGGCGTCGGCAACCGGAGCGGCAATTTGCGTACGTCCCTCAAAATTGTCGTAACGCCACTGGTATTGCTGGCCAGCATGCTGAACCTGAATATCGACAATAAAAGAATGGGGCTCGTAAATTTCCATATCGCCACGCAGATAGTCCCCTTCAGCACGGAAGCCGATATTATCGACGACGTTGCCAAGGCGAATAAGGCGTACACTCAGTTGCAGATCCTGTGGTGCAATCGGCTGACCGGATAATGTGCTCCAGACCCGGAACTCCGGCGGTACACCGGTTTCGAAAATGGCCAGCTCCAGAGCAAAATCACCATCGCGCAGCATGCGTCCGCGGTGAGGTCCTTTTTCTGGTTCTGCTTCGGCTGTTTCCGCCGACTGGGCATAAACCATTTGTGTTGGCAGAGCGCTGCCTGCGAATAACGGCAAAGCCAGTAACAGGTGCGAAAATATTTTACGGGGTGTCATAACTGAGCCTCAGAAATAAATGGTCTGGCCGGTCAGGCGTTGTAATTCAATCCACTGCTGATGCAGTGCTTCCGCTTCGTCGAGTAAACGCTTGCGGGCATTCAGCCATTGCTGGCGGGTGTTATCCCACTGCACATAATCCAGCTGCCCGTTTTCATAGGCTTTAAGCGCCTGCTGACGACCGTTATTGAGAGTCGGCAGAATGGTTTCTGTCAGGGTATTGATAACGTGCTGGCTGTGTTCCAGTTCCATCAGCAGTGTGCGGGTTTGGATGGTCAGTTGTTGCAAATGCGCCTGTGCTGAAAGTGTCTTCTGTTGTTCACGGACATTGACCGAGCGCTGAAGAGCGGCGTGGCGCTGATTCGCGCCCAGCGGAATGCTGAACTGGGCGACCAGGGCATAGTCATCCGTATTTTCGAAACGGCGCACGCCTGCGCCAACCGACCACGGGGTTACCGCTTCTTCACTCGCAAGTTTTCCTTCCGCACTGAACAGTTCTGCTTCCGCTTTTATCTGGCTCAGTGACGGGGTTTCCTGCAATTTGTTCATGGCAGCTTCAGCTTTTGCCAACGGCAGAAATGGCAGCAGGTTTCCCGCGGCATAAAGCTGGGTTTCTGCCGCTCCCCACTGCGCAGACAATCGCAGTGACGCCGACTGCAGCCGGTGCCCGAATTCTTCCACTGCCAACTCCTGCTCTGTTAAACGGGTACGTGCCAGTATCAGGTCGGTATTGGGGGCGCGACCGGCATTCACACGGCGCTGAATGATCGCCAGAATTTCTTTTTCGTCGGCTAACGCTTCCTGTGCCAGTTGCAGCCGCTCCTGATCGGCGAGTAACGAAATAAAGAGTGTTGATGTGTGTGCGGTTACATCGGCTAGCTGCACTCGCTGTTTTGCTGTCAGCAAGCGCTGCTGAGCCGCTGCTTGTTCTGTTCTGGCGCTGATCTGATCACCTTCTAACAGCCAGCGGGCACTCAAGGTCGTCTGCATGGCATCGGTACCTTCGTACTGGTCAGTACCGAATGCATCTTCGACGCTCAGCTCCAGCTGAGCAGGTTGCCGGCTGCCTGCCGCTTCTATTTCGGCCTGTATGCCCTGCTGGCGATAAGACCAGATGGCAATCTGTGGATGCCCCTTTAACGCCCGCTCGACGGCGTCAGACAGCCTCACTGTATTTTCGGCGTAAGCGCTTTCGTAGCAGGGTATGAACAGGGTCAAGCATATTAAAAACCGATTGATGATCGGTTTTTTTGGCGCAGAAATAACGTGGTTAACAAGCTTCATTTCAGCTCCGTTAATGGACGAGGAAAATATCAAAAAAGTGGTGTAGAGCATCAGTGGCAGAAAGCACCGCCGTGGCTGTAAGCAGAATAGCCAGTGGTAACAGGCCCAGCTTCAGAGCGGACGGACGAGATGGGGTCAGCAGCTCGCAGACCCGTTCGCGCAGCTGTTCTGCAGCGACAAACGCCGCCTGACCAGGCTTGTTGATGCGATGGCGTAAGCGCGCGATTTTCACCAGTGTTTCTGCGATGTCGGCGGCTTCGGCGTTGCGGGTAACCCGGCGATCGGCGAGCTGCTCGGTCACTAATGTGAAGCAGTTCAGAATGGGGGTTCGCACAAAGCCTGGCAGTGGGCAAATAAACAGCATCAGTAACCAGCGACTCAGGTTATCGAACTGGCGGATATGCGCCTGCTCATGAGCAATGATGATTGCCTGCTGGTCTGGCGTTGTTTGATTGAGCAAACCTTGCGACAGGTAAATATCAGGGCGGAAATATCCGGCTGCCATGGCCACAACGTCGCGGGTCGGCAGAGTGCGGAAAGCGGAATTCGATGTGGTCTGTGCCTGCTCACGCAGAAGTTTCAGTTGCTGCCTTACACGCCATTGCTGATACGCAAATTGCCCCATACGCAACGTCAGCCATAAACCGACCGCACTCAGAAACCAGCTGTGCCAGGCGCTGATCACAAACTCATCGGCATGGTGCCAGTGAATAAGTCCCAGAGCGCCATGCACTGTGTTGTGGTCGTCTGGTAAGGCGATTCCGCCCTCAACAAACAGCAACAGAGTCATTGTCCAGGGTAAAACGGCCCAGCTTAAAATGAGCCATTTTTGCTCCAACGGGTCAACACGGTTTTTTGCCCGGATAATCAGAGGAGCCGTTAATAACTGAAAGACAGCTGAGGCCAGTCCGAGCAATGCCGCCATGCTCAGCAGGTTCAGAATGAAACCCCAGCTTCCGGTAATCATGGATGTGCTTTACCTTTGCGACGATGATTCCGGATCATAGCCTCCAGGCGATCGAGCTCATCGTCGCCCAGATCGGCAGACAAGGAAACAAATGCCGCCATCAGCGACTGGCTGTCATGGCTGACAAGGTCGCTGGTGATATTACGGATCAGCTGAGCGATCAGGTCTTCCCGATCAACCCGGGTGCGGTAGACAAAGGCATGTCCTTGTTTGCTGCGGCTGAGCAGCTGCTTTTTGTACAAACGGTCCAGAGTGCTCTGAATGGTGTTCAGGGAGCTGCTGCGCCCGGCACTGAAGGCGGCATGGATCTGCTTGGCATCGGCTTCACCCGCTGACCAGAGATGGTTCAGAACCTGCTTTTCTAACTCACCGAGAATCATAGTCTTTCCAACGTTCAGGATGAGGCATACACTGCCACAGTAAAAACCGACCAGCAATCGGTTTTTTGTCAGTCAACGTCAATCGCTGAGGTTTCCATGCTGAGCATTCTCCGTCACCGGGTGTACCGCCATTTGTTTGCTGCGCAGGTTATTTCGTTGTTGGGCACAGGCCTGGCGACGGTTGCCCTGAGTCTGATGGCGTTTGAGCTGGCGGGAGACAATGCAGGCACTGTGCTGGCAACGGCACTGACCATCAAAATGCTGGCCTATGTGTTTGTGTCACCGCTATTGGCGGCCTTGTTTCAGGGGCGCCCACGCAAACCTGTGCTAGTGCTGCTGGATATTATCCGCGCACTGACGGCGCTTTCGCTGCCGTTCCTCACCGAGGTCTGGCACATCTATGTGGTTATTTTTGTTCTGCAAAGCAGTTCCGCCGGATTTACGCCGTTATTTCAGGCGACGATTCCTGATGTACTGCCGGACGAGCGTGAATACACCAGAGCGCTGTCACTTTCCCGCATGGCATACGACATGGAAAGTCTGATCAGCCCCATGCTGGCGGCGACATTGCTGCTGATTACCTCGTGGCATGGATTATTTTTCGGCACCATGCTGGGGTTCGTGGCGTCAGCGTTGCTGGTGCTATCCGTTACCCTCCCAAAAGCCCAGGCTTCTGCGGTGAATACCTGGACAGACAGACTTACGAAAGGTGGACGCATTTACCTGCTGACTCCACGACTGAGAGGTCTGCTGTTGTTGAGTTTTACCACCGCCCTGGGGGGCGCTATGGTGTTCGTTAACACCGTGGTTCTGGTGCAGGGGAATTTTGCCCTGAGTGGCCAGCAAACGGCATTCGCTCTGGCTGCTTTCGGCTTTGGCTCCATGCTCACAGCGCTGACACTGCCAACGCTTCTGGAAAAAATCACTGAGCGCAGAGTGATGCTGGCAGGCCTCGGCTTGATGATTGTTGCACAACTATCCGGCACTCTTATCACAGACTATGTCACTTTGCTGATGATCTGGTTCGTGCTGGGAGCGGGTTACTCCCTGGTGCAGACCCCAACCAGTAAAGTTCTGGTTCGTTCAGCCAGTAACGCGGACAGGCCAGCGCTCTTTGCTGCACACTTTTCACTCTCCCACGCAGGCTGGATGATGGCCTATCCGTTCGCTGGCTGGTTATTAACCGTGCTGGATGTGAATTCGGCGTTTTTAGTATTGGCCGGGCTTTCTGTTATCGGTCTGATGCTGGCGTATAAACTTTGGCCAGAGGACGAAAATAATGCGCTATTTCACCGGCACGATGATCTTGAAGCTGGTCATGAGCATCTGGAGGCATTTGGCTATGGAAAGGAGCACAGCCATCTGTATGTTATAGATTCACTGCACTTGAAGTGGCCGAGGTAAATTTTGCATCGGCTTTAACGGCGTAGCTGAATCGCGACTAGTTCACTAGAGGTTTTTAAGCCTAATATAATTCTGCTTTTCATACCTACTGGTAACTGCATATATTGTGCCTTCTGTGGCTTGTATTATAAGCCGTCCAAATTTACCCAATATATTCCAGATTCATCAATTTAGTAAATGAGTTTGATGGTGTCTAGCAAACTGGTGGCGATTCACTTCGCGATGAACTGCCCGTTAATAAAATGACCTACTTCGATATACCCGTCAGGATGGCAGGCTTCCAAATAACCTAGCTTTGACAGTGAGGCTTGGTAGCGGACAGAGCCTGAGGCGATCGCTTCACTTAGTGCTCCTGACTTGCACTCTCGCTCATGGATCTTGAAAACTTCGTCTGGATCTACAGGTGCACATACTGCATCCTCTACACGAAGAACCGCCAGTCCTGCCTGTACGGCCAGTAGGATTTCGGGGTCAACGTTCCTCGCAACCTTACGGCCAATATCTGCCCAGTATTCAATTTGCTCGGCTGCAGTGCGTTGCAAAGGAATACCAGCGACTGTCGCCGCATTCATAAGGCTGCTTTTCAGTCTTACCGGGGACGTGGCTTTGACCATAACTAGTCACCTATATTACGGTTCCCTTAGTTTTTCAGGGCTGCTGACATTGGGATTTTTGTACTCTCGATCTAACCACGTACTGCTCGGGTCATGCTTACCTTATCTGACACCAATCTCTACAACATGCTTGGCTATCAGACCACACTGTGTGGTGTCTGCTCAGAATGCCATGCGGTTGGTCACTTTTTCTTGAAATGACCAAGGCACTGCTTCACTAAGAAAACGATTGGAACGCCGATAATAAGTGAATCGCCACCAGTTCATTAGAAACCAGCGTTATTTCGATACTACATGTCCTTTGTCATAGGGTCATCAAAAGTGGGCCTTACCGCATTATCTTTTTCGTTTAGATCGATTACTTGGGCGGAGGGCTGTTCAACTGAGTAAAGTCCATTTTCAAGTAGTAGATTCATCGCGGCTAGGTATTTCGCATGAGAGATGTCCAGCATGTCCTGTAACTCTCTGTTTCGTATTGCGAGCGTATCTGCTTTGTCAACTCTGGCTTTTCTTGGAGGCTTGGCTTTAGCTGATGCGGCATCTATTGCTGCGATTAGATCATCGAAGTCGCGTCCTTTCCTGATACTACTGGCATTTTTCTTGCCAGCCTCTAATGCCACATTTCTCTTATTGATTTTTGAACCTTTCTTAACAACTGATGGCTCATTGTTTATCAGTCTCTGGAGAGCCTTGTAGTACTCCTGGTGCTTAATCATCGATGGCCTCCATCTCTATTAATTTCTGGTGGATCAGTGTGATCTCTTTGCGCGCCAAGTGGGCGGAGGGGTGTTCAGGTTCGAGGTATTCTAATTCCGTCTCCAACGTTTCTTTATATTTCTTGAGCTTGGCCCCGCGTTTAAGTCCAAGTCCATCATCGCCTCCCAAAATCGCGTCATCACAACCAGCTAGGCACGGGATAATCTCGTCTAGGCTGAATTTGTCACACATCTCGCGGGATGAGCACCCTCCAATAGCTGTTTCCCGATAGGAGATGCGCCCATCTTTGACGCGTTTTTCGATCTCTTCGATGCTGTTTAACCATGAAGGGTTATTATATTTTTCCTGTTCGAATCTGCTGCCTGATCCACCGAAAAGCTTGTCAGTGCTTTTTACGACATGGGCTTCGAATTCCTGAGCTTCCAAGAGCATCAGTTCATTTCGATAGTCTCGTATTACGTCATGTGAATCGCCGGTTTTAACTATGTTGAGAATGTTTTCAGCGAAGCTTGCATTTTCTCGGTAAAGCATTGTCATTACTTCAGATAAGTGTTTGAACTGGAACTTCAGCGAAGGCAAGGAAACCTTTCCGCTTCGTGCTGCATAGATGGCCGTCGAGCGCCGAAACTGATGATTTGAAATATGAAAGTACTCGCCTACTTTTAGATTCAGATTCGGGTCGTTTCGCCAATCGCGGAATGCATCGAAGTTCTCTAACTCCACGATGTCGCTCTCCCTGACTCGAAGTTCATCTGATCCTCTTGAAATATATTTTAGAATGGTTTGACGATGATCATCGGTATTAATAAACGTCCTGATCTTCATTGGAAAATCGAAGCGTGCAAACAGAAAGTCGCTAGGGCTATTCATCATTTTTCCGATAGACTCACATGCCTCTACGGCGGGTATTACCTGTGAACATGTCGCCCAGGGTAATGCCGACTCACTATAGTTGCTGTTCGTCATTTTTGAGGTGTTACTGAGCAGAATGGGGAGTTCGCCAAGGCCTGGTATATGAATGCTGTTCAGGCAGTTTTTTTTCAGTGCATCGACTTCATGTTTGCGCATTCCTGAATAACAATATATTAGAAACCTCGCAGCATCCAATACATAGCCTAAGTAGTACTTAAGACCTTTCAACGTATATTTTAAATATTTGTAGTTTTTATAGTTTGAACCAATTGTCCACTTGTCGAATAATTCTGTTAGGCCATACTCGGCGACGGAGTCCTCCTGGCTTAATAATGGCATATCAGTTCGTCTTGCAGATGGATAATGTTTTCTATATTCATTAAAAGCATTTTGAAGTTTTGCGTTGGTAGTTGATCCAGGTCTTTGATTGTCTTTCAGCATGGAGGGAGTGGCAAAGAATAGAGGATCGGCCTTAATTCGCTTCATAAAACCATCTAATTGCTCTTTATGCTCGTTGAAGTCGGTCACAACTTCCGTAGATAGTGTTATCAGCGCAGAATAAATTCGTGATGGTATGAGAGGGGTTCGTTGTGCGGACGGGTCGTTTACATAGCTCGAACGCAATTGAGACCTTACGGAAAGTATTTTTTTGAGCTGCTCATTAGGGATCAATGTTGGTAGCTCGGTTTTGAAATGCTCGTTTATATATTCGATCAGTGCTATTAAATCTCTGAGAGCTTCGGCTTTACGAAATGCTGTCTTGGAGGCGTAAAGACTTGCTGTGATTTTAGGCCCGACGAGAGGGCTTTCATGTAGTTGAGCGAGAGTCTTGTTTTCGTTCAGCGCAATGATGGATAGCCCTCTGAGAACTTCTAAAATTTTTCGGTAGGTCTGTGGTTTATTGCGTTGTCCTCCCGAATGCGTCGGCTCGTAGAGTACTGCAAACATGATACGCTTCATCTCCCCAATAATTGTATGTGCTGTCTTGCTAAGCTTGCCCTCTGGTTTTCCAAACTGGCTGGTAAAGTTATACTTGGTGCCCTTACTCATTAGTGAATAGGGTGATAGATCCCAGACGTTATCGCTGTAGATAGAAAGGGTTTCACCTGACAGGTTACGGCTAATGACAAAGCTGTCTGGTGGTGTTTTCGCTAGACCATCATCAGAGAATTGATCGGGCTGGGCCTCCAGTATTTCGGTGCCATCCAGGAATCGTGCTACCCACATATTACTGTTCTCCTCTACTGGATGTGATTTCTTTCAAAGCCGCTATTTTCATATCCCAGTACGGATGTAAGTTGCCAATCTCGGCCAACCTTCTGGCTCGCTTAACAATATTTTCGTACTGCTCACCTTTATTTGAGAGATCAGCGATTATGTCGTCTATGCGCTCTATGACTGGCTGGAACTTTAGAAGGTGCTCATCCATATTCAGGCTATTCTCACGGCTGTGCAAAGGTAGCCATTTCTGGATCGATAGCAGCATGAGAACATCCTCCTCTCTTGCTCTGAGCGCATAAGACTTACAAAAGAAGCAGCTTAGCATTGCCGAGCATCGGGGGCTGGGAGCTTCATCGGAAAAGCCTCCCTCTTTGGCCTCACCTTGAGATATGCAAATGCCTGTCAGGCCCTGAGTGCCGACATTTTCACCAACGATATTTACAGCGACCCGCTTTGATTTGTAGAGATTGACAGCGCTAGCCAGGCCGCTGAAGAAGCCGTTTAGCTCTTTAACTGCAACCCGGTTTTCAACTGCAATGTAGTGCTTTCTTGATGTTTCAACAGTGTGTTGATGCTGGTTTGCAGAGTAGTGAATGTCACCGGTTACAGTAAGGGCTAAATTCACCGAGTAATCCCGCCAATCCTTTGTACTAACCCAAAGGTTGACTGAATTCCAAAACTTGGTAGGGATGATGAGCTGCTTACTGCTAATTGTGTGAGAGAGAGATTGTCTTTGTTTGAAATGTTGGGGCCCTTTTAGGGGAGAGTCTGACGGAATAAACTTTTGGCATAATGCAACATAACGGCTCCAATATTTTTTTGCGAGAGGGCTTAGACGAAGAGAATATTGCTTATCACCTTTGCTTTTGAAGGAGAGAATTCTGAACTTGCCTTCTCGTTCGAGATTGGTGGGCTCGATCATAGGGGCTGTTAGCAAGACGGCTAGGTTTGTACCGCTGTCCGCAAGTATCAGATGGGAAAAGTGAACGCTTGCAATGTTAAAAAGATCACGATGATATGACTCATGTTCGATGGCGCCTGAATTATCAGATGAAATTATGGCGTGGTAATGTTCTCGTAATCTGTAATGAAATTTTTTGTCGGAAAATGGACCATTTTTCTTAATTTCGGCATCTTTCGACTCCATTAATTCATTTATGCTTCTGCTTATTTTTCCGCTACGATCATAAAGCAACTCATGAATTCGGCTACGGCCCAGGGTTCCCGACCTATAAAAGTACGATGCAGGATTATTGTTGATTCCGTGTAGGTTCCAATGGCTTGAGCTTAGGTAGATCTGACCAGTGATACCAAGTTTCGGTTCTGGTTTGAGAATAAATGGTTTGGGATGATCATCCTGAAGCAAATATTCAGAGATTTTATTGAATAAATAACGATGTGCATCTCGGCTGAGTGCTGCGCGTTGTGTGCTTTCAAGGACTTTGAATCCTTTTTCGCCTCTTCTCTGTTGAATTCTCAGTGCCCAACTCTGCAATTTATCATATTCTAGATCGTGATGTGTCAGTAGAATCGCTTGGGCTGCTCCTTCTTGGCACATACGTGCTGTGCTTCTACTGAATGGCGAGGATAGATTGCTCTGAGATACTCGATCCCAAAGTAGATTTGAGTATTCACTATATGCTCGCTTCATCTGCTCTTTGTCGAAGAAAAGCTTGTCACGTTCGTAGCGATTATCTGCCCAGTCGATAAAGTTTAATTGATATGTAATAGATCCTCGTTTTGCGGTTCCATCGAGGAAGGAATCAATAAGTCTAATTAAGTAGATTTTCCGATGATTTATATAGCTCGAAAAGTCGATGTCCCAGCTATCCAGTGAAGTGGGGGAGCATTTGGTTCTGGTCTTGATAGAAGCAATGTTGCGCACGTTAAACAGCACTCGTCCAGCATAAATCTGCTTGTAATTTTGGCTGCTGCTTTTGAAATTGAATCTAATTCTGCCCAGTTCAGAGAGTGAGAGCGATGCCGCTTCAAACTGACTGTATTGCTCGGGCCGGTCGTTAAACAAGTCGAAGAACTCATTCATCAAAGTTGTCCCAAGGGAAGTTTTCGCCGTACATGGCTTTGTGAACGGCTTCGTTCTTTTTCTTTTGTTCTTGAACGAATTCGTCATACTTCAGATAGATCATCGTTGTTGACTCATGCTTATGGCCGAGAAGACCTTTAACGTGAGTGATGATCTCTGTGTCTGACATGCCTCCCAATGCTTTGGCTTTTCGTACGAATCGCATACCTCGCGTGGCTCTAAGGTCATGGAATTTAAACCCTTTGTATTGTGGGTCTTTATTCTGTTTGATCCATGGAATTAGCTTTTGGTTTACGAAGTCGTTTATCGAGCCTCCTACATGGTGGCCTGCCTTTCCCCGCTCGCTCCTCTTTAGCGTCATTGAATAGTTAGGGTTGGCAGCGTCCTGTACGTGTCGATTCGCGGTGTAAAATGGACTGCCAAACTTTGTCAAAAAAACATAGTTCGAAGATGAGTCGCCGTAGAAGCTTTGTGATTTCCTTGCTTTGTATATCTCTGAGTACTTTACCCATTCGTAGACCTGTGCAACCAACGAGCTCGGTGCTTTAAGAACGTACTGAACGCCGTGCTTCGTATCAACGCCAGTCGTTGGCCCAACGGGGATTCTCGCTTCTTTGGTTTCTCTTGATGACTCGTAAGCCTTCTTTATCGCTTCAACGCTCATCGTGCAGATGGTTTGTTTTCTGGCCCCGGTGTATAAAGCCAACCAGACCATCAGTTGCATCTGACGGTTACCTATGGCTTCAATGCCCTCAAGAACCCACTCCACCTCTGTTTCTGATAGTGGGCGCACACCGCCTTCTTCGCCCAGTATGAGATCGAACTGTTCCTCTTCAACAGAGGCCTTTGTTATATGGATATCCGAATAGGTCACAGGGAACTGTCTGCCACCCTTAATCATTACCTTGTGCTGTTTGAGTGTGTAAAAGCGATCTTGTATCTCTTCACCTGGAGGGGTTAGTTTGTTGTCGTTCAGAAACATATAGAACGCTGCGACCTCTGCGGCTTTTTGCTTAACCGTCTTAAGAGTGTTCTGTTTCTGCTCGAACAGCCCCGTGAGATATGACTTGTAGATATACGTGACTCGTTGGTTCTTCCTGCTGAGAGGTGGGGCGTAAAAAATATCGAGTGGCAGATCGTCAGTCTTATGTTCGTCAATGAAGTGCAAGTATGAGAGTAGGTTCTTTGCTTTTCGATCTAGCGTTACGATTGAGCGAGGGCTGGATTCTGCGAACTTCAACCACCAACGGTAGAGGTAAAGGTTGCCGAGATCCCATGGCTCACCATTCCTGTAGATGATTGGGAATCGCTCAATCATCAAATCGTTAGTCTCTTCAAATTTTTGCTGATCGCTATTCCAGTGAAGAACTCTGTTCGTCCACTCGATTGTAGGAACCCCTCCGGGGCTGGCAACGAGCTTGCCGTCGAGTCTGTAAAGGCGTTGGATGTATATTATTTTGGGTCGATTCATGTCGACGGGCACCATTATATTGGACACGCATGTCAACACTCTTGTGGACATTAGTGTGTCAGTCAATGTTTTCTACCTTAGTGTGTGCGTAAAAAGCCAAAACTCCACAGCATAAAGGTAAACAACTGGCTACCGATGGCGACCGCACCGAGGTAAGTAACATCCTCAAGATGCCCCAGTATTGCGGTATCTACTAAGCCGAGTAGTGGCACTGTAATGTTGCTGAGCATAATTGGCCAAGCCAGTGCGAGGATGCGACCTTGTGTCGCAGTTAGCGGCTCAATTGCGGGGTTATTAGCAGAGTGGGCAGACGTCATGGCTGGTACAATAACAGCAATACGAACATTGGTAATCTCAATCTCGCATCTCAATCCCACATCTCAATCAGAGGCATCCAGATGTTGAACGCAACACAGCGTATTTTCGCTTCAATACTCTTTTTATTGTTAGTGTCTGCAATGATTACTGGTGGGGCGTTAGCGCGGCTGAATGGTCCTTCAGCCGTTGGTATTGATGGCGTGCGTATTTTTAGCCGCGGAATTCCTATTTCTGACGGCCAGTTTATTGCTCAAACCGGTAACTCATTTCATCTTAGCGAATTGTCAGGAAGCTGGAGTTTGCTCTTCTTTGGCTACACCTACTGTCCAGATGTTTGCCCAATGACCTTGGCAAATTTAAGTAGAACTTGGAAGCGCTTACCGTTGGATGTGCAGGCACAACTGAACGTGGTGTTGGTGAGTGTTGACCCCGAGCGTGATACACCGGCGTCGATGGCACCTTACATGGGGTATTTTAATCCCAGCTTTATGGCATTAACGGGCAACCCTGCGGCGCTTAAAACGTTAGCAACGGAAGTGAATGCATTTTTTGCGCGTGTCGAACGTGATGGTGACTTAGCGTATTTGATGGATCATTCGGCCAATATCGTATTGATAGATCCCGCAGGGCAGTATCGAGGGTATATCGAACCACCGTTAGATCCGCAAAGACTAACGAGCATTATACAACAGCTCGTTAGTATGCCGCGTTAGATATTAGCGCGCTGCTTGTAAGCGGCCTACAGGAATACTCGCTAAGAATAAGAGCATCGCGGCAACCACGATACTGGGGCCTGCGGGGGTATCCCAACGAAAAGATGCCCACATACCGAGTAGCACTGAAATTACGCCAGCAACACTCGATAAGCCCACCATTTGCTCCGGTGTGCGAGCAAAGCTACGCGCGGCGGCTGCCGGAATAATGAGTAGCGCACTAATCAGTAAAATACCGACGATTTTCATTGCTAGGGCAACAACGATTGCCAGCATCAATACCAACAGTAAATTCAAACGCTGCACTGGATGACCATCAATGCTGGCCAATTCAGGGCTAACCGTGACAGCCAATAGTGCGCGCCATTGCCAGAGCAATAACAGCCCAGTACTGATGGCGGCCAGCAAGAGCCATAGGGTATGTTGGCTTTCGACCGCGAGTAAATCACCGAACAAATAACCCATTAAATCGACTCGAATACCATCTGTTAGACTAAGCGCAACCAGGCCGACTGCTAGGGTGCCGTGGGAAACTATCCCCAGCAAAGTATCAGACGATAAGCGCGAGCCGCGCTGCAGTGGCAGCAGTACTAAGGCTAATGATACCGAGCCAATAATCAACGCCAAGGTTAGATTAATATCGGTGAGAACGCCTAGGGTGATACCTAATAATGCACCGTGGGCGAGAGTATCGCCAAAAAATGCCATGCGTCGCCAAACCACAAAGCTACCGAGCGGCCCAGTGGTGGCAGCCAATAAAATCCCGGCCAGTAACGGCATCGTCCACCAAGGTGTGGTGAAGTCCATCATGAGTTAGATCCTGAGTGATGATTGCAGTGCTGGTGGTGTTCATGATCAACCGATAAGGTATTCGCCGGTTCGACATGACCATCAATGCAATGCGCATGATCGTGATGATGAGTGTAATGGGCGATTGGCGCTTCGCGCCTACCAAACAGCTGCAAGTAAGCAGGGTCGAGCGAGACACTATCAGGATGGCCAGAACAACAAACATGGCCATTCAGGCAAATCACCTCATCGGTAGCAGCCATCACCAAATGCAAATCGTGAGACACCATTAACACTGCGCAACCTAACTCATCGCGTAAAGTAGGAATCAGTTGGTATAACTCTAACTGGCCTTGCACATCGACACCTTGTACCGGCTCGTCGAGTACCAGTAGTTGCGGTTTCAGCAATAGAGCACGTGCCAATAATACCCGTTGCCATTCACCACCAGAGAGATTGTGAACGGATTGCTGTTCCAGAGCTTTGATACCTAAACGTTCTTGCCAATAGCGGATTTGGTCTTTTTTAGCGCCACGCGCTAGACGTAAAAAACCACCGACGGTTAGAGGCATGCGCTCATCTAGTGCCAAGCGTTGCGGCATATACCCTATGCGTAAATCAGGGCGTTGTAATACGCGTCCACTATCGGCTTTCGTTAAGCCTAGTAATACGCGAATTAAAGTAGATTTACCGCAGCCATTGGGGCCGATTAAGGTAATGATTTTACCGGGCTCAATTTTTAGCGATATATCATCAAGCACGACTTTTTGGCGTAAGGCTAAGCGCAGGTTTTGCGCTTCAATTAAGGGCGCTGAGATGACCCCCGCAGACGTGTTCACAGCAGCTGATGAGGCGCTCATGCAATGTCCTCTTTCGCGGTCGTAGCGGCAAGTTGGCAGCTAGGGCAGAGACCGGAGAGTTCGATTGTTTGTTCTTCTATAACAATTCCTAATTCTTCTGCGAGGCGAGTGTTAACGTCTTGCATGCGCTCGGGTGATAGTTCCAGTGCATTGCCACACAAACGGCAGATAAAGAACCCCGTGGTGTGTTCCTGACCCGGATGAGCACAGCCAATAAAAGCGTTGAGCGAACTAATGCGATGAATCAGCCCAAGCTCTAATAGAAAATCTAACGCACGATAGACTGTTGGTGGTGCCGAATTAAAGCCGTCTTGGGCTAATTGTGGCAACAGCTCGTAAGCGCCTGTAGGTTTGTGGTTTTGCCAGACTAACTCTAATACGCGTCGACGCACTGGTGTGAGACGTGCGCCACGTGACTCACACAAGGTCTTCGCATTAGCCAAGGCTGCAGTTATACAGGTGTGATGATCATGCGGTGCGTAGACAGTAGAAGTCATGACGTAAACCTTAGGTTATAATGTAGCAATTCTACGATACCTAGGCTGCGAGACAATGAAGAATTTGCGTTATTTGTTGGGTTTAGTTGTTTTATCTACCCTAACATTTCCCGCCATGAGTGCGCCCAAACCATTAAATGTGCTGGCAACACTGCATCCGTTAGCCTTAATTGCGGCATCGACGGTTCCTCTAGAGCAGCTTGAAGTGCTAGTGCCAGCGGGTATGACGCCGCACGACTTTAGCTTGCGCCCGTCCGATATCGACCGATTGCAAAATGCCGATATTATTTTTTGGGCCGGTCCAGAGGCTGAACCCTATTTGCGTGGTTTTGCTAAACGTTGGCCCGACAAACATTGGATTAACTTAGCCACTTATCGCCAAGAGGGGCAAAGTGACGATCCTCATGTTTGGTTTTCGACGGCGATTGCTTTGGGAGCTCAAGCGGATCTGGCGGCATTGTTAGGGCATGACAACTCTGAGTTCGCGCAGAGTGTGGCTGCCTCCGTACAATTCAGTGAGGAGCAATTACAGGGCTTACAACAGCGAGGCTTTTTCGTATTTCACCGCGCTTACGACCACTGGGTTAGTGAGCGAGGTCTATTGCAATTGGGGGCCTTTACCTTGTCGCCTGAACAAAAACCGGGCATTCGGACCCTGCAAGCTATGCGTGACCAGCTAGCTAATGGCGAAGTCGTATGTGTGTTCAGTGAACCTGAATATACACCCGCTCTGGTGGATTCTGTCGTCGGTGATTTGCCAGTGAATCGAGCAGAACTTGATCCGTTAGGTAGTCATATTTCTGTGACAAAAGATGGCTACGCTCGGTTCTTAGATGACATGGCGATGCGTGCGCGCGCTTGTCTTGAACCTAGAGAAAATTAACCGACTAAGACTTGCACTGTGTGCTCTCAGAGGTCAGGGTTAATAACGACCGATTGACCAGAGAGCATCATGAACGATCCATCGCATACCTATCACGCAATTAGGCAGACAACATTGGCGTTATGTGCGCCGTTGGAGCCTGCCGATCATGAGTTGCAAGCGGCGGCTTTTACAAGCCCCGCGAAGTGGCATCTAGCCCACACTTCTTGGTTCTTTGAGACCTTCATTCTACTGCCCAATCTGAAAGGTTATCGTCCTTTCAATCCCCTGTTTGAACAGCTTTTTAATAGCTATTACAACGGCATAGGCAAACCATTCCCTCGCGATAAGCGCGGCTTGCTGTCGCGTCCTTCGCTAGGTGAAGTACTGCGCTATCGTCTCTGGGTTGATGAAGCGATGCAGGCTCTATTGGCGGATACTAGCCTCTGGCCCTTAATTGAACTGGGTCTTAATCACGAGCAACAACACCAAGAATTGTTACTTACTGATCTTCAGTATTGTTGGTCTGTGAACCCGCTTGCGCCAGCCTATGCAGCGCCAATGAATGAGACCAAATTTACCCACCAAAAAATAAGCTGGCACGAATTTGGAGGTGGTATTCACAGTATTGGTTATCAAGGTAATGCTTTCTCGTTTGATAACGAAGGGCCGCGACATTCGGTTTTAGTCAGTGATGGAGCGATCGCTAATCGCTTAATTACGACCCGTGAGTATCTAGAGTTTATGGCAGATGATGGCTATCAACGTCCGGATTTATGGTTAGCGGATGGCTGGGCTTGGGTGCAACAAAATGCTATTGAAGCGCCTTTATATTGGCGTGAGACACATGATGGCTGGCGTCGTTTTAGTTTGCATGGCGACCAGCCACTGGCATTAGATAATCCGGTGACGCACGTGAGCTTTTATGAAGCAGATGCCTACGCGCGTTGGGCGGGTGCTCGTTTACCTACAGAAGCTGAGTGGGAGTTAGTGGCGTCGAAGCAAGCGGTTGTTGGTGGGTTTCAAGAGTCGGCTTATTGGTATCCCCAAGGTGCTGTGAACGATCAATCTCTACAACAGCTCTTTGGTGAAACTTGGCAGTGGACCAGTAGTACTTATCAAGCTTATCCCAAGTACAAACCTGCCGCCGGTGCTGTTGGCGAGTACAACGGCAAGTTTATGTGCAATCAAATGGTGTTGCGCGGGGCATCTTGCCTGACACCTGTTGCTCATGCTCGAGCTTCGTATCGCAATTTCTTTTATCCCCATGAGCGCTGGCAATTTACCGGCATTCGTTTAGCGCGTTTTTAGTTAACGCAGCAATTATTACGGACCTTCAATAAAAGAGGATGACCATGGAACGTCAGGCATTACAAATTTTTGATGATTTACCTGCTCCGGCTGATATTCGTTCAGAGGTATTAGCTGGCTTAAATTCTAGTCAGAAAACCTTACCGGCAAAATATTTCTATGACGAACGTGGTTCACGTTTATTCGAAGAAATTACGCATCTTCCTGAGTATTACCTGACTCGGACCGAAATCGGTTTATTACGTGAATACGCTGATGAAATTGCCGAAATTATCGGACGCGGCTCGGTTTTGTTGGAATATGGCAGTGGTGCGAGTATTAAAATTCGCTTACTGCTCGAAGCCTTGCGTCCACAGTGTTATGTACCTATGGATATTAGTCGCGAGTTTTTAATCGCATCTGCTTCACGCCTCCTCGACGACTACGAATGGCTCAATATTTACGCGGCTTGTGTCGACTATTCTCAAGACATCGCATTGCCGGATCAGCTGTTAAATGCCGGTACTAAAATGGCCTTTTTCCCCGGGTCGAGTATGGGCAACTTCACCCCAGAACAAGCCAGTGATTTTTTATGTCGTGTACGTTCGACCTTAGATGACGGCGGCTATTTTCTATTGGGTGTCGATTTACTAAAAGATGAATCGATTTTGCAAGCCGCTTACGATGACTCTCAAGGTGTTACTGCCGCATTTAATAAGAATGTCTTACGTCACCTAAATCGCACCTTAGATGGTCAATTTAACGAAGATCGTTTCGAACACAAAATTGTTGTCAATCATCTTCTCTCTCGTGTTGAAATGCACCTCGTGAGCTCCATCGATCAGATGGTTAATATTGCCGGTAACACTATCGCTTTACGCAGTGGTGAAACAATTCACACCGAAAACTCTTACAAATATCGGTTAGAGCACTTGATTGATATGGCAGGGTCTTGTGGGTTTGAGTGTACGAATATTTGGACCGATAGTAATGAATATTACGCGCTGATTATGCTGAAATGTGGCAGTTGAGCCATTAACGGCATGAATTATCCTTGTGCTTTTGCGACGTGCTGAGACAATTACCATTAATTGGTAAGTGCAGTTTCAGCATAGTGATCGACGATAGCCTAAAAGGATAAGTATTATAATGGCCTACAAGCGATACCCTTTCTACGATTTACATCTTTTGAATCGTGTCATTATGGGGGTAATGGCAATACCAGGAATACTGTGTGTTGCCGGTTTTATTCATGGTTTTATGACCTTGCAACAACTTCATGGGCTGACTGCGACTGACATAATCACGCAATTAGATACTGAGTTGCAAAGTCGTATTGCCCTAGATAGCCTGATTCGTATTACGCAAATCAGCCTGACCGGAGTGCTCGGTATATTCTTTGGCTACTGGCTCTTCTATGCGGTGCGCAATTTAGTCTGCCTATACGACGAGAAGCCGCATACCCTAAAAAATACTCTTATTATTTTTATGCGCATGCTGAGCTGTATCTTTTTAGCATTGCGCACCCTTGCGTCTATGCGCCATAGATCGGCTCCTGAGCATCACAACTTTGTCCCAGATTCTTGGTTGCTGCCGTTGTGGTGGTTGGCTTTGGTTGGGGCTAACGTGAGTAAAATCGTTGCCGTCTATGTGTTACTTAACGTCGATGCTGTCGCCCGCTTGATTGAGGGGATGATATGGATGAGCGCTGCTTATGTCTTGTATTTAGCCATGTATATATTAACGGCTATTTTGATTAACGAAATTGGTTACTGGCAGCGGGTTAATTGGCAGTCGCAGCAAGACTTGCCCGTAGAAGAATAATTGCTTAAAGCAAAAATGGGGTGGATAAATATTTAATAAGGCCGCGTAGGAGATTTTTGCATTCTCTCATACGCGGCCTTTTTAGTTTTAAAGGTTTCGTGCGTCGTTTAAGCCAGCTTCCCAGCTAGAGCTAAGAACGTCATCTTTATACGGACATACCGCCTTACGAGCATTTCGAGTACCTTGTTCAAAACCGCGTTGGTAAGCCGCTTCAACGGGATCTTCAGAGCTACCTTTCGGTGTTTGTTTAAACAGACGTAACAGGGTTGTTTGCCATTCAACCATCATTAAGTAAGTTGCTGGCACTAACAGCAAACTAATGAGGGTGGCGAATACCACACCAAAAGCTAACGACACCGCCATTGGAATTAAAAACTGTGCCTGCACACTGGTTTCAGATATCAGCGGGGCCAAGCCAACGAAGGTGGTAAGTGATGTCAACATAATGGGGCGGAAACGAACACGACCGGCTTCGCACACCGAGACAAACACATTCTCACCTTTAGCGCGCTGGGTGTTGATGTAATCAATCAGTACCAAGTTATCGTTTACCACCACCCCGCTAACGGCCACCATTCCTACGAATGACCATAGGGTTAAGTCTAAGTCGAGCAGGATATGACCGGTAACCGAACCAAGAAGTCCAAATGGGATCGCATACAAGACCAGTAGCGGCTGACTATATGAGGAAAACAAAACTGCCATCATTAAATACATAGCTAAAATGGCGAACAGGTAGTACTTCATTAATATATCTAAAAACAATGTGACTGCACGCTGGTAGCCGCCAACATCCCACTTAATACCGGGCATGTTTTTCACTAAGCCATCGAGGTAATTGGTCGCCAAATCAGTTTGAATGTTTTTCACTGAATTCTGCGCTGGGTTAACGAATGCACTTACCGAAATAACGCGTTTACGGTCATAGCGTTTAATGTGAGTTTTAGACGGACGATACTCAATAGCAGCAATGGTCGACAAGCTAACATATTGTCCCGGTGCATATTCGATATGCATGTTTTCTAAATACCAAGGCGAAGAACGTTCATTTTTCGGCAAGCCAACCCAGACTTCCACTTCGTCATCTTGGGTTTGAATACGTTGTACGACATTGCCTTGGAAGGCGCGGTTGATCTGGCGGATCACGCTCTCAAGAGTTAACCCAAGTGCAACGGCGTTGTCTTTGAGTTTAATTTCAGCTTCCTGCTTCTCTTCTTCTTGCGAGGTATGAATATCGAAAGTACCGTCGTATTCGCGAAGTTTTTCAGCCAGCTGATTCGCCGCACTCATCAAGTCATCGATGTCGTAACCAGAGAATTCAATTTGAATATCAGGATTGGTCGGATTTAAGCTCGCGCTGTACTGCAAACTGGTGGTGTCTTGAATATCGCCAGCGAGTTCGCGCCAGCGGGCCAATACATCCTGACCACTATAGGTTCGAGTCTCTGAAGAGGGCAGTTCAATAATGACCTGACCTTTATGATCCATACTTTTATCTACGCTGTAAGAGGTAAAAGTATTCTTTGGTGCAACAACTGAGTAAATATGTTCAATTGCGCTGGCGTCTTTAGCTTCGTATTCAGCTTGAACTTGATCCGCTGCAGCAATTAAGTGTCTTAACGCTTTTTCGGTTTTTTCACGCGGCGATCCTTCAGGAAAGGCAACATTAGCAACTACGACGTCGCCTTCAATGGCGGCAAATAAAGCGGTTTTAATCCAGCCTTGGCTTAGCAACACCATGAACAATGCGAAAACGACGGTAAAGGTCAGCACTACGAGCCCTTTATTGCGCAAGCATACAGTCAATACTGGGGTGTAAACCCATTTTATTAATGTATCTAGAAAAACCGAGAAAACATTTTGAATCGCTGTTAATACCTTATTGCCCGGCTTCTCATTCTTGTGCGTGCCGGATAAGTGCGCCGGAAGAATGTACAAAGATTCTATTAACGAGAATATGAGCGTGCCGATCACAACGATAGGGATGGCTCGCATTAGCTTCCCTTCAGGTCCGGGTAAACTCACTAATGGCAAAAAGGCGACAACGGTCGTGGCAACTGCGAAAAAGATCGGCTTATAGACTTCGAACACGCCCTGTAGTGCGCCTTCAGTGCCATACAAGCCTTTTTGATTTTGTAGATGGATAGATTCGCCGACAACCACTGCATCGTCGACAACAATACCGAGTACAAGGATAAATGCGAACAACGATACAATGTTAATCGATACATCGAACACCGGAAGAATAAAGATAGTCCCAAGGAAGGCGATTGGAATACCTAGACTCACCCAAAAAGATAAGCGCGCGCTTAAAAATAATAATAAAACGATAAAGAGCAGTACAAGACCACTAAATGCGTTGCTTACTAATAGGTCTACGCGGCTTTGGAAATTTTTCGATTCATCTTGCCATACATATACTTTTACGTTTTGCGGTAAATTACTGTCGGCTAAGTGGTTGTGAATTACATCAGAAATGTCGGTAATGTTTTGGTTGCCAACACGGAATACATCGATGGACACAGCTGGTTGACGATCAAAGGAAGCTTGGGGCTGATTGCTAAAACGGTTGTCGATAATGTCGGCGATATCGCCAAGGCGAACTTCGCCGCCATCTGGGTCGGCGGCTATGACAATATTGGCATAGCTTTCACTAGAATCTCGATAGGCGTCACTGGTTATGAGTACGTCGCCTTCGCTTGTTTGTAGCATGCCTCCGGGTAAAAAACCCGACTGCTTTTGAATCATTGCGCTGATTTCATCAAAGCTGATTTGATATTTCTGCAAATTAAAAGCGGGAATGCTGATGCGGATTTCCGACTTTTTCATATCTTCGAGTTCGACAATACTAACCGCACTAAACTCAAGTAAGTCGGTGCGTAATTGCCGCGCGGAAGCCGTTAACACGGAATAACTAACAGGGCCGCTAAGGATTAATTTAGCAACGCGGTTTCTTACCGTTAGCTCGACAACGTCAGGTGTTGTTGCTTCTTTTGGTAATAGATCTTTTGCTTCTAGGCGACTCTTTACTTCATCGACGATTTCTTTAGTAACAAAGCCTTCGTCAACATCAAGGGTGATTGAGCAAATTCCCTCGTAAGCATAAGAGGTAAGGTCAATAGTCCCTTGAATGTCATAAATACGATTTTCAATAGGACGGCAGATACTCGACTCAACGGTTTCAACTGAAGCGCCAGGTAGCTTGCTTTGGATGCTAATACGCTCTAAGGAGACGTTAGGCAGCAACTCTTTGCGTGTTTCAGGTATCGACAAGAAACCTAAAACCAAAATACAAATCATGCATAGGTTGGCTGCAACTGGGTTGTTGGCAAACCAGCTAATTGAGGATTTCATACGATAGATCTACCTCAGTTATTTTTATTGCTGGATTGGCTAATAGGGATAACGCGCGTGCCTTCGGCCAAGCGATGGAAACCACCAGATACAACACGAGTACCTTTGGGTAGTAGAGTATCGATATAGACTTGATCGCGACCACGATATATCACAGCCACTTCTTGTGAATGGAGGCGATTATCGTCATCCAGCAACCAAATGATGTTACCTGGTTGCAGAACTTCGCGAGGCAAAATGCGCAGATCGTCGATCACTCTTCCTTTAATTTCGGCTTCAACAAACGATCCAGGTAGTAACGACTTACCAGAGGCATTAATCATAGAGTCAGCATTGACCTGAGCGACAACATACATTAATTGGTTTTGACCGCGCTCTCCGTCTTTACGGACGATATACCCAGTCCATTCGCCATCATCTTGGTAGCTGCCTAATTTTACTTCAGGAGTGAAACGTGGACCCTGCTCCGAACTGAGCTGATCTTTAAAGCCGATAATGTCGAGTTGTTGGTCGTTGATCGGCAAACGAATTTCCGCTTGGTTCATGCTGTAGATAACAGCAACCGGAGCAGATGCTTGTAGTAAATCTCCTTGATGCACATAGGATTCGATCACTTTGCCATCAATTGGCGCGCGAATTTTTGTTTCTTCTAATTGCTTATAGGCATAATCCAATGCCGCTTGTGCTGCAGCAACTTGGCTATTGGCATAACGCAATTGCGGAACAAAGCGAGCGTATTCCGACGCGTTCTTACCTGTTTGGCGTTTTGCTACTCGCGCATTGGCTTCAACTTCTTCGAGTTTTAGTTTCACTTGATCTAAAGTCGCTTGCTGTTGCGCAATATCGAGGATGATATGGGACTCATCAAGTTCAACTAAGATATCGCCTTTGTTAACGAAAGCGCCCTTTACTAATGAGTCGCTAACATTCACAACTAAAGCCGACACAGAGCTAGCCACTTTGTGTACCTTTGCGGCCGTCACTCTTCCTCGGGTGTATACCGGAATCGACTGGCTAGCAATCTCCACTTCGATATAGGGCACTTGCGGTACAATGACCGATTTTTCGGTGACTACTGGTTTGGGTGCATTGGTGTAAAAGTAGTAACCAGCGCCGCCGCCGATAAGTAATACGATAATCACCAACGTAAGAGTTCGTAATATTTTCATGCTTAGTTACTGTCCGTTAAATTCTTTTGCCATTGCTCGAGGCAATGTTTAGTTAAACCGGGCTTTTTGCCGATATACGGATGTAGCTTGAGGGCTATGGACATCTTTCCATACCATTCAGTAACACCCGTCGAAATCGGATAATTTTTTGATCCTGTACCACAGCATGCCAATACGTCGTCTTTTCGTTCTCCAGAATTTCTTTCATCGGGAATTGGCCAGCTCCCCAGATAACTGAGTGACCCAGCGAAAAAATTCTTTTTGCTCGAACTTATATAAATACGTTTAACGCCGGCGTGTCCAATCCATTTACCAATATGCGCAAGCTTCCACAGCATCCAATGGCTCTGTGATTTTAGTTTGTCTCGCACAATATCTTGGATTTCCTTGGCGGTAGACTTAGTGTTAAGTGCTAAGTTAAAGCCAGATGAATGGTTCATCGTTTCATCTTCTAGCTTTACAGCACCACGCATATTGACAGGATATAACCAATAGTACTCTTGTTCTCCGTCAAGAAGTTCAGAGGCAACCATTTTGTTCAATGAGTAGAATATAATGGTTGCTACGGAAACATTCTGTGCCGCTGCTTTTTCTTTCAATTTTAAGGTTGCAGCTTCATCAAGAATAATACACTCCAGCTCTCCGCGATCGCTGTTAGAATATTCGAAGGTTTCCTTCCAACGAATTTTCTTTGGAGCAGTATCTTGGTATTTTGCTTGACGCTGTTTCTTCAATACATCAAAAAATTTAGGTTCGCTGGTATCGCGATTGGTTGGTAGTGGCGTGCAAGGATAGCCATATTTTCTTAATTCGTGAGCATATAATCCCATACCATCCATTTTTGCATGTTCGTAGCTCGTCCATTGCATAGTTTTAGTATTGTGATCGTACCAACCCGCATGTATTTCATCGCTAATACCTAACTCTTTGCGAACATTGAACCACATGGCTACGTAATCTTTCTTCTTCTGCACACTACTGCTCCTACAGACGAGATGTTTCTAAATACATGATGCGGTCGGAATCTAACTCGCTCGCGGGATCCTCTCCATAGGATGTAAGAAAGTGGCGACTAAACAATTCAACCTTTTTGTATTTGTCCGCGACGGCGTGTAAAGGATCATTAACATCGAATCCAAAGACTAAAGCATCGTAGCGCGTGTTTTTTAATTCGCGACGCGCAAAGGCGACGAGGTCGGCAAAGGTCTCGGGTTCGTTATTGGCGATTACAGTACTATGCAAGTATAGGTAACTCGTTAATGCGCCGGCAGGTGGCAAGCTTAACCCGCCAAATATCTTGGTATAGAGATTATAAAACGGTCGAATGTACTGCATGCCATTAGCGTAGCCTGCAATGCGTGTTTGCTTGAAGTTTTTTTGATCCCATAAACCCGTCATTCCAATGAGATTTTGGCGATCGCCATTACTCTCGAAGGCAAGGAAGAAATCGCTTAAGCGAATATCTCGATAATAGTCATTATCTGTACCTATTAATGAAAAGTCATAGCAAGGATAAAATTGCTTTTTGCGGGCTTCCTTATCGAAGAAGGCTTGCATGATGACAACGTCATCGGCAGTCGCACGACGAACATAATGCTTTATTTTGCGCTTTTCCGTGCGGCGCAAATCAATCATATTGGTGCGATATCGCCCCGCGGGATAATAAGTAGGGAGGACTGTTCGACCACTACTCACGGTATCCATGGATGCTTTATTTTCTTCGAGAATAACCGTTTGCATCCATTCATCTTTCGTTTGCTCTTTATAATGCTTGAACATCCGATAAAGAGCGCGTCCGCCTTGCTGGCTACGATGAATACGTAAATCGCTGGCGTAGCGCACTGCTTGCGGGACACCATTAATAAATACATTTCGCTTACCGATACTGAAAGCACCGACAATGATTTTTTCTTGAGTATCTTCCATGACCCAAAGATCAGGATCACTCGTGCCTATATAAGTGGCATAAAAATAATTAGGCTGGCGTTCAAAGTTTAACTGAATGCTACCTTCTTGCGGTGTATCGCTAAGTAAATCCAGTAGCGCCTGAGAATCTTCAGGCACTGTTGGGCGTATAACATAGCGCTGACTCATGCACTGCGCTCCGCGTGTTCGTTTAACGACACTTTTAACGCCTCAGGTAACTGTTCGCTTTGCCACAACACTAATGGCTCGACTTTAATGTTACCGGCGACCATGCCGCCAGCAATTTTATGGCTGGTATATACATCCATTGCGTCATCTACGATTAACAGTTCGGCCTTGGCGAGCTGGCCTAGCTCCCGCGCAAGCTTGTAATGGAAGTGCTGACAAAGGCTATTTTCTAATTGCGCACTGAGTTCAGCTCCGTGAGCTTTAGCCTTGTCGTCGCCACTGCATAACAGTGCATAGGTTGGTTTGGCGCGGAATTCGTTGGATGGCAGTGCTAATAAGGTGACGGGTGCTATGCCATGTTTGCCGTCAAATTCGTTAATCAAATTAACGGCAACATCAGGAGCGAGTTTTTCGCCAACCATGTCGACGCCGTCGATACGGCTGATGAACTGCAAGCATGGACATTGGTTAATGAAGCCAGTGACTAGTAATTGATCTTTCGTGGCGTAACGCAGTAAGCCGTTACCTGTGGTCAAAATTGGGCGAACACGTTGCCCTTCTTTTAACTGCCAAGCGGTTAAAATTTCTTGGGTTTCTAAGTCTTCGAATTCGTAGAAGTGACTATTGAGCGATAGCGGATATTTGTCGCCAATAGGGAAGGTTACGACGCCTTCAGTAGCCCATAGGCCTTTACCCTGAAAGCCACTGTGCGGGAAAATTGCATGCAGCTTTTCTGCCCAGCCTTTTGATGACGATGTGTCCCAAGAGCTGATTAATGCAAGGTTCGGCCAAAGCGCTTTGGTAATTTTCGGCGATATTTCACCATCCCAAGCGGCCATGATTTTGGCGGCTTCAAGATTTTTTGGAGCTTCTAAATACGTTAGGGTTTTAAATGGTTCAACCCATTCACCAGTACGCAGCACTTCAGCGATAGCGGCACGATGTTCTTGCATCAGTTGCAAGATACTCATGGCAAACGTTGGGCTCCATACCGAAATAAACGATAAATCAGTACACGAAGCTAAGTAGCACGAGGTCGCGAAGAAGGATTCTTCTGATGATTCTGCTAGCGATACGGCTTCCGGCACGGCCATGGTGCGGGCCATAAAAATGCGTTTCCACCACGGCAGTAATTTCAGATCGTCGTTAATGCTCTCGCTGACTTGGTTGCGTAGATCGCTTGGAACCCAAGATAGCGACCAATAATGACGACCTTTTTTGATACCCGGAAAGCTGCTGTACAGATCCGACATCCAAGGGCTAATCGCTCCATCTAATTCATTCAGGAACGCCTGAGTATAGGGAATCCATTTGATTTTAGAGGTTGAACCACTGGTTGGCTGGTAACGTTCGCAGCCTTCGCTGGTTAACATTGGGCTATTGCTTTTTTGCTGCTCAACAATCATGTCATGCCAGTGATCATAGTCGGTAACAGGGATGCGCTGTTGGAATTCTTCCAACGACATGTCAGCCGACACATTATGTTGCTTACCACTAGCGCTACCTGCAACGAGTGTTAATGTCGCTTGTAGCTTAGCGCGTTGAATACTCTCCAATTGTTTGCTTGATTCGAGCATCTTCTTGGCACCCTGACGGGTAAGTTGACTGGACGCAAAGTGTAGCAATGACGTAGTCAGAGAGTTTAAAGCAGACATTCAATTTAGCTCCTGGTGCAATGACGGCACTCGTAATAACAGTGACAACCATCAAGAATCTTAGGGTTCTTTTGGGTTGTATTCGTAGCCATCATCACCCCTATAGGAGATGCGACAGCTGGATGTTCTCTGGATTTCCAGATAAATAACGAGGCAGGCATCTACCCAAGCACAGTACAGGTCTATCCTGTTGATCAGCTTTTTGCTATCAATGGCTGTGTTGAGCGCTAATGCGCGGAGTCTGTGTTCGAGAATGCATCGTTATTTTAGTTATCATCAGCTTAGGTTTTCTCGTTAAAGGAACGATTGTTTTCTTATTATCATTAGAACCAGCGCTGATACGATCAGATTTAATCACAAAGCGCTCATTATGAAAATTCAGCGGTTAAGCAGAAAAGTCGATTGGCTCATTATATCCTTTCCCATTCCCTTGAATTTTTGGCCCTTTTGTACTGGTCTACCGCCTACCTTTAAAAACGACGTAAAATATATTGACGGGTATTGTTTTCAATAATGTGACGGTGCGATTTTTTCCTATAAAAATCATGGCGTTATGTGACATGTAGCTGATGATTGGTTAAGCCAATTTGAAATTGAGACGGACGTTTTAAAATAGCTTCTGGCAAGTGATTTTTTATTGGAATAAAACCCCATCATTGTTGCGAAAATGGTACTTTTGCGCCTTGGTTAATAATTGGGCGCTAATTGTGCTCGGTTTGCTTCCGAGTCGTGAGGGCATAGAATGGCGGCAATTTGTTGTCTCTATGTTCACTTTTCACTGATTGTTGATACGGATACCCATCGTTATGACCTTAGCAGTTGTTACTCTTGCGGCCGGTAAAGGCTCGCGCATGAAATCCGATTTGCCCAAAGTTCTGCACCCATTGGCCGGACGTTCAATGCTGGCGCACGTATTGGCAAGCGCGCGTCGGTTGGAGCAAGCGGAGCAGCATGTGGTGATAGGACACGGGGCCGAAAAAGTGCAGCAAGAATTTGCTGACCAGAAGGTGACTTGGGCGGTACAAGCCGAGCAGAAAGGCACTGGTCATGCGGTAGCACAAGCGATGCCAGCGATCGCAAATGACGCTGTGGTGCTGGTGCTGTACGGTGATGTGCCGTTAATACGCACCGAGACGTTGCAACAGTTGGTTAAAATAGCCAGCACCGGAGATACTTTAGCGCTGCTTACGGTTCATCTTGATAACCCTAGTGGATACGGTCGCATAGTACGTGACGAGGTTAGCAATATATTGGCGATAGTGGAGCAGAAAGATGCATCCGCCGAACAGCTACGTATTAACGAAGTAAACACGGGTATTTTGGCCGTGTCTGCAGCCCACTTGCACGAATGGTTACCTAAGTTATCGTCGAACAATGCGCAAGGTGAGTATTACCTAACGGATGTGATTGCCATGGCGGTGGCGAATGGTGTGGGAGTGCGTGCAATTCATCCGCTTAACGAATTTGAAGTTCAAGGCGTGAATGATCGCCTACAGTTGGCGCAACTTGAGCGCGTTTACCAACGTGAACTGGCGGATAATTTATTGCGTGACGGAGTCTCTCTTGCAGATCCCAGTCGTATTGATGTTCGTGGCACTCTTACCGTCGGATCTGATGTCAGTATTGATGTCGGTTGCATCTTTGAGGGCGACGTAACGATTGAAGACGGCGTTACTATTGGTCCTTACTGCATTGTGCGTAACAGCCACCTTGGTGCTGGCTCGCGCATAGAGAGCTATTCGCTGATTGACGAGGCTCGACTAGAACTGGATTGTAATGTTGGCCCTTATGCTCGTCTTCGTCCTGGGGCGGAGCTGGCGGAGGGCGCGCGCGTTGGTAACTTCTGCGAGATTAAGAAATCCCATATTGGTAAAGGCTCCAAAGTAAACCATCTAACCTATATTGGTGATGCAACGCTGGGCGCCGATGTAAACGTGGGGGCCGGTACTATTACGTGCAACTACGACGGCGTAAATAAATTTCAGACCAATATTGGTGATGGTGCTTTTATTGGATCCAATTCGTCTTTGGTTGCGCCTGTGACGGTTGGTGCAGGTGCGACGGTGGCCGCAGGGTCAGTGCTAACTAAAGATGTTGCGGATAGTGAATTGGCCGTTGCGCGTAGTAAACAGCGCAATATTAGCGGCTGGCAGCGGCCTACAAAAAATAAATAGAAATTAAATTTGGCCTATTTGCATCCAAAATAAAATTCACGGCGTATCTCTTGGGATTGAATTGTTAACTCATCCCAAAAGGTACGCCCATGAAGAATTCCATCACTCGTTCAGCTCTGGCTATCGCCATTGCCAGTTTGGTCAGTAGCGAAGCCGCATTAGCCTCAAGCCATCGCGAAGCGCCCAACGTCACCCGATTGCCAACGATAGATTCTACCGATTTTTATGCGTTTAATAGCTATCAAGATGGTCGTGAAGACTTCGTAACTTTCATCGCGAATTATATTCCATTGCAAGATGGTTATGGTGGTCCGAACTATTTTGCAATGGACCCTAATGCGGTTTATGAAATTCATATTGATAACGATGGCGATGCCATTGAAGATTTAACCTTTCAGTTTAAATTCCAGCAGGCATTAGGGGTTAGCGGTGGCGTAGCGCTAACCATTGGCGAAGGCGAAAATGCCAAGCAAGTTGGAATCCCATTGAAGAACTTCGGTAATGTCGACACAGATAATAGTGTTAATTTTAAAGAAACCTACACGGTTAAATTAATTAAAGGCGATCGCCGCGACGGAATGGCGACAGATTTAACAGGTGATAATGGCACGAGCTTCTCCAAACCTCTCGATAACATCGGAGAAAAATCGTTCACGGATTATGATGCATATGCGTCGTCATTTATTCATGACATGAGTATTCCAGGATGTGACACGGGCAGTAAAGTGTTTGTCGGGCAGCGAAAAGATCCATTTGTCGTCAATTTAGGTCGCACTTTTGACTTAGTGAATTATGTGCCATTAGATAATGGTACTAATCAAAGTGATAGTAACGACGATTTACTCGATAAAAATGTTACTACCATTGCTATAGAGGTACCTAAATCGTGCATCACAGGTAGTGGAAATGGTGTTATCGGTGGATGGACTACGGCGAGTTTACCGCAGGCTCGTATTTTAAATCCGCAAGCGACATTTGATAAACCATCGGTTGATGGTGGCGCTTTGGTGCAGGTTTCCCGCCTCGGAATGCCGCTCGTTAATGAAGTCGTCATCGGTTTAAATGATAAAGATTTATTCTCGTCGTCGGAGCCAAAAGATGACGCTCAATTCGCCGATTATGTAACGCATCCAACCTTGCCAGCCTTGCTCGATATTTTATTTAGAACGCCATTAGGTGCTACTGAAAATATTGCGCCATCAAATATCCCTCGTAATGATTTAGTCACCGCCTTTTTAACTGGATTTCCTGGAGTTAATCAGTTGGCTACCGTGACCGGTTCTGAAATGCTGCGATTAAATACGGGTATTGATGCAACACCGGCTGCCGATCAAAGTGCGTTTGGTGTCGTTGCTGGTGATCTTGCCGGTTTTCCAAATGGACGTCGTCCAGGTGACGATGTTGTCGATATTGCTCTGCGCGTAGTCATGGGAGCGTTATGTCATCCAGTAGATCTCGATGGCGATGGCACTGCCACCGACGATTTAGGCTTGTGCTCACCGAGTGATGCACCAGTAGGCGATCAGCCATTCAGTGATCTTGCACCAATTGATGCAACCTATGTGGATAGTACTTTTCCATATTTAAAAGCGCCATTGGCTGGCTCAGTAAATCCATAGGCGAGAGGATATGAATATGAAAATGACTACCCAGTTTATCTTACCCGGATTGACCGCTATGGCGTTGCTTTTGTCTGGTTGTTCAGATGTATTCGATAATGATAAAAAGCGGTCCGACCCCAATCGGGTAACGCTAACCGGTTTGGTGGACGACATCTTTTATGCCGAAGCCGAGAGCGAGCCAGTAGCCATTAATGATTTAATAATTAATGACAATGCTGATCAATACTCGTTCGATTACTTGTTGCAAGGCGAGTAATTAAATGACCGCCGAGTACTTTGCTCGGCGGTTCTTTGTTGGAGTTTTAGATATTTATGAAGCATAAATATAATTTGTTATGTCTTTTCTTTTTATTTTTCCCATTTCTAGTACATGCAGAATGGGTGCCGGCTAATTTTGATGATGTTATTGCTGAGTGGTCGCTTGACCGAGTTCCTGCCACTTTTAAACGCAATTTTTCAGCCGCGGATGTTGCAGAGATATTTGATGAAATTGATCAAAATTTACGAGTAGCTAATCAGCCGGGGCAGGCATATCGCCATAGTTGGGCTGAAAGTACTTTTCAAGTGTTACCAGAATCCGCGCAGATCTCTCCTCGCGGTCTATTCGTTCGTGCTCGTATTGATCAATATCAACATCAGTTTTCTGCCGCAATTAAAACTCTGAAGAAATTGGTCTTACAGCAGCCACAACACATCAGTGCACATTTGTTGTTGGCTCGCCTCTATACCTTGAAAGGCGACAGCGCTGCGGCAAAGTCGATCTGTGTCCGCATGATCGGGCTTACAGATGTATTAACGATTGCTGCTTGTTCATCAGAAGCAGACGGTAATGTGAATGCCAGACTGTTAAGTCAATTAGAAAATATGATTATTCAGCAAGGTTGGCCTGATGATGAGCGCGCCTTATGGCTTGCACAAATCTTAGCAGAAGGGGCGATGCAAACAGGGCAATGGGATCTAGCTTCGCACTGGTTAAATACAGTAATGGAAATGCGTGCGCCGGCAACACTAACGCTTAGTTTCCTTGCGCAATGGAGTGATATCGAATTTGTACTTAATGACCCTCAGCGGGTGATCGATGTGCTAAGTCCTATTGTTACCGGTAATACTGATAAAGATGACGCCTTATTGTTGCGCTTAGCTATCGCCGAATCTTCGTTGGGTCTGTCGTCGCATTGGACAGATATAATGAGAGATCGAGTTGCACTACGTGAGCTACGCAATGATCAATTGCATGCGAGTGAAATGGCGAGATTTTATTTGGAAATTGAAAAAGATATTGGTAAAGCTGAACGTTGGGCCAATATCAACTGGCAAAAAAATAAGAGCTACGAAGATGAACGTTTAATGTCATTAGTGCGAAATTCTTTAGCGCAAACTAGTGTCGAGGGTAGCCATTAATGCTTACTTTACGTCTTATTTTTTTAATGCTGCTATGGATACCTAGTGCTTATGCCCATCAAGCAAGTACCGCCTTTCTAACGGGGGGTATCGGTAATGATGCAGTGTTGCAAGCAAACTTACAGTTGCGCTTGTTCGATCTTGAACGAGTGATTGGTATTGATTCTAATCACAATGGTCAGATGACTTGGGGAGAGCTGTTGCAGCACAAAAATGAAATAGCTATCTACCTTAAACGTCATTTTTCAGTCGAACAAAATCAACAGAATTGTACTGTCAATATGCCCGCTAATTGGAGCATAGATAGTCATTACGGTGAGTCTTATCTCAGCATTCCCGTTAAAATTATATGCCAAGAAATTGAGTTGTTTACAATCTATTACTCCGCATTTATGGAGCTGGATAGCCAGCATAAACTTTTGATTAATCTTAGTTATGATGATCAGTCTATCTCTACACTGGTCGCGAGCAATCTGCGTTTTGCCGATATTAACCCAACGATTAATAGTTCTTTTTCTACTATGGCCACCTTCATCGTGGAAGGTATGGTGCACATATGGAAAGGGCTTGATCATGTATTGTTTTTATTCACACTTCTACTGACATCGGTATTGATTAGAGTTGACGGTAAATGGTTACCGCAACCAAGTACTCGATCAGCTCTGAAGCAGGCTGCGTTATTGGTCAGCATGTTCACGCTTGCTCATTCCATAACCTTAACGGCGACGGCCTTAAAATTAGTGGTATTGCCAAGTTATTGGGTTGAGTTGGGCATCGCTTTTTCGGTAGCAATTGCCGCGTTAAATAATATTTGGCCGATGGTTCGCCAAGTTTCGTTGCTTGTATTTGTTTTTGGGTTATTGCATGGAATGGGCTTTGCGAGCGTTCTGGCGGAATTATTGAGTGATGGAGGAGCGCTACCACTACTAACCGTTGTCGCATTCAATATTGGTGTCGAGCTTGGTCAGCTAGTCATCGTAATCATAGCGCTGCCCGCACTATTGATATTACGCGGTCGAAGCTGGTATCCAAAATGGATCATGAATACCAGTTCTTTAGGAATCGCAGCGACGGCAGGCTGGTGGATCATTGCCCGTTCTTAGGGCCTCATTAAATTAAGAAGATGACAGCAATTGAATGGCTAAACGCACGAAGTCCTGCGAGGTTACTATGCCTAAAAGTTTCCCTTCGGCATCCGTAACCAGCAGGCAGCCCTGTTTCTCTTGTCGCAGTGTTTCTCCGGCCTCCTTAAGGGTGAGGTCGGGAGCCACTTTGGTAGTATCGTTTGAGACGCAGCTCCCTATCTCTGTTCGGCTAAAATATTCCTGCAGGTGATGGGCACCGAACTTGTCGGTAATGCGAAAAGCTTCGCGTAAAAATTCTTTTTGGCTCAATAAGCCGACAAGATGACGGTTGTCGTCAATGATTGGTATATGGCGCACATGGTGTTCGCGCATTAATCGTTCTGCATCTAAAAGTGTGCATAGGGGTGTGAGCGTGAAAAGCTCAGTGATCATAATGTCACTAACGGTCTTCATAGGGTCACCATCGGGCCTGTTTTAATAAGATGTTAAGCTTCTTTTTAGTAAAGCAGTAATTGTTCAAACTGCTATGCTTTGGTGTTGTCAGGCGGTAAATATTGGCCAAGACGAGGAGTTTGAAATGAGCATTAGTCATCATATTCGTAACTATTACGAGCAACTGGTCGCGGAAGAAATACTGCGACAACTTAAGGATCAGCCGTTAGATGCTGAGGTTCGGCGTGATTCTGAGTATATGGCCGATGTCGCTTGTGTGGCGCTTAATCGTTTGCCCCCGCGCTACATTCGACATGAAGTTGATATGGCGTTTTATATGTCTCCAGATGAATTGGTAAGCACAAGAGATAGCATTGAGCGGACGGTCGCTGAAGCCATACTTTTTGTAGCGGAGCACTCGCGTAAAGATTAATCAGGCGTGTAGTATGTTTTTAATATATCGTTTAGTTATGATCAGCCGAGTTTAGCGTGATCGAAAATTGCAAAATGGAGTAATGCATGAACATATTGCTAGTCGACGATGATGAAGAGCTGTGCGCTTTGTTGCGTCGTTATCTGGAACGCGAATTGTTCAAAGTAACCGCGGTACACACTGCCGATGAAGGCTTGACCGAAGCCTTGAGTGGCCGTTATCAAGCGGTTGTTCTAGATATTATGCTTCCCGGTGGGAATGGTTTGGAAATTTTAGCAGGCATACGCAAGCGCAGTGAGCTTCCGGTGATAATGTTAACGGCTAAGGGCGACGAGATGGATCGTATCGAAGGCCTAGAAATTGGCGCGGATGATTACATCCCCAAACCTTGTAATCCGCGCGAGTTATCTGCGCGTTTACGCTCAATTTTGCGCCGCGGCAGATCAAACGCAGTGGCTTCGTCGTCGGTGCAGCTAGATGAACTTACTATAGATTTCGACCAGCATCAGGTAAGCCGCGATGGTGAAGTGATTGATTTAACGGTCACCGAGTTCAACATTTTAAGTGTGCTGGCGCGTGATGCTGGCAAGGTTGTAGATAAAAATCGTTTGGCTGAGCAGTCGATGCAACGCTCGTTAACCCTATTTGACCGCAGCTTAGATATGCACTTAAGTAATTTGCGTAAGAAGCTTGGGCCGAATCGAGATGGCGAAGCACGGATTAAAACCATTCGTGGTGTTGGCTACATGTATATTCTAGAAGAAGAGGTGGCGTAAGCCAACATAGTGCGAGGCGTATTTCTTAAAATTTATTTAGCCTTCATGGTGACGACTCTTATTACGACAGTCGTCACGCTTCTACTGGCGTCCTATTACCGTCAATGGTCTAACGATTCCGTTAACCTTATTGCTCCTACCGGCGGCTATATTTCCGCTGCTGAACTTATTCTGCAGCGCGGAGGCGAACCGCTATTACTGGAATGGTTGCTGACCTTTGAACGTCACCCAAGCGTTAACGCTTATGTATTTGATGATCAGGGTATTAGCTTATTGCCGGATGTGCCGTTATCAGTTCAGGACTATGCGTTTTCTTCTGATTCGTATGTGGCCAAGGTTAACCCGATAGGACGTTCTGAAATTCTAGTAAAGGCGCCGCTGCAAGGGTACGACGGGCGGGTGTATTTATTAGTCGTCGAGTTTATTCATCCTCTAGTCGTGTTTAACTTGCCGGAATATTTGGCGTGGGGCGCGTTAGCATCGCTCTTACTATTTGCGCTCTGGAGTTTTGTGCTGTCGGGGTATCTCACTCGGCCTCTCCGTTATATGCAAAAAACAGTGCGATCTTTTGCCAATGGTGATTGGTCGGCGCGGATGAATCCAAAGTTTTTGCGGCGTAAGGATGAGCTTGGCGAATTGAGCCGCGAGTTCGATCATATGGCGGCGCATCTGGAACGCTTGATTAAAGATCAACGGCAGCTGGTAAGCGATGTATCGCATGAATTACGTTCGCCGTTAGCGCGTTCAGCCATAGCACTGGAGCTGGCTCGGTTTGATGCGGTGCCAGATCAAGTAGAACACTTAGATCGAATAGAGCTTGAGAACCAACGTCTTAACGATATGATCGAAGATTTATTGGGTATGGCACGTTTGGATACTCAGCAAGATCATAGCCACTGGAAGCGAGTCGATTGTCACAAGTTACTGATACATATCGTTGATGACGCTAAATTTGAGCATCAAGGCAGTGACTTAAATTTAACCTTGCATGGCGAACTTTCGCAGGTAATCGGTGATGCCAAGCTACTGGCGTCGGCCTTCGAGAATATTATTCGTAATGCATTGCTGCATACCGCGCCACGAACCTCTGTGGATATTGATATTAGTTCTCGTCATGAGAACCTGCGCATCATTATTCGTGATCACGGCCCTGGCGTTGAAGAGAGCAAGCTGCAAGATCTATTACGGCCTTTTGTCCGTGCCGAGTCTGCTCGTGAGCGTTTAGGTTCTGGACACAGAGGTTTTGGCTTAGGTTTGGCTATCGCTCATCGTGTGGTTTTGCACCATCGTGGTAAGTTGCGATTACATAATCACAAAGATGGTGGCCTTATCGTCTTGATAGATTTGCCAATTGGGCCGACTTCCAAGTCTAATTAGTCTCTTTACGTGCTGTTTACGCCTCCTTGACTGTGCGTTTTTGTAATCTCGCTGTTACACTCAGTAAGTAATTATATTTAGGGTGTGTCGCGTGCGAGTATTGTTGTCTGTTGCGCTAATTGTATTGTCCTCCGTTGCTATGGCGAATCCGCCGGTGGCAGGCGCACGTCCGGATATGCAGTTGGAATGGAATAATACTAATCCTGAGCAACGCCAAGCCCTTGATACCTTTTATCAGTCTCTCCAAAACTTCTCCGCTCAACCTGAAGCAAATCAGCGCATTATGCGCGAACAGCATTTAGAGCAGTTACGGGATATGTCCTCGGAGCAGCGTCAACAAATGTTCCGCAGTTTTGTGCAGCAGAGCGAGAACCAACGTTTTCGTTGAGGTTCGCCCGTATTCCTTATAGGCCATTCGTCATTTCGGCCATAGACTTTCCTTTTGTTATGCCTAGAGTAACCATCTGTTAATTTCACAGACGCAACGGTTGCTAAATTCTTATGAAAACCCGTATCACTGAATTGTTTGGAATTTCTGTTCCTCTTGTTTTGCCTGGCATGAGTTGGATTTCGACACCGCAACTCGTCGCTGCGGTAAGCAATGCTGGTGGTCTTGGGATTCTGGCTAGTGGGCCTCTTAATCCAGAACAAACGCGCGCAGCTATTCACGAAATTCGTTCTCTTACGGATAAACCATTCGGCGTTGGTGTGACCTTGCTGATGCCGGGTGCGAAAGAGAACGCTGAGGTTGCATTGGATGAACAAGTGCCAGTGATCAACTTCTCATTAGGTAAAGGCGATTGGTTGATTAAGCGTGCACATGAGTACGGCGGTAAAGTGATCGCGACTGTGGTGTCGGAAAAACACGCTAAATCGGCAGAGAAAATTGGCGCCGATGCTTTATTAGTAACAGGCCATGAAGCCGCTGCGCATGGTGGAAACGTAACTTCGTTGGTTTTGATCCCTTCTATTGCTTCTAAAGTATCTATTCCAGTTATCGCTACGGGTGGTTTTGCTGATGGTCGAGGACTGTTAGCGGCTTTGTCGTTAGGAGCTGAAGGCGTTGCCATGGGTTCGCGTTTCGCTACCAGTGCCGATAGCCCATTGCATAGCAAGGTAAAAGAAGCGGTGATCGCTCGTAGTGAACAGGACACGATTTATTCGAAAAACTTCGACGGTATTCCCGCTCGCGTGATGCGCACACCGCGCTCAATTAAAGCAACGCGCAGACCGATGAATTTCTTTGTTGCTTCTTGGCAAGCTACGAAGGCTGCGAAGCTAGTTAACCAGCCAGTTTGGAAGATTATGGTTGGCATGCTGGCTATGATGGATAAGGTGAAGTTATTGGCTTACTTTGGCGCTAGTGTGCCGCGTTTACAAGCCGCGACCATTGATGGTGATCTGGAAAAAGGCGTGCAGTTTATCGGCCAGACTCAAGGTCTCATCGAAGATGTCGTATCCGTTGATGAATTGGTACAGCGCATCATGACAGAAGCCCAAGCGCTTCATACTAAGCAGGCAGCGTATTGGGCGAATTAGTGTTTTACCGTCTGTAGATTGCAGCCAATTGATATCGATCGATGCCGGTATCAATTGGCGGTTTATATTTCTTTTCTATAGCCCCCACGCCGCATCAATCCTCTTATTTAGATTCAGACCCATCTATTGCATTTTTTCTGTCGTAAAGTGCCCAAAAAATGGCAGTTATGTAGTGATTTGTTACCGCGGCTTATATAGATACCGCTGCGGCTTCAACGGTCACTGCGGCCTTGCTGAATTTTTATACACTCAGTTGGCGTTTGCCATATGGACCATTGGTCTGAGGTGTTCGCTAAAACAAAAATAACAAACTGAGTAATGATTATGAAACTGAAGTGCTTAGCATTGGCTGCAGCCATTACTGTGTCTGCTCCAACATTTTCCATGTCGTCGACCCCAGAAACTGGTTATACCGAAACCAAATATCCGATCGTGCTAGCTCATGGTTTGTTTGGCTTCGATAGTTTATTGGGTGTGGATTACTGGTACAAAATCCCAGAGACCCTGCAAAAAGACGGTGCAAGTGTGTATTTGACGCAGGTGTCTAACTCGAATAGCCCGGAAATTCGCGGTGAGCAATTAATATTGCAAATCGAAGAAATTTTAGCCCTGACCGGTGCCGAAAAAGTGAACTTGATTGGTCATAGTCATGGTGGTCCGACAACGCGTTATGTGGCTTCGGTGCGTCCAGATCTAGTTGCGTCTGTCACCTCAGTGGGTGGTGTCAACAAGGGCACTCCTGTTGCGCAGACTCTTCAAGATTGGAATGAGGGATCTACTGAGTTTGAATGGCTACTCGATAACTTAGGCAATGCGCTATCGACGACTATCGACTTTTTGTCGGGCGGCGGTTATGAGCAAGATCTGCTGGCCTCAATTGGTTCGATGACCTTTGCCGAAGCTGAGCGCTTTAACAATGAGCATCCTGCTGGGATTCCTGCGACTGCGTGCGGCGAAGGTGATTATGAAGTGAATGGTATTGGCTTCTATTCTTGGACGGGTGCTAAGCCAGTGACGAATGTTTTGGATATTTCCGATCTGATTACTGCTGGTGCGTCTTTATTCTTTACCGATGGCGAAGCCAACGACGGCTTAGTCGGCACATGCTCGACTCACTTAGGTATGGTGGTGCGTGATGACTTTAAGATGAACCACCTAGATGAAGTTAACCAACTATTGGGTATTCATCATTTAACGGAGACGGATCCATTAACTGTGTTCAGAACCCATGCTAATCGTCTGAAGCTAGCAGGTTTTTAAACTATGAAACGGTTCATGATCTTTGCGGTCGCGTCTTTTTTAAGCGTTATCGGTTGGATAGTGAGCGATATAGGATCACAGGACACTGTGATCCGTTCTTTGCCGATGGAAAATGCATCGGCTCAGAACGCAGACTATGGCTCTGCAGCGTCACTAAATAGCACAGTGAACGAAGCGGCACTTCGCACTTTTCGTGGCGCATCTGAAGATGGCAAGTTACGGGTTGATGAGACCAATCACTTGGTCATCGACTTGCAATTGCGTCATTGGTTTGATTTTCATTTATCTGCAGTCGGCGAGTTGAGTATTGCCGACATTCGTAATGTTATGACAGAGCGCATAATGCGATTGCCATTACCTGCCAGAGATGAAGCGCTGGCAGTGCTAAGTGCTTACTTGGGCTACTTGGATGCGCTTGCCGCATACGATGAAACTACGGCTCTAAAAAACCAAATGAGCGATGCGTCTAGTCGTATGCTTACTCGCTTAGAGTGGCAGCAGCGCTTGCGGCGTGAGTGGCTGCAACCGGATGTCGTAACCGCTTTTTTCACTGCTGATGAGCTAATCGATAATTACACCCTGCAAAAATTAGCACTGCTGCGTAATGGCGCTAATGCTACTGAGCTCAAACAATTGGACGAATCTCTACCTGAAGTTGTACAGGTGATGCGTGAGCAATCACAGTCCGTGTTAACGCTGAATCAAGAAATGGCGCAGATGCAGGCGCAGAATGTGAGTGCAGAGGATCAATACGCTTGGCAGGTACGCGAGTACGGTGAGGAAGCCGCACAACGCTTAGCACAGGTAAAACAGCGCCAAGAGGAATGGCAACAACGTTTAAAAGATTATCGGCACTATAAACAGTCGCCTGAGCTACAACGACTGGCACCGCAAGATCGCGATGATTTATTGCAAACCTATCGTGACGCTCACTTTACGAGCCTTGAGCAGAAGCGAATTGGGGCGGCACTGGCGTTGTTGAAGGAGGAATAACGCTTTCTTGGTCGGCGGCTTGCAGAAGCTTTTGCAAAGGCAGAAACAATGCAGGTGCCGACATTAATAAATTTTCACTATAAATTTCAGGATTTGCACCAGCAGGTAGGGGGTATATGTGCCCAACCGTCGCTCCAGACTCACGAGCAATCAGCTGCGCAGCGGCGAAATCCCACGGCTTAACGGTTTCGTAATAAGCGTCCATTCGTCCACAGGCTAACCAACAGATATCCAACGCTGCAGAGCCCAAGCGACGTACGTCAGCACAGCGGGTGAGTACGCTATTCAAACGCCTCATCAAACGCGGCAAATCATCTTTTACATAGGGAAAGCCTGTCGCCACTAGTGCTCGTCCTAATTCCGACTTAGTGCTGCAGCGAATAGGATGATCATTTAAACGTGCGCCTTTACCAGCAATGGCGTGGAAGGTTTCCTGCATAAATGGATTATGAACGACCGCTACTTTAGCTTTGCCTTTGTGGTAGTAGGCAATGGAAATAGCCACTTGAGGGTGGTGGTGCGCGTAATTCACGGTGCCATCAATGGGGTCGATAATCCAAAGATGTTCAGCATCGGTGCCGCCATCTGGATTGAGCTCTTCTGATAGGATTTGATGGTCGGGATAAACTTGGCGAATGCCTCGACATATTAATTCATCGGCAGCTACATCGGCCTGAGTAACGAGTTCCGTGCCGCCTTTAAACTCTACTGAGAGTCTTGGCCTCTGTTGACTGATAAGGTTTCCCGCATCAGTGGCAAGGCGCAATGCTAGCGTGAGTACATTAGTTATATGCATAGTAACTCCTTATTCAACGAGCCGTTGGCAGCGATTGAATATGCGTAGCGACGGTAACCATGCCGCAGAAACCAGTTCTTGATATTCGTCTGGTCATTGCGGAGTGCAACAGATGTTATATTATTACTTTTTAATCGGACTAACTAGCTTTCTATGATACGCGTTCATTTGATCACCGGCTTTCTCGGTGTGGGAAAAACCACTGCCATTCTGGACGTATTGGCGAATAAGCCGAGTCAGCAAAAGTGGGCAGTATTGGTGAATGAATTTGGTGAGGTTGGTGTTGATGGCACCATTCTCGCGGCACAAGGTGCTGTGGTGAAAGAAGTTCCTGGCGGTTGCTTATGCTGCGTGTCGGGTTTGCCCTTTCAAATGGGGCTTAATCTTCTTATTGCCCGCGAAAATCCGGATGTTATTTTAATTGAACCTACGGGGTTGGGGCATCCGCGCAATATTCTTAATATGCTGGCGGCAGAGCATTATCAAAGCATTTTAGAGCTGGGTGCCACCATTTGCTTGCTCGACCCGCGGCATTTATCCCAGCCGCGTTATACCAGCAACGACGTATTTAAAGATCAATTGCAGGTTGCTGACGTGCTGGTGGCGAATAAAACCGAGCTGACCTCGCCCGCTGATAAGTCCGCGTTTGATACTTTGCTTGAGCGATCACAACCGCCGAAAGCCGCATCTTACTGGACGACACAAGGTCATTTCGATTTATCCTGTTTGGAACTCGCCGCCAATCCGCAGCGACGTGTGCAATTTCGTCCAGCAACAAATATCAGCACCACGCCATTAGCGAACCCAAGCGCTCCCGAAGTGAATGTGCAGGAGACGTCTGGCCTTGTTGACGCCAGTAATTCTATATTGGCGTTGGAAGAAGGGCAGGATATTCGTCGACTAGAGAATCAAGGCGACGGGTATTTTTCTGTGGGTTGGTTGTTGTCTGGTAATTGGCAGTTCTCGTTAGCAGAGTTACGGCATTGGCTGAATACGTTGAACCTACAGCGGGCCAAGGGCTTACTTCGTACGGATCAAGGTTACTACGTTCTCAATTGGCGTGACGGCGCCTTAACCGAAATGCCGACGCGAGCGCTGGAAGAAAGCCGTATTGAATTGATTCATGATGCAGCGCTTAGCGCCGATGAATTAGAGCGAGCATTGTTGGCTTGCCGAATAAATTCATAACAAGATTATGTATAAAAAGGATGTTGAAGAATGAAGTACTGCCCACAATGCACATCGACGTTAACGGATACCGTCATTGATGGTGAGGCTCGAATTGCCTGTGCCGCTGAGTGTGGATTTGTTTTTTGGGATAACCCAACGCCGGTGGTCGCCGTTGTGGTAGAAACGCCAGATGGCATAGTACTAGCTCACAATAAAGCATGGCCTGAAGGTATGTTCAGTATTATTACTGGATTTTTAGAACGCGGCGAAACGCCCGAGCAGTGCGCCCTACGTGAAACCGCAGAAGAACTAGGATTGCAAGGAAATAAAGCCGAGTTTATTGGTTTTGAATTGTTTGATGGTCGTGGTGTTGGTGGGCAGATATTTAATCAATTAATTATTGGTTTTTATGTCTATGCCGAGGGGGAGATTCGTCTTGATGAAAACGAATTAGATCAGGCAAAAACAATTTCCCGGGAAAAAATAAAAGGCTGGGATTCAGCCACTGGAAAAATATTGCAACGCTGGATTGATGGCTTAGCTCATTAAAAACGATGAGACATAGTCATCTAGCATCAATAAAACTGTCAATAAAGTGTCTTAGATAAGCAACCTAGATGTGTCCCAATGGAACCGCCAATTTTTAGCTTGCGGATGTTCCGCACATTGAGGATGCAATGAAAACACAACTCCCTTCGATTGCCTCGGCGCTGACATTAGCGCTGGCATCCGTTAGCCATGCCGACATATTAATCAACGAAGTCGATGCCGATCAAACAAGTACAGATATCGCTGAATTTATCGAATTATTTGATGGCGGCTTAGGCAACCAATCTTTAGATGGTTACAGTCTCGTTTTTTATAACGGCAGCAATGATCTAAGTTATCAAGCATTCAGTTTGGATGGATACAGCACCAACAATGATGGGTACTTCGTCTTGTGTGGTGACGCGGCGCAAGTGGCAAATTGTGATCTGGATGTCTCTCCAGATTCTAATTTAATCCAGAACGGTGCGGATGCCGTTGCATTGTATGTAGCTTCTGCCAGTAATTTCCCTACGAATACTGCAGTAACGACCACCGCATTAGTGGATGCCGTGGTTTACGACACCAGTGACACCGATGATAGTGGTTTATTGGTATTGTTGAATGCCGGCCAGCCACAACTTAATGAGAATGAAAATGCTGCAAGCACAACGGATTCTATTCAGCGTTGTGGTGGTGCTGCACGTGATACTGATGGCTTTGTCGTCGCTGCTCCTACTGCAGGTGTCGCTAACCAGTGCAGTGTTGTGGTTGAGCCAAGCATTGGTTTATGCGGTGACGAAGCGACGGGAATTCATGCTATTCAAGGCGCAATCTCTGACGTAAGTAATGATACCAGCCCATTGCTCGGCCAAAGTGTGATTGTTGAAGCCATCGTTACGGCAGATAAGCAAGGCGGGGCATTGGCCAGCGGCGATTCTTCGTACCAATACAGCGGCTTTTGGCTACAACAAGCGGACGATGCAGTAGACAGTGATCCGATGACATCCGAAGGTGTATTTGTTTACGACTATAGCGATGCGGTCAATGTTGGTGATCGCGTTCGTTTGCAAGGGACGGTATCTGAATACAATCAAGTGACTCAAATTAGCCAAGTTAGTGAAGTGGTTATTTGTGCTTCAGGCCAGACTTTGCCCGCGGCAACTACGATTAACTTACCGGTTGCAGATTTGAGCGCGTTAGAAGCGCTTGAAGGCATGCGCATCGCAAACGATCAAGGCTTAGTGGTTAGTGATTTATTTGGTACTGGCTACGGTTTTGGAAATTATGGTCAGTTTGTGGTGTCTTCGCGTTTGCACTTCCAAGGGACTGAAATTGCTTTACCCGGCTCGGATGCCGCTATTAATGCAGTTAATGAACGCAATTTAGATGCGTTGTTAATTGACGACGGTGTATCAGCATCTTACCCAAGTTTTATTCCATTCCCAGATGAAACAGGTTTTTCTGCATCCAATCCAATGCGCATTGGTTATCAAGTACCAGCAGTTGCCGGTGTAATGCATGCGTATAAAAATAACTACACCATCATTCCTGATGCCATCACCATTGATCCAACTCATGCACGTACATTAGCCCCTGTGGTAGCTGAGGATGCGAACTTAGTGATCGTTGGAATGAACGTACTTAACTATTTTAATGGCGATGGCTTAGGTGGTGGTTTCCCCACATCTCGTGGTGCGCCAACGGCTGATGCTTTTGCCATGCAAAGCGCTAAAATCGTGAGCGCTTTAACCGCAATGAATGCCGACATTATTGGTTTGATGGAAATTGAAAATGACGGTTATGGATCGGAAAGTGCTATTCAAACTTTGGCTAATGAATTAAATCAAACACAAATGCCAGGCTTTGAATATAGCATTATTACTCCGAATTCTTCGTTTTTAGGTACGGATGAAATTGCGGTGGGTTTACTGTATCGAGCCGAAAAAGTTACTCCGGTTGGTTCGGCGTTGGTATTAAATACTGCTAACTCGCCGCTGGATGATAATTCTGAACCTTTATTTGATGACACAAAAAATCGCCCAGCATTAATTCAAAATTTTGCGGTTAACGGCCACGAGATCACCATTGCTGTGAATCATCTTAAGTCGAAAGGGTCGGCTTGTGGCGAAGTCGATGAAGGTAGCGACGGCCAAGGTAACTGTAATATTAAGCGGACACGCGCGGCGCAAGCTTTGGTCGAATTCTTGGCTAATGTCGAATCTGACGGCGTGATGATTCTGGGTGATCTAAATGCCTACAGCCAAGAAGATCCGATGCAGGTATTTTACGCTGCTGATTTTACCAACTTAAAATACACAGCAGCGTCAACCGAAGCACAACCATATTCGTACTCGTTTAGTGGTTTGTTAGGTAGCTTAGATCATGCCTTGGCGACAGGTGTTATTGCGGAGCAAGTCGTGAGCGTGGACGCTTGGCATATCAACTCAGTGGAAGATTCATTGGTCGATTATTTAACCGAAGCCAATGGTCAAACATTCAGCTCGATTGATAATTATGCTGAGCCGGATGCGTATCGTTCTTCGGATCACGATCCCATTGTCGTTGGTTTGAATTTACAAGCTCCGGTTACCAATAGCGCTCCGCAACAAGATAATGAAATCCCTGTTGTTTTGGTTAACCGCAGTAATGCCCGTATTGCTGTCAGTGTTAGTGACTATGTAAGTGATGCTGATGGTGATGAATTAACGTATTCAGCTAGTGACTTGCCAGAAGGTTTTAGTTTATCGAATGCTGGCCAGTTAACGGGTGTTGCTACACCGAGCGTAATCGCTATGTTGCCGCTAACACTCACTATCGATGTTACTGATGGCTATGACACTATTAGTGTTGCTGTCGAGCTTGAAAACAACACACGTTGGTATCGCTTACGTCAGCGTTGGTTGGCTTTTTTGGAATGGCTACGCGGATAATTAATTACAATTAATCGTGTTTAAAATAGCCCTAGGCGCGTCGTGTCTGGGGCTTTTTTCTATTTAATTCTTTTTGCAATTGCCTGATCCATTGATCTACTCTTTTTTCAGTTAATTCGTGTTGGCGGTCTTCATCAAGTCCTAATCCTACAAAGTGGCGACCATCGGTGGTTAATGCCCGCGATTCTTCAAAGTCGTACCCTTCAATAGAATAATAGCCAATCACGGTTGCTCCACGATCGCGCACGGCATCGTGCAGTAATCCCAAAGCATCCAAAAAGTAATAACCATAACCGAGCTGATCACCCAAACCATAAAGGGCAATCGTTTTATTGGCAAAACTCATATCTTCCAGTATTGGCCAAAAATCTTCCCAGTCGGCTTGAATACCGCCGAAATCCCAAGTAGGTATGCCCAATATTAATGTCTGATATTGCGCAATATCCTCAGGTGCACAGCTGGCTATGTTGTGAATTTCGACCACAGCCCAATCAATTTTTTCTTGTAGTAGATAAGCAATTTCTTCGGTATTTCCCGTATCAGTACCGTAAATCAATCCAATCCGTTGCATAAATAGCTCCTTAAATGACGTAACGAGAAATAAAAGAAAAATCACGAGATAAGGTTTTGATGCGACTATTGCTTCCTGGTTGCGCCCGATACAAATGCTGTAAAGCAAAGAAAGGTTGATACAAGTATTCGAGGCATTGGTGTCGCCATGCTTCATCGCAACTGACGTTAACCCCGGTATCGCGCAAGGTGTTGTAGATGCGTCTTAGCCAGCTTTCTTGTAGGCGTATGAGATCACGCTCACCGGCTTCTTGGGCAAGCTCTAAACCGGCATCTAGGTAATCATTCAGCCACTCATGATGTAATTCATCGCCGTGGTAACTACGAATAGTATTTTCCAAACGCTCTAAGCGCAGAATACAAGAATTGCGGTGTTCTCGTTGTGGTACAAGATCGGGAAAGGTCGTTACGGGGTAGATATCAGCGTATAGCGACATAGGTATTCCTCCTTATTTGAAGAATACCTTAATGAGAATGGTTTTCATTTGCAACGGGGTTTGATTGAAATATAACTATCAACTTTTAGTAATTGATAGTTAGTGCCATTCGAACGACTTTTCTTGGCCTTTATTTAACTTAATCCAGCCGTTATCACTGGCGGCATTTTCGTCGCCTTCTTTCCAACCTTCGGCGCTGCAGCGAATCTCTGTTTCTAGCGCAGAGTGGGCTGCACGAGCTAACTCTAGGTCGGTATGCCAAGTCGTATCATTTTGCTTAAACCAAAGGCTAGCGAAATTTTTCTCAGCGCCTTCATTTAAAAACACATCCATATCGTTACAACGATAGTGATGGTGTCCAGCGGCAGATTTAATGATCTCAACTTTGAACAAGGAGGCGAGCCAGCTATGCACGGCTTCTGGATTTGCCTTCATGATATAGATTTCTAAATCGGGAAGTTGGTCAGTCATTGGGGTTTGAGATCCTTAATATACGGAAGAGGCTTAGTGCTATGTAACCAATTAAGGCAGCCAAGCCACCGATGGATGCGAGTGCTAATCCAGCGAGTGCGGCCATTTCTTGCTGCCAAGAGGGTAAGAGTAAGCGATCTACGCCAATAACAATACCAAGGCCCGCAAAAAAGCCGACAGCACCCCATACAAACAAACCAAGGTAACGTCGATCATTGTGCATTTGTTGCTTAAGTATAGAGCGCCAGTCCATCGGTCCATCCGATAACGATGAGGTGAGTAGTGAGCATAGCAAATCTAAAAGTTCTGTTAACGGTTAAAAAACGGTCGTTTGAATGAATCCCATAGCTGGTGCACCTTAGAGCCCGTTGTTAATAAATTACACACAGAATTATCCACAGCAATTGTGGATGAGCTTACAAGGTTGTCCCCAGATGATCGAGGGGCTAGGTGCTCCGTCAGAGCATTGAGTCATTGTTTGGTCAGCTAACTCAAATGACGTGATTGGCTATGCTTATCCTATGAATAATAAGGAGTTTTTAATAACGATTTGAACTGATGCAAATCTGTACGACATTTTTAAAGCTAGTAATACTGGGGATTTAGACCACTTGTCTCCAAACTATCCACTAGTTTATCCACAGAATATGTGGAAAACCTTTGTGAGCTAGGCATAGGTTGTGCACAGCAGCGACAATCTTGGGTCAGTTGGTTGAAATCTTAGCGATATTGGTGAATAGGGCGCCGGTGGTGCGTTGCGCGACCATCCCGAGCCAGAGTCTACTTTCACTCCCTGCTAGCTCCGCACTGCACCGGCGTAATTCCCATATTAGGCCACCCTCATAGCCTGAAATTATAGTAATTCAGACCTAAGATTTCGTCTCTGTGGCACGATGTCGCAGGGGGTTGTCTATTTTTTGATCTTTATCGCATGCATTTGATTGAATTCACTGAGGGCTTTAGGTAAACTCCGCGCTCCTTTTTATCCATCCAAACGACAAATGTTGTGGTTTAGATGGACTCCTTGCCTTACCGGATCCCCTGGGAGGCTATAACCCACGAGGAGTTGACAATGCGTCACTACGAAATCGTTTTTCTGGTTCACCCAGATCAAAGCGAACAAGTACCAGCAATGGTAGAGCGTTACACCAACACCATCGAAGCGACTGAAGGTAAAATTCATCGCTTTGAAGATTGGGGCCGTCGTCACTTGGCTTACCCAATCAATGATGTTCATAAAGCTCACTACATTCTTATGAACGTAGAATGTACACAAGAAGCTTTAGATGAGCTGACTACTAACTTCCGTTACAACGATGCAGTTCTGCGTAACTTAGTTATCCGTCGCGACGAAGCCGTTACTGAAATCTCTCCGATCAAAGCAGCTGAAAGCCGTGAAGATCGTCGTCGTCCTGATACTCGCTCAGAATCTTCGGATGACAGCGCGGATATTGAAGAAGATGATGCAGATGATATCGAAGACGATTCATCTGAAGATAACGCAGAATAAGAGAGGATTTGAGTCATGGCACGTTTTTTCCGTCGTCGTAAGTTCTGCCGTTTCACTGCTGAAGGTGTAGCGGAGATCGATTACAAAGATATGGATACCCTAAAGGGCTATATCACTGAAACTGGTAAAATTGTACCAAGCCGCATCACTGGCACTCGCGCTAAATATCAGCGTCAGTTGTCTACAGCGATCAAGCGCGCTCGTTACATTGCTTTGCTACCGTACACTGATCAGCACGACAACTAAGTTAAGCTGATTATTAACGGATGAAATCTCTGGCCCGATGGGCCATGAGTCGCCGGTTGTATGCGTTTATCGCAGTAGCCGGCACTCTAATGGTTCCTTTGTTGTTCTGGATCGGAGGCGCACTGTCAGCATTAATTATTATGCGACAGGGCGTGAAGGACGGTGGTCGAGTGGTTCTCTGGGCATCACTTCCCGCAATTGCGTGGAGTGCGATCGGAGATTCAACGGCCCTGATTACGGTGATCGGCGCGAGCTTGATTGCCGTTGTTCTGCGTAATTATCAACGACTCGATTGGGCGTTGTTATTAGCGACAGGATTGGGAGTAATGCTGTTTGCTTTGCTACCTCTGCTATACGGCGATGTATTAACTGCCGTTATTAGCGAAATAGAGGGACAAATTATGACAGCGTTGACAGAGCAGCCAGACATGGCCGCAACTGTTCAACCTATGGTGGCTCCTGTTGTCAGTGGTGGCTTAGCCGCACTGCATGTAATTATCTGTATTTTGTGTCTGTTTTTGGGACGCTACTGGCAAAGCGAGTTGTACAATCCGAAAGGGTTTGGCCGCGAGTTTAATCAGTTGCGATTACCGCTAGCATACAGTCTACCGGCCACCGGCTTGGTAGTGTTTGCTGGGGCGTTACAGCCAAGCATGGTAGGTGTTTCTGTTGTCGCAACAGTGCCACTGTTTTTTGCCGGATTGGCGGTGTTCCATGGTGTCGTGTCAAAGACACGAACCAGCTCGAATTGGTTGGCTGTATTGTATGTAGCCGTACTGGTTTTTGAGCCTTACATGTACACATTACTAATTTTCGTAGCGTTATTGGATAGTCTTACCGACATCCGGGCGCGACTAAAAGACACGGCTGAGGACGAATAACCCTAGCCCTGTAATGAGGATTTATTGATGCAAATTATTCTTTTAGAAAAAATCGCTAACCTAGGTACTCTAGGTGACCAAGTTTCTGTTAAGCCAGGTTACGCTCGTAACTTCTTGTTCCCACAGGGCAAGGCAGTTCCAGCAACTAAAGCAAACGTTGAACAATTCGAAGCACGTCGTGCCGAATTGGAAGCGCAAGCAGATGCTAACCTAGCTGAAGCCAATGCTCGTAAAGAGAAAATCGAAGAAATCGAATTGTCTGTTGCCGTTAAAGCGGGCGACGAAGGCAAATTGTTCGGTTCTTTGGGCAACCGTGACATCGCTGACCTAGCGTCACAAGCGGGTGTTGAGTTGGCTAAATCTGAAGTTCGTCTACCAAACGGTCCTATCCGTAACGTTGGCGAATTTGACGTGACTATCCAGTTGCATGCAGAAGTTTCTGCTGTACTGAAATTGCACGTAGTAGCAGAGTAATCTGTGTTGACGGTTAGGGCTGTATAGCTCTAATCGCCAGAATGAGGCACTATTGGTTTACGCTAATAGTGCCTTTTTTATTGGAGTTTAAGGGACGTTCATGAACGACGATTATTCACCGGATCATTCTCATGGTAACGAGTCGAGCAGTGCTCGCGTGCCGCCTCATTCGGTAGAGGCAGAGCAGTCGGTATTAGGAGCCTTGATGCTGGATGAGCGTGCCTGGGAATCGGTATCTGAGACTATTCAAGATAACGACTTCTATCGCCACGAGCACCGCTTAATTTTTCGTTCTATCGCTCATTTGACTGCCAGTGAGCAACCGATTGATGTCGTGACGGTTGCCGAAGAGTTAGAGGAGCGTGGTCAGCTCGATAAGATCGGTGGCGCTTCTTATTTAAGCCGCCTTGTCGATATGACACCGTCTATCGACAACTGCGAAGCCTATGCTCAGATTGTTAACGAACGCGCACAACAGCGTCGCTTAATTGAAGCAGCCAACGATATTATTGATAAGGCCTACGAACCAGCGGGTGATGACTCCCTGACCTTGGTATCGGATGCCGAAAAGGCCATCGCTCAAATTGCTGAAGGCAGTCGTAAAGATGGCGGACCGCAATTGGTTGCGCCGATTCTAAAGCAGACGCTCGAACAGCTTGATCAGATGTTTAACCAGCCAGACGGTTTAACCGGTATTACTTCGGGTTTTACCGAGATCGATAGCCGCACGTCCGGGTTCCAGAAGGCCGACTTAGTGATTGTTGCCGCGCGTCCTTCCATGGGTAAAACCACGTATGCCATGAACTTGGTTGAAAATGCTTTGTTAGCAACCAAGCGACCAGTATTGGTATTTAGTTTAGAAATGCCGTCTGAATCCATTGTGATGCGTATGTTATCGTCGATTGGACGGATTGATCAGACGCGTATTCGTAGTGGTAAATTAATTGATGAAGATTGGCCAAAGCTTTCCGCGGCGGTGAATTTATTAAAAGATTTACCTTTGTATATAGACGACACTGCAGCGATTACACCGCAAGAAATGCGGGCTCGGGCACGTAAGGTGTATCGCGAAAATAACAACGATCTTGCCTTGATCATGGTCGATTACCTGCAATTAATGCGAGTGTCAGGGCCGTCGGAAGGACGTACTCAAGAAATTTCGGAAATTTCGCGGACGTTAAAAGTGATCGCGAAAGAATTTAACTGCCCTATGATCGCGCTATCGCAGCTTAACCGCTCGTTAGAGCAACGACCGAATAAACGTCCCGTGAGTTCCGACTTACGTGAATCAGGCGCGATTGAGCAGGATGCCGATATTATTCAGTTTATTTATCGCGATGAAGTCTATAACGAAGACACGCCTGATAAAGGCGTTGCTGAAATCATTACTGGTAAACACCGTAACGGTCCTATTGGTACTGATCGCTTGGCGTTTATCGGTAAATATACCCGTTTTGAAAATCTCGCCCGAGGCTATGACGGCGACGACGAATACTAATCGGGTTGCGCACACATTGCGCGCCCTTTAAGGCGAAATCAGTTCATGAAATTCACACCAGAATTAACGTTTGATGGCGGACTTGTTCGCCCACTCACGGCCGACGATGTCGACAACCTATTTGAGATTTATCAGCATCCTGAAATTCCAGGTCAGCGTGTTATTGAAAATCGCGAACATTTACAGCGCATGATCGATTTAAGTGTGCAAATGGCCGCGACTCAGCGCGGCATGATGTGGTTGCTAGAAGTGAATGGCGAGAGCCAAGGCTTAGTAAGCATTTATGATTGGCAGCCCTCTTTGCTGCGCGCTACATTGCGTGTGGATGGTTTACCAGCCCTAAAAGATGCTTATCGCGCTGCCGCAATGAATGCCTGCATGAAATTTATGGCCGATAAATATCATCTGCGTAATTTTGCGTATCAATGGGTCGATGGTCAGCAAGACAGTTTAAAAGCCGTTATTGAAAGTGTTGGGTTCAAACCTGCGGCAGTTCTGCGTGATGCATGGCGTACGGGTGATACGAGCTTTGCAAATGTGGTGCAATATCACTGTGTGCTTGATCGCGCTAAACCGGTGCCGCGCAAACTAGGTGACGATGATGAGCTTGGTCAAAATGTATCGGCCAATGGTGTCACGGGGCGTGGTTCTATCGGAGGTGACGCATGAGCTGGAATTTCGAAACGGCTAACTTTAGCGTGCGTTTGCCGGTTGTCGATCAAGATGGCCCACAATTATTTGAGCTATTAAAAAATCAAAATGCCGCCGCTCATATTCCACGTTTAGCGCAAACGGTTGATGCGCAAGCGCTGGATGAGCTGCGACGTATGACCATGCGGTTCGATTCGCGCGAAGCAGCATTTTGGTTGGTTGAAGGTCGTTTTGATAAAAAAATATTCGCTCGAATTGGTATCCAGCACATTAATTGGATGATGCTGAATGCGCAGTTGGTGTGGGAGTTAGACGACGAACTAACCGACGAAGGCGTATTGGAATTTGTGCCGCAATTACTCGAATATGTTTTTGCAGCGTTAAAGCTGCATCGTATCGAAATGCGACTAAGGCCTCAGCAAGAACGCCACGAACGTTTATTAACTTGGTTGGGTTTTGCCAAAGAAGGCTGCTTACCGGCGCAGTTAGAATTTGAAGGCGAATCAGTGGATTTTGAGGTTTGGTCGTTGCTAAACCCAACGCCACTACAAGATCTCGAATAAAAATCTTGGCTAGGAAATTATAGTCATGATGATTAACAAAAAAGGTGCGTATTTAACGCACCTTTTTTGTTACTTTTTCGCTTAAATTTTAGCTTGTAGCTGCAACCAGAAAGTTCGGCCCGGCTCATTAACGCGGTCGGTCGTTTCATAGCCAGTAATCGTCGCACCGCTACGTGAGATGTGCTCGGCATAGGTGACATCAAATAGGTTATCAATGCCTGCACTGACTTTGATATTGTCAATCAGCTGATAGCTGCCATTAACCGAGAACACATTAAAGCCACCTGTTTTACCGATATCCTGACCAACAATATTACCAGTATTAATCGCAACACGATTTTGCTCATCTACTAAGCGCAATAAAGCACCGGCAGACCAGTTGTTGCGTTGGTAATTTAAACCAAGGCGCATCTCGAGCGGCGAAATTTGTCCTAGTGCTGTGTTGTCTGTATCGTTTTGACCATGAACCCATGCCAAACTCGCCGTGGTATTAAAGTTGGTGGTTAGCTTGTATTTAGAATCGACTTCTGCACCGTATGTGGTGGCTTGAATATTACGCGCAGTAGAAGCGTAAGCACTTACGTCGGGTAATTGTTCAATTAAAATGTAGTCGTCATGTTGGGCATAAAATGCTGATACCGAGCCACTGACGCGGTCATGATTAAATAACACGCCGGTATCCAGCTGAGTTGTTTTTTCAGGGTTAATTAAAAACGTACTCGTCATGCCGGTCATCATTGGTGTAGTTGCTGCAGGGTTTTTAGCGCGCTCCCAATAGTCGGCACCGCGTTCGCTGTGGCCAATACCGGCATAAATTCTATGGGCAACATCCAGTTGTTTTTCATACCGAACAAAAGCACTGGTTAATGTATTAACGTCTTTTTCGCCGCTGGTTGTTTTATTCAAGCGCAGGTCTTCTGCTTGATCGCGGTTAACACGTAGGCCAGTGTAGACACTACTACCATCGCTATAATCGTGGTCTAACTCAGCAAATATACCATTGGTGCGGAAACGCATATCGTCAACGCGCGCAACGCCATCAATATCCGGCGTCATCATCATATTCATCATGTTACTGGCCGAACGAATACGATGATTATTGCGCTGATGATCAATCCCAGTACGTAAGGTTGTTGTTTGCCCTAAGGCCCATTCACTGCTCAGGTTGGCTCCTATCGTTTCACGATCTGGGTTGCTCACCATTTTCATCCCTGCGCTATCGCGCAGGGTAAAGTTATCCATGACGTGATCCACATAATTGCGATACACGCGACCTTTTAGCTCAAGTAATGAATCGCTGATATGAGTTTGCTCGACGGTTAATGCTGCGTTACTGCGGTCGAAGGCCACTCCATCCATGCCGCGATCCGCATAACGCGCTTCACCGTCGCTACGTGCGCCAGAAATTTCGATACGACTATCACGGGAAGGCGTCCAACCCAATGCCGCATTGCCACTCCAGCGGGTGTACGCCGAGTGGACTTCGTTGCCATCGCCATCTTCATAATTATTGGCATCGGTGCGTGTGCCATTTAAATCGATATAGCCATCGTTGGTACCGGCTAATACATGCGCCATTTGATCATTGCGATCTGCCGAGCCGAATAATGCGCTCGCTTCGCCTTGCACATTTTGTGTGGAGAAATCCGGTGTCGCACGTTCGAACAATACGGTTCCTGCACTATTGCCCGCGCCGTGCTGAACGCTTTGTGGGCCTTTTAACACCGTGACTTGATCGTAAGCTTGCGGAAAGACATACGCGGTTGGTGGGTCCATACGGTTGCCACAACCACCTAAAATCGTTTCGCCATCTAAAATGATGCCAAGACGAGACCCTGCCATACCGCGGAATACAGGATCACCATCCGTACCGCCTTTACGAATAACCGAAAACCCCGGAATACTTTTTAATAAATCGGCACCATCGTGCGCAGGCATTGGCTGGCGTGGCGCTTTCGGGTCGGTAACAACCGTTAGAACCGAATCGGTTGCTTGTGCTGTCACCACCTGAGTTGATAGTTGAGTGGGCTCTTGATTAGTGTCTTCTGCGCTGGCATTGGTGCTGATGGCGAGTATCGCGATAGCGAGAAGAGAAGGGGTATGCATGTAACGCATTGAATTATCACCAATAAGTCAGTTTTATTGGCGGGCAGATTAGCAGAAGGTGTTTGAGTTAGCGGTGTGACATGGTGTCGCAGGGTTGCGCCGTGCCGACAGGCGCCCTAGCCACGATACAAGTCCTATGATGCCAAAGCAGAGAAAGGAACTCATCTTTCTAGAAGCTCAACTCTATTACGACTAAGTATCTCGTGGTATAACCGCGTGCTTTCTTATGCGCAGCGCAGAAATTTTTAATCTAGACGAGGCTGTTTGTCGATGTAACGCCATTAAGGCATAGCTGTATTTTTGTGAATTACCTTGAGTAACTACTGACCGTCTCGCTTGTCACGACAAATTCCTGAGTTTATCTTCAATATCAGCCGGCACAATAAATACGTCTTTATTGCCGACTTTTAGACGTCTAAGAAGTCCAAGTTTGTTTGACAAGGTAAGCAAGTCAGTGCGTGCTGTTTGTTGCGTTACACCGTGAGATCCTTGGTGACTTTTCACTGTATATTCCATACCAGGGTTTCGTAAGGCGTGCTGTAGTAATGAAAGCTGGCGGTGGTTTAACTCGCTCTGAATCTCAGTGTTTCTTAATAATGATGCTGTTTCTCTCAACTGTTGCGACTTAAATGTAAGATAGGTATGTAGGTCGCTGATAGCTTCTCGGATGACATCTAACTGATGAATAATAAAGTAGGTTAGATCATTGTCGTCTGTTTCTGTGTGTAGATAAGCTTGCATGTATTTTTTTGGTGATTTTTTAATTACTCTAGAAATAGAAATATATTCCATTAGCCAATATTTTTCCTTGGCCATCATCCAGTAAAAAAGAGCCCTTGCAGTACGGCCATTACCGTCAACAAAAGGGTGGTCATAACCAATCATAAAATGAATAATAATCGCTCTGATCACTGAGGGAATGTAGTCTTTATCGTCATTAGAATATTCCTGGTTGGCAAACTCACATAACACATGCAGACGTTTACTCAATTCGTTTGCTTTTGGAGGAATATGTAGCGGCTCGGTTGACTCTCCTTTAGAAAATACGCAGATATCATCTTCTGCATCACGAAATGCACCAGCTTTATCGATATCTTCAGGTGTCAGCGTGCCTTCGGTGAGAATCCGATGAAGTTCGAATATCATAGAAGGACTGAGTTTTTCATCTTTGTATTCGCGGATGAACTGCATAGCTCTATGGTTGTTAAGAATCATTTTTTCGGAATGATCTTTTGGCTCTCTGCCTGTTTTTAGTAAATCTTTGGCTTGTCGACGAGATGTAGAGGCTCCTTCTAGTTGGCTTGATGTGATGGCCTCCTCAATGAGTGAGCTGATCAGGTATGTTTGCTTATTTTTCTCATCGGTTACCTTGCCGTCAGTCTCTATGGCGCCAGTAGAGTTCTTTTCGATCGAAAGAAGATCTCGTACGACTCCATCTGGCATGGAGTACTTAAATGGTTGCGAGACTTTGTCTTGAAAAGGCAATTTTTTAGCAATCGCTTTACGAGCGCCCTTGAGGGCAAACCAGTACTCCTCAATAGTGAATCCTTTTGGCGGCGTTAGATGACGAAGCTTATCCCAGCTTTGGTAACGGCCTTTGTGGTCGTATGGGCCTAAACTGGTGTTGAATATATGAGGAAGCCGCTCGTATAAATCACTCGCCGGTAGATTGGCGAGATAAGTGCTTAGATCTGGCGGAGTTTGAGGAATCTTCATAGTATGTTAACTACTAATTATTTAAAAATTAGTATATGAATCTGAAATGAAATTACTACTAATTTTTTAAAAATTAGTAGTAATTGAGTTGTGGCCGAATTTCACGACTTATTTTTGCCTTAAAGTGTTGAATTTAAAAGAGGTAGGATGAAAGTGAATACTAACTTAGACAAGTTTTTAGATTAGTAGTAAGTAACTGAAATTTCTAAGCTAAGTAGTTAGGTACTAATTTTGATTTGTAGTTAACTAGCGGAAATACGGACTTGGTTTAGTCTGACTAACCCTTCGTTGTTCAGTCAGTTCGGCCCGCTCCTAAACCTCATTCTCATCCTGCACGATAACCATGGCATCGCCGTCGTTATCGATCTGCACTAAAAATCGAATTGGGCGGCAGCACACTTGGCAGTCTTCGATGTAGTCTTGTTCGTCTTCGGAGGTATCGATCAGCACGTCTAGGTTTTCTCCGCAGTAGGGGCAGGAGACGGTGTGGGGTTGTAGTTCGTACATATTTTCCTCGGTGGGTTGAGTCTTTAACGGGGAGTTAGTTGAAGCGGTTTATTCGGTCGATTCTTATCCTACCCAAAAGTCGCATCGCTCATTGAGCATAGCAGTGGTAGTGTCGGAGCATATTTCTGTTTGCAGGTTTGATTATGTCTGCCGCTATGGCCCCTTCTCGTTCTTTGTATGCAGCGCTGACGCTGTTGATTGCGATTCCGTTATCGGTATTTCTGTTTTTTAGCCCTAAGCAAAGTCAGTCGGCTGCGGCGGTGGATACCATTTCGACGGTGGCGGGGGAGGTTCGTTCCCTTACCATGGCGGGTGGTTCGGAAATTCAGTTGAGTGAAAATACGCAGTTATCGCGGCGCATGAGCACTTAATGTACATTAGGTAAATAGGTACTGTCTTCTACCGTTTTTTCGGCGGCGCGCATAATCACTTGGCCGCTGTAGTCGGCTAATAATTTCGCCCACAAGCGTTTGGCCATAATCATGGTATCAAGATCAGGAAACGCTTTTAAAAACTGGTTGTGATAATTAAAGCGAAACAGTTCAAAAATCTGCTCAAGCTAAGGGTGAAGATGCTGAAGTTGAGCAAGCTTGCCTTCAACCAATGACGATATCACTGACGAGGAAACAAAGACTCCCTCCAACTAGCCAGTTAGGTTCCCATTAACCAGCCCCTCTCGAAGGAGTCATATATAGCATTGAACTGCTCACAATTCGCTAGCAACCACATTGCATATTCTAACGTTCAATGAGAGAGTAAATGGTAGCTTTTCTAGGAGAACAATTATGTATCAGTACCTCAAGGAACGTCATCGACTGGAGCGAGATTCCTACCCACAAGCACTTTCGTTGCGAGTCCATCGAGCCCTGAGTTGGCTCAACAAAGCTGAGCAATGTGAGGATTATGATTCTCAGTTTATTTTCTTGTGGATAGCTTTCAATGCCGCTTATGCGCAGGATTTTGATTCTACAAAAGACTTTTGTGAACGTGGTTTATATCAAGAGTTTTTGGCAAAAATAGTGAACTTAGATGCATTAAAGAAACTATCTGAAATTGTTTGGTCACAATATTCAACATCTATCAGACTGATCTTAAACAATGAGTATATTTTTCAGGCTTTTTGGAAGTTTCAAGCTGGACAACTTACTCAGGAACAATGGAAACGAGATCAGTCAAAAGCAAAAACAGCAGCAAATAGTGCATTGGCCAGTGGAGATACGACCACCGTTTTGAGTATCTTGTTTTCAAGGCTCTACACCTTGAGGAACCAACTACTTCACGGAGGTGCAACATACAATAGTAAGACGAATCGGAAACAACTGAGAGATTGCACCTCATTGCTAACAACCATTGTACCTGTTGTTGTTGAGATTATGATGGATGGCGCTGATCAGATATGGGGGGATGCTATATACCCGTTGATAGAAACCTAATCTCAGGAAGAAGCCAATAGCTTGAGTTTTCTTTGTTGGATGATTTTTAGCAAAGTCCTCGATATTAAAATTAATCATGAAAATGGAAAAATATAGTTTCAAATGGACACACCCTGTCTCAGTCATAGTGTAATGTATGCGTCATTCTTTAAAGTCGTTGATCTAAGTTTATGAAAAGCAACATTCTTGCAAACCGTTTAGCCGACATCACTGGCATGGCTTATGCTGGGCAGTCACTAAATATCGCTGAATTGGCTGAAAAGTATCAGGTAAGCACGAAAACAATACGCAGAAATTTTAACCGTTTATGCGCCATTCTCGAACGTTGCCCTGAAACAGGAAATTACCTACTTTCGGTTTCCGCTCGAAGCCAATATAACGAACAAGATCTTGTTCGCTTGATTAATGATCTTGGACTCAAAAAAGCACTTCCACTTAAAGCTGCTCAGTTTCTTCGCAGTTTTATTAGTGACTCAACCAGCGACTGTTATCACTTTCAAGAGCAACCTCTTGAGGCTGACTTTATTTCTTCGCTTTATCGTGTCTTTGAAACTGCGATTAAAAATCGAAGAAGCGTTAGCTTCTTATACAAAGATAAGTCTCGGACTGTTTCACCATACCTCATGGTTTACAGTCGTGGAAGCTGGTATTTAGCAGCAATTTCAGAAGGCACCCTAAAGACGTTCTCACTTGCTCGTATCAAGTTCGTGTGCGTCCAAAAAGATCACTTTGACTATGACTCATCGGTTGTGGAGAAAATTAAAGAGCAAGATACCATTTGGTTTGGGCAGCCCATCTTTAACGTGACTATTGAAGTGTCGCGCGACGTTGCGTTTTACTTTGAACGTAAGGCCCTACTACCGAAACAAAAAATCATCGAAAAGCGACAGGATGGCTCACTCGTGATTTCCTCCTCAGCATGGAGTTACAAGCAAATCGCACCGATTGTTCAATATTGGATTCCAAACATTCGCGTTCTCTCTCCATGCGAACTCGATACCTACATTCGAAAAAATTTCACGTCTTGGTTAGACCAAGCAGGCTGTGAAACTGAAAGCGAAGTGCTATGAAGAAAAATACAAAATGTATACTCGTTGTTGCATCTATGAGTGCAGGAAAATCCTCACTTATTAATGCGCTTATCGGTAAAGAGCTTCTGCCTGCGGGCAACGAGGCGACTACAGCCAAAGTAGCTCGTGTAACCGTATGCGCGAAAACAAAGCCGAATGCAATAGCCTATTCCTACTCGGGAAGTGTTATTGCATCAAACAACATCCTTTGCGCTGAAAAAATCCGCGAGTGGAACCGTTTGGATGACATCGCAGCTTTTGATGTTGTAATTCCGTATTCAGGAGGAAAGCTACATTCGATGTTGGCGGGTTATACCTTAATAGATACCCCAGGAGCCAATAATAGCAGGGATGAACGCCATAAAGAACGCTTCATTAATGCGTTAAAGGAATACCCTAAAAGCCCGGTTATTTACGTTCTTAATGCAACACAGCTTGGCACAACCGATGATGCTGAAATCATTCAAACCATTCGTGAAGTAAACCTCAAACAATCTGTCATTTTCGTGCTTAATAAAGTCGATGCTTTGGATGAGAAAAGGGGTGAAACCGCCAAACATTATGTAGCTTTAGCGAGCAAATATTTAGAGGGGCTTGGCTACAAAAATGCCCAAATTATACCTCTTATGGCGCAGTCTGCTTTGATAGCAAAAAAATCACTAAATCACGTTGAACTCAAGCGTAGAGAACGAAATATCCTTGGGGCTGAATTGGTTCGCTTTCGTGAAAACCCAATTCACTTCAATAGTGCTGCCGCCATCCCGCGAGTGCTAAAGAAAAATGTGCGAAGAAGGCTCACAAAAATTTCGAAAGGGAAAATCCCTGCGATGAGTAAAACGGAGCTGCATGCCTTCGTTGACTACACAGGCTTAAGCGCGCTGAGCACTCTCATTATGGACACAGCTTAAACGCCGCCCGATTAAAACAATTTATTTCATATAAAACGAGACGTTACTATGAATCACATTGCTATAACGCATAATCCGTTTTTAGTAGAAACCGAATTTCTCATTAACGGTCACTCACCATCCGAAAGTTCGAACATCACGGCATATGGCGCTAAGCGCTTGCAGCTGTGGGTAGAGCAGATTTTTGATGACCTGCAGGCATTGTTTAATGGCAGCAACGACTTCTTTATTGAGTTCACAGGCGTAGAATCGGACTTCAATGACATTAAAGAAGCTGCCAACAATGCCATCCAGAATGGCATGTGTGTTGAGCTGAAGTTCAATCCTGTTGCGCCTGCTGAAGAGCGCCTAGAAAAAATTAAAACCCTGATGGAACAGGTTAGCAACGAGTCGCCAAAGTTTGCCGACTACTTGGCGAATAGCGACTTAAAAGCCAAGCAAGATTTCGAAGACGCATTGAACAATGATTTTGACGCTTATGTGGTCGCCACGATGTCTTCGGGTAAATCCACCTTTATTAACGCTATGCTGGGGCAAGGCTTGCTGCCTGCGGCGAACGAAGCAACCACCGCAACCATTGCCCACATTTTTGATGACAAATCTATAGGCGACGTTTTTTACGGTGAACGTTTCGACAGCAATGGCAATCTCATTGAGCACGATGATGCCGTTGACTTGGCGACCATGAAAGTGTGGAACGATGATTGTGAAACCAAAACTATCAGGTTGAAAGGTAATATCCGCGCTATCAAAGAAAACAACAATGTGCGTCTCGTACTAACCGACACTCCGGGGCCGAATAACAGTCAAGACCCTGAACACCAGCGTACAACATTGGGATTTATTCAGGATTCAAAGCGCAATCCACTGATTATCTATGTATTGAATGCGACACAGTTGGGCACTAATGATGATGCTCAGTTGCTAAGACTTGTTGCCGACACAATGGGTAAAGGCGGCAAACAAAGTAAGGATCGCTTTTTGTTTGTAGTGAACAAGATGGACATGTTCGACCCTGAGCGTGGTGAAAACATTGAAGAAGCGCTAAATCGCGTGAAAAGCTATCTCGAAGAGAATGGCATTCACGCCCCTAACATCTTCCCCGTCTCCGCGCGTATGGCTTACCTGCTGCGCAAACAAGGTGAGTTAACCCGTGCAGAGCGTAACGACAAAACAAATATTGCCGACCTGTTGCTTGAAGAACCAAGTATGGCGTTCCCGCAATATATGTCGGTCAGTATCTCTGTAATGTCAACAATGCAGGAAAAAGCGCAACATGATGAAGCTTTGCAAGACAAAACCATGTGGCGTGCTTTGCTCAACAGTGGCTTACCCGGTGTTGAAGCCGTTATCGATGAATACATCAATAAATACAGCTTTCCAATGCGACTCAACCGCGCTCATTTGGCCATGACCGCCGTTATTGAACGTGGAATGCAAGAGGCCGAGTTAATCAAACAACTGGAGATTGATGAACAAGCACTTTCAATGCTGCAATCAGAAATTCGTAGCCTAAAAGCGCGTCGTGATCAGGGCTTCAATACGCGGGCCTACAAAGAGCAGCTAAAACAAGAAGGCCGTGACTTGCCGATGGACGTGCACAATGCTCTGAATGATATAGAAATAGACGTCTACGCACGTATCGGGGAGTTGGGCGACTTGTTTATCGGTGATGTCAGTAGCAGAGAGGCAGAATCGAAAATCGATGTTGCGTCGAAAGACATTAAGTTTCTGTTTAATCGCAGCATAAATGAGTACGAGAAGGCATTCATGAGCTCACAAGAAATTATTAAAAGGGAGTTGCATCAAGAGTATCAAAATCATGTAGCGCAACTGTTTCCTGAGAGTCGTACACTGGAATTGCCCGTATTTCAGTCACTAAAGAAATCTATAAGCGCTTTTTCTCTCAATCTTGAATTGAAGAGTGATGAAGTGCAAACCAAAAGAGTGGTGGTTGATTCATACGAAACAAGTACTTCGACTTGGTATAAACCCTGGACTTGGGGAGATACTGAGACAGTCAATGTGTATGACGATAAAGAATACGTTGATCTTCAAGAACTTTGGAAAGAACGGATTACCGTAATCCGCAAACAGTTTGCTTCCTTAAAGGGCGACGCAGTTCAACGTATTAGAGAAGACAAGGACAAGCTGATTGATAACTACCTTGCATTCTTAGAAAGCGAATTTAGCATTAAGTTTACTGCCGTTCTCGCTGATATAGAACAAAAAGTTGAAAACCAAACTCAGCGCGAAAACGCCATTGCTCAAGCAAAAAGTGATATCGATGAGATTTGCGCTATCAAGCAAGAGCTGGAAGTCATCTTACAGTTTTAACCCGTTACTGACCCACTGAGAACATCAGTGGGTTTTTAGAGGCCAATATCATGACAGCATTCACGGAATTTGTTGCACCAAATCTAACTGTCGCAGAATTTAAAGCGGAAATCATCGACTTTATAAAATGCAGAGATTTTAAAGCGGAGTTACTCCGCCAAGTATTGTCAGCACTGCCAGATGACAAGCTTGCGCTTTTCGAAGAATACCGAGCCGATAGCACCACAGATCCAATTAGTGAAGACAGTTATAAGTGGGAACAGAAGGGGGGAGCTTATTTCGCCTTGCAACTCCATATGGCGGAAGAAAATTTCTGTTTAAAACGATTAGAGCACCTTATTCAGTTGAAAAGTCACTTAACGGAACGAGGTATCGCAGGTTTTTCCCGCCCGGCCTCCAGTTCGATAACAAGCCACGAAGAAGCCAAAAGTACAAAGGAAAACACAATGAGCGCTGATTTTTCATCTGTCGATTTAACAGGGTTTACCCCATCCCGCTCATTAAGCAATAGCGTGAACAGTGGTGACCTATCTTCTGTTCGCATTGCTTTATTTATGGAAATGAATGATAAGCGTCTATCAACGGCGGTTATTACCCAAGCCATAGCTTGGACGCTCTCTAAATACCCAATCCTTTTTGTTGTTTACGAAGAAAACGCATATTCCCAGCAGATGGAGCAAGACAAGGTGAAGTGGGACAGTCACTACTACCACACGCAAGAGCTATATGCGACATCAAACTTCTCATTGGAACGCATTCGCCATATGGTCGCAGTGCGTGAACATGTGTTTAAAATTGCGCAAGATGACGCTCGCTCTGCAACATTGCCAAAAACACAACCACAAAGTACGGCGAAAAAAACCACACCAGGGCAACAGCATCAAGCAATAGGAAGTATTCAAGGAACTAAGCCTAAACCTGAGAACAACGTTCTGAAATCCTTGCTGCTGATTGGTGGGGTTGTAGCAGCTATCGCCCTAGTCATTCTGGCTGTCATTGTTTAATGGGGCTTACGATGAATCTATCTACTACCGAAAGGGGACATCTTGCTTCCGAAACCGAGTTGCTTCCTGCACAACAAGAGGCGCTGACAACGCTCTCGACTGCGCATGCATTGGTTAACAAAAGCTACCTTGCTGAACTCAAACACTACGATGTGTTGCAGGTGGAAAACCAACAAAGAGTGTCACTTAACCGAGGTGGCGATGTACGCATTTTCCGTGTGGAACGTCTGGTACAGGAAAACAAGCAATCCGTACTAGAAAGCACCACCGCGGCTTACACTGCATTGGGTGCTGCCGGATACACTGTGTTCCTTTTCCTGAAGTCTGACGGAAATGAGACGCTGCTCCACATTGGCACACGTGGTGAGCCAGGAAAAATGTTGGGCCAAAACTCGGGAGATTTGTTGCAAGAAACTTTCAAAGGACATTTTCCCGGCAGTAAGCTGGCTCCACTCAACGGAACCGATATTGACGCCTTGTTGGACGAACTCAGTGCAGGTAACTCATGCAAAACAGTCACTGCAGTTAGCAGCGTGCCGGGCCTTTCTACGGAAGATCAGACCCACTTTATGCAAGGGCTAGAGCGTTTTATCGATGCTGCAGAAAGCCGCACTTACGAGGGACTGATCCTCGCCGAGCCGGTTTCTATGCAAGCATTGAATACCGTTCGTACAGGTTATGAGCAGGTGGCGACTCAACTTTCCGCTCTGTCAAATCGCCAATACAGCTATGGCACTCAGGACAGCGATGCTATTAACTTAAGCATCAGTGAAGGACTGAGCTACTCTTTGGGCGAAAGCCTCGGGCTGACCGAAACAACAGGAACCAGTGAAAGTACAACGACATCGACTTCCCATTCCCACACCGCCAGTGAAAGTAAATCCTCGCCAAACAAAAAGGATAAAATAATTGGAATGGGAGCCATGGCACTCGGCTCTGCCGTAGGGGCTTGTGTAGGGGGGCTTGGAGCCATGATCGGCAGCCAAGTTGGTGGTCAAATTGCGAGTATGTTTCAAACCACCGATACAAAGGGGACTTCAGATTCAACCTCTACCAGTGAAAGCACTAGCCATTCTACTAACCAGTCGACAGCCACAAGTACCACAACAACAAAAACCGCCACTCAAAGCACGACCGATACCAAGGGGCTAACGCAGACATACGGCTCAACACAGCAAGTAAGTTTTGAGACAGCTGACAAAGGCATTTTAAATATGCTTGATAAGGTGGATCACCACTTAAACCGAATCAACGAAGCTAAAAGCCACGGTGGCTGGCTCAGTACCGCTTACTTTGTCAGTGATAGCGTCGCCTCTAGTGAAGCATTATCCAGCATCTTCTTGGGTCTGACCCGCGGAACCCAGTCGTCGATGGAAGACTTTGCTCTGACCACATGGGCTGGAAAAAAAGCCAATTTGATAACGCAATGGTTGGGGCAGCTCATGCACCCTCGGCTAGAGCCGAGTTTTTTAGGGAATGCTCATATCCCCTACCTTACTCCTGCGACCTTGGTATCGAGCAAGGAAATGGCCCTACAGCTGAGCCTTCCTCGCCGTTCTACTTCTACCGTCGTGGTGCAGGAAACCGCAGCATTTGGCCGGAAAGTACAAACGCTGAACACTGATGTCGCTGGTACCAACTCGCGAACGATATCGTTGGGCCAAGTACGCCACTTGTGGACTGACTTGCCCCAAAACGTGGAATTAGATCTCGACCAACTAACAAGCCACACGCTGATCACTGGCTCAACAGGCTCAGGAAAAAGCAATACGGTTTACGCCCTGTTGAATCAGGCGATACAACAAGACATTCCATTCTTGGTCATTGAACCGGCAAAGGGTGAGTACAAGCATGTTTTTGGAAATCGTGAAGGTGTGCGTGTTTTGGGCACTAACGAACGATTTACAGAGCTTTTAAAAATCAATCCGTTTTCTTTCCCTGAACAAACCCATGTCCTTGAACATGTGGATCGCTTGATTGAAGTGTTTAACGTTTGCTGGCCGATGTATGCAGCAATGCCTGCCATTCTCAAAGATGCGGTACTGAGAAGTTATGAAGCCTGTGGATGGGATTTGCGTGATTCAACGTCAACACTCGGTTCTTCGTTGTTCCCGACATTTGCTGATTTACTTATGCAACTCGAATCAGTGATTACGCAATCGGCATACTCAGATGAAACGAAGAGCAACTATACAGGTGCATTAGTCACGCGTGTAAGGTCAATGGTTAACGGACTGAATGGCCAAATATTTGCAGCTGATGAAATCAGCAATGCAGACCTGTTCGACCTCAACGTCATCATCGATTTGAGCCGAGTCGGGTCGCAAGAAACCAAATCGCTTTTGATGGGACTATTGATCATTAGACTGGGTGAATACCGTGCTGAGCAAATGCTAATGAACCAACCTCTTAAACACATTACTGTGTTGGAAGAAGCCCATAATATCTTGCGAGCAAACCCATCAACGAGTGGCGCAGAAGGCGGCAGCGTTGCAGAAAAATCGGTAGAAATGCTGTCTAATGCCATTGCAGAAATGCGAACGTATGGCGAAGGCTTTATCATCGCAGATCAATCACCGTCAGCGGTGCATATTTCAGCCATTCGCAATACTAACACTAAAATCTTGATGCGCTTGCCCGATGAAACAGATCGCTTGTTGGCAGGTAAGTCTGCGGCACTAACGGAAGAGCAGATTGACGAAATTGCCCGTTTGCCTCGAGGGATTGCGGTGGTCTATCAGAACGAATGGCTCGAAGCTGTATTATGTAAAGTCAGCCGTTTTTCTGGGCAAGAATGCCCCTACCTATATCAAGCAGTGCCAACCAATGCAATGAGTGAAATGTCGTTTCGATTTAGTTTACTCACTCATCTTTTGAGTGGGTACAATCAAGTACCGTCAGAAGCAAATGCAGACCAATTGGCAGAAGATCTCTTTAGAAGTAATTTGCCCACTGAAATGAAAATTCGACTAAGAAAGTATTTATATTCTGGTCTAACCGATATGCAATTCAGCGATTTCGCATCTCTTGTACCAAATTTATTAGACTGTAAGACTAAGTTAGAGAGCGCTATTTGCCGAGGCAAGAGCATAGAGCAAATACATTCTAATCTTCAAAACCTAGTTTTCGAAAAGTGCGATACTGCGTCTCAAGTGCAGGTGGTTATGTTGATTCAGCCTCTACTCAGATCATTAGTTCCCAATGGAGAGTTGTACACCAAGCTCTACTCTGAATGGACAAAGTTTGCTAAAAGGAGCCTTGCAGGATGATGGATTTAATAACCTCAAAAGAGATTGCAAATAAGCTGCAACCCGAACTGTCAAAAATGTTAGAGAGTATTGATGAAAAAAGCATCTACTTACATAAGCTTGACCGCCCTATTTTAGAGCAAGTGGATGCGAAGCCTGAATGCGAAGAAGGTGAATCCAGATCTTTGACACAAGAAGAGAAGGATTACTATAAAGAAAAGATCGGTTGTTCAGGGAGTTTACTTGAAAATGCGACTATCGATGAAAATGGAAAGATTTACCTAAAAACAATAAATGAAAGCAAAGAAGGTCAAACAGGTGAAGATGGCGTTATATATGAACGCAAAACAGTTGAAATAAATGGGGTCGAAATTGAAGGTGTGTTCCCGCAGTTCAATAGTGCCATTGATGTACAATTGCCAGAACAGTTGATCCAGGCAAGAGACTCTGCGCAAGCGGAATATGCGAATCAAGCGCTAAAAGAAAAAGTTGACAACGATCCTGAGTTTGAAAAGCAATTCAGCGATGAACAGTTAGAACAAATTGAAAATGGTGAAACCCCCGATGGTTATACTTGGCATCACAGTGAAGAGTATGGCGAAATGCAGCTTATTAGCACGGAAGATCATCAAAATAACCGACATACTGGTGGAAAAGCCATTTGGGGTGGCGGAAAAGAAAACCGTTGATAATAGAGGATATTGAAAATGAAAGAATGGCGTTACATTAAACCTTTGGTGACGGAAAGCCTCATTTCAGATGTTGAGAAAAAGCTTGACTACAAATTCACAGATTCTTTTGTGAGTTTTGTTAAGAAATACAATGGCAGTCGACCTCCTGTAAGTGTATTTACTACGAGTTCATTGCAAGAGAAAACGATTAAATCCTTTTTATCCTTCAATCCTGGTGATGTAGAAAATATCGTCAGATTGAATAAAGGTGTTGCTGAAATCTCAGAACTACTTGTTGCTTTTGCAATTGATAACTTTGGCAACTACTTATGCTTCGATAGAAAAAATCATATGGTCTTTTTTTTGGATTTTGAGATAGGAAAAACAGAACTTATTGACAAGACGTTTTCTGATTTCTTACTCAAAATCGATAGTTAATATGAAATAAAATTGAAGCTAGAATATTAGTAGATACAAAGGGCCAAATTGGTCACTTTATAGGCTGAATTAGCTTGTTAAAGTTAAAGTGACCATTTGGCAATATTTTTCGCCTTCTTATAGCGCATTCAGTTATTCCCCGAAATCTCTTCCGTTGCCTCCTGACGCAGTTTCTGGGTAAGCGCTCAAACAACCCCACCTAAAACCCACGCCAACATCCCTTTAAGCTGTCTTCAAATTATTTAACGAGACAGCTCATGACCAAATCGGAACAATGGCAACAACACCTTAATCTCTGGCACGCCAGTGGATTATCGCAAGTTGCCTTTTGCCAGCAGCACAACATAGCCGTTCATAATTTTCAGTATTGGCGAAAACGTTTGTCGCCCAAGACCGAGTTAACGAAAACCAAGGCTCTGATCCCTATCACACTGACGTCCTCGGCTCCGGCACGACTACGATTGGGCTCGCAGGTGTTGATTGAACTGCCAACCGAGGCTTTACCCGATCTCTTGGTGGCTCTTAATGATCGAGGACTTTTGTATGCTTCGGCCTAGCGCATCGGTTCAGGTGTATTTATACGCAGGCGCGGTGGATATGCGCAAGTCGATTAATGGCTTGTCCGCTCTGATTGAGCAGGAGTTAGAACTCAACCCCATGATCAATGCGCTGTTCGTCTTTTGTAATCGTAACCGCGATAAAGTTAAGCTACTGTACTGGGAGCGCAATGGCTTTGTGCTGTGGTATAAGCGGTTGGAAAAGCAACGCTTTAAATGGCTAAAGCCGACCGACACTGCATCCCTCTGTATTGACGGTTACCAACTGAATTTATTGTTGGATGGACTGGATATTTTTAATAATAAACCGCATGAAACGCTATTTTACTCTGCTATAAATTAACGGGTTTGGTATAATCCAACCCCATGAAAACACCACCGACTGATCACTTACCTGACGATATTGTTGCGCTAAAACAACAGCTTTTAGCGCAGAGTCAATTATTGCAATCGCAACAAAATCAGTTGGAGAAAAAAGAACAATTAATTAGCCAAAAGCAATCACGTATCCAGTTTTTGGAAGAGCAGATCATTCTGTTTAAACAGCGTCAGTTTGGTAAAAGCAGCGAGAAGAGTGATCGGCAAGCCGAATTGTTTGATGAAGTCGAACGTGAGGATGATGCCTCCGCTCCTGAAATCGCAGAGTCCATTGATGCAGAAGTGAGCACCGCAGAATCAGCCTCTGATGCTGTATCGTCTGCGCCTAAAAAAGCCTCCGGCCGTAAACCTCTGCCTGCGGTATTACCGCGAGTACGTATCGAACACGATCTTGCTGAAGTCGATAAACGTTGTGAATGTGGCTGTGTAAAAACCTGCATCGGTGAAGACACCAGCGAACAACTGGATATTATTCCTGCTGTGGTTCAGGTGCTCGTTCATGCCCGCAAAAAATACGCGTGTAAGGCCTGCGAAAACGGCGTGCACATTGCTGAACTTCCGAAACAACCGCTTCCTAAGAGCAATGCCAGCCCAGGCTTACTCGCCCACATTGCGGTTGCCAAATATCAAGACGGTTTACCTCTCTACCGGATGGAAACCATTTTCAAACGAATGGGCATTCATTTACCGCGTAACACGTTAGCCAACTGGATGATCAAAAGCAGTGAATGTCTGCAACCGCTCTATAACCTGCTGAATGATCAACTTCTGGATAGCGACTACATCCACATGGATGAAACTCGGGTGCAGGTGTTAAAAGAACCGGATAAAACGGCCGAAAGTCTCAGCTACATGTGGGTCCGAAAAACCGGTGATCGAGAACATCCCATCATCTTATTTGATTACGCGAGTAGTCGACGTACAGACGTTGCAGCCTCGCTATTAGGCGACTATCAAGGCTACCTGCAAACTGATGATTACGCGGGTTATCACCGAATTGGGCAGCAAGAAGGCGTCACAGCATTAGGCTGCATGGCTCATGCTCGTCGTAAATTTATCGAGGCGCAAAAAGTCAGCCCTAGCCCGAAAGGGAAAGTCAGCAAAGCCGATATGGCGATCACCATGATCAAAGGGCTTTACGCTATCGAAGCTAGCATCAAAGACCAATCAGCCGAACAAAAATATCAAATTCGACAAGAAAAAAGCCTTCCCCAGCTCAATAAACTCAGAGCTTGGCTGGATAAAGCGTTGCAACAGACCCTGCCTAAAGGAAAAACGGGCGAAGCGTTAGCCTACCTTGATAAAAACTGGGATAAGCTCACGGTATACATCAGCGATGGCCGACTGAACATAGACAACAATCCAGTCGAAAATGCCATCAGACCGTTTGCGATTGGACGCAAGAACTGGTTATTCAGTGATAGTCAGCGGGGCGCAAAGGCCAGTGCCATGCTGTACAGCATAATAGAAACCGCCAAAGCGAACGGGCTCGAACCTTACGCGTATTTACGTACGGTACTGACGCGATTACCGCACTGTGAAACAGTGGACGATATTGGAAAACTGCTGCCAGAAAATATAGAACTGGCGGTTATTTAAATTGGTAGGTGGGGTTGCTTGAGCGCTTACGTTTCTGGAGATCCATTCCGTTAAGCTGTTCAATGGCTCTATCTGCGGCACTCTGACGATTTCCATCCACGTTTAGTGTACTTCCTGAGCCTGTTGGTCCTTCCAGATCCCGTGACGGTATTTCGTGTAGGTTGCCCGTGATCGACAAAATACCTATCCATTCATCCAGATTGATTTGGCTACAATCTACTTGGTTTAACTGACTCGCGGTCAAACCTGCAGAGTTTGGTGATATCGCACTTCCCCAGCCAAGGCCCAATTGCGGACGCACTTGTTCTTGAATGATCCGTGAAAGCGGAGAAGTAAAGCAGCGTAAGCGCTCAAACAACCCTGAATCGCCCCTAGTTTCCTAGACACTCTTTAAAGTTACAATGTATTTAAAGAGGAGGCCGAGATGGCTGGTGAACGATATAACGAAGAATTCAAGATCGCAGCAGTAAAGCAAGTGACCGAACATGGTTACTCCATTGCTGATGTTGCTCAGCGTTTAGGCATTACAACTAAGAGCTTGTACAACTGGCGTGATCGTTACGGCGAGAATGCGCAAGCCTACCACGAGAAGCAATCCAGTCATGAAGAGCTGCGTAAGCTTAAAGCGGAGCTAAAACGTGTCACAGAGGAGCGTGACATATTAAAGGAGGCCGCCGTGTTCTTTGCTGCCGAGTCAAAGAAAAATACACGTTCATAAAATCTCGAACAGATCGCTACTCCGTTCGTACCCTGTGTCGAACACTTGAAGTTCATCCCAGTGGGTTTTATGCCTGGTTAGCGAACCCCGAAAGTACACGGCAGAAAGTTGATGAGTATCTACTCGGGTTTATTAAGCAATTCTGGCTTGAGAGTGGTTGCGTTTATGGCTATCGAAAAATCCATAAAGATCTAAAGCATGCAGGAGAACACTGTGGAAAAAATCGTGTTCATCGACTGATGCAGCAGGCACAAATACAGGCAGAGCGGGGCTACAACCGAAAAACACGCTATGACAGCGGCGAGTTATCCACCGTTGCCCCTAACCTACTGAATCGTGAATTTGATGTATCCAAACCGAATACCGTATGGGTCACCGATATTACCTACATTCGTACCTATGAGGGCTGGCTGTTTCTAGCGGTAATCATTGATTTATTCTCACGGCAGGTCGTTGGCTGGTCGATGAGTGAACGTATTAATACCGATTTGGTACTGAATGCAATCACGATGGCGTGCTGGCGAAGGAAGCCAAAAGGTGAGGTGATCGTGCATTCCGATCAAGGTTGCCAATACACAAGTTACGACTGGCAAAGCATGTTAAAAGCCAATAACTTAACCGTCAGTATGAGCCGTAGAGGGAACTGTCATGATAATGCCTGTGCGGAAAGCTTCTTTGCCTTGCTAAAGCGAGAACGTATTCGCCGTAAAATTTATCGCACAAGAGAAGAAGGAAAAGCGGATATATTTAATTATATTGAGCTGTTTTATAATTCCACACGTCGTCATGGTAATAATAATGACTTGTCGCCAAGGGACTATGAAAAGAATTATTTTTTGAAGCAAATGGGTGTCTAGGAAACTAGGGGCGATTCACCCCACGTATCAATTTAAATAACTTCCAGTTCTATATTTTCCGGTAGCAGTTTTTCAATCACCTCCACCGTTTCACAGTGCGATAATCGCGTCAGTACCGTACGTAAATACGCGTAGGATTCGAGCTCATTCGCTTTGGCGGTTTCTATTATGCTGTAAAGCATGGCGCTGGCCTTTGCGTCCAGCTGACTATCACTGAATAACCAATTCCGCAAATGGTCTGATGGCATTTTCGACTGGATTTTTGTCTATATTCAGTCGGCCATCGCTGATATATATCGTGAGATTATCCCTGTTTTTATCGAGGTATGCTAAGGCTTCGCCTGTTTTCCCTTTCGGCAGGGTTTGTTGCAACGCTTTATCTAGCCGAGCTCTGAGTTTGTTGAGTTGAGGTAGGCTTTTTTCTTGTCGAATGTCGTATTTCTGTTCGGCTGATTGATCTTTGATGCTGGCTTCGATGGCGTATAGCCCTTTGATCATGGTGATCGCGATGTCGGCTTTGCTGACTTTTTGCGCATCGATAAATTTACGACGAGCATGAGCCATGTAGCCTAATACTGTGACGCCTTCTTGCCGTCCAATGCGGTGATAACCCGAGCAATCATCGGCTTGCAGGTAGCATTGATAGTACCTAATAGCGAGGCTGCAACGTCGGTACTTCGACCACTCTCGTAATAAAATAAGATGATGGGATGTTTTCGATCCCCGGTTTTCCTGACCCTGATGTAGCTGAGACTTTCGGCTGTTTTATCCGGTTCTTTTAATACCTGTACCCGCGTCTCATCCATGTCGATGTAACCGCTATCCAGAAGTTGATCATTTGGCAGGTTGTAGAGAGGTTGCAGACATTCACTGCTTTTGATCATCCAGTTGGCTAAGGTGTTACGCGGTAAATGAATCCCCATTCGTTTAAAAATGATTTCCATCCGGTAGAGCGGTAAGCCGTCTTGATGTTTGCCAACCGCAATGTGGGCGAGTAAGCCCGGCTAACATTGCTCTTTGGTCTCGGTTGTTTCGGAAGTTCAGCGATATTTACGCCGGATTCACAGGCTTTACACGCGTATTTTTTGCGAGCATGAATGAGAACCTGAACCACGGCAGGAATAATATCCAGCTGTTCGCTGGTGTCTTCACCGATACAGGTTTTTACACAGCCACATGCACAATGTTTATCGGCTTCAGCAAGGTCGTGTTCGATGCGTACTCGCGGCAATACTGCAGGCAAAGGTTTACGGCCGGAGGCTTCGCCCTCACGGCCGACTTCATCAAACAATTCGGCTTGCTGATCACTTTTCTCGCTGCTTTTACCAAATTGACGCTGTTTAAACAGAATGATCTGCTCTTCCAAAAACTGGATAAGTGATTGCTTTTGGCTAATTAATTGTTCTTTTTCTCTAACTAATTTTTTTGCGATTGCAATAATTTTCTCTGTGCTAAAAGTTGTTGTTTTATCGCAACAATATCGTCAGGTAAGCGATCAGTCGGTGGTATTTTTATGAGGTTAGATTGTACCAACCCCGTTAGTTTATAGCAGAATAAAATAGCGTTTCATGCGGTTTATTATTAAAAACATCCAGCTCATCCAATAATAAATTCAGCTGGTAACCGTCGGTGCAGAGGGAGGCGGTGGTATCCGGCTTTAGCCATTTAAAATCTTGCTTTTCCAACCGTTTGTACCACAGCACAAAGCCATTGCGCTCCCAGTACAGTATTAACCTTATCGCGGTTACGATTGCAAAACATGAACAGCGTATTGATCATGGGATTGAGTTCTAACTCCTGCTCAACCAGAGAGGACAAGCCATTAATCGACTTGTGCATATCCACCGCGCCTGCGTATAAATATACCCGAACCGATGTGCTAGGCCGAAGCATACAAAAGTCCTCGACCATCGAGAGCCACCAATAGATCGGGTAAGGCCTCCGTTGGCAGTTGAATCAACACCTGCGAGCCCAATCGTAGTCGTGCAGGAGCCGAGGATGTCAGAGTGATAGGGATCAGAGCCTTTATTTTCGTTAACTGGGTCTTGGGCGACAAACATTTACGCCAATACTGAAAATTATGAACGGCAATCTTGTGCTACTGGCAAGAGGCCACTTGAGATAGACCACTCTCGTGCCAGGGATTAAGTGTTGTTGCTACTGTTCCGATTTGGTCATGAGCCGTCTCGTTAAATAATTTGAAGACAGCTTAAAGGGATGTTGGCGTGGGTTTTAGATGGGGTTGTTTTAGCGCTTACTTTGAGAGCGCGAAGCAAGTCTGGAGGCTAAAGCCGAGAAAGGAACTCATCGCACTAGATGCATAACCATAACTTGCTGTATTTCGCGCGGTGCAAGGAGCGCATGATTATGCGGAGTAGATAACGAAGGAGTAATTTGAACAGAGTCACTGCTGGATCGAATACCTATTGCGGGAGTGTATTAGCTAAGCTCTCGTCATAAGAATAATTGACGCTAGTCAAAGGACAAAGGAACGAACCCTGTGACAACTTATCGCTTATTGAATAACGTTAATAAGTTTCATGAAGCCTTGGTCGACTTTCGGGAGATGCGTAGGCAGAAGGTTACGGGGCCAAGGATTCGAGACCCTCAGCCACCGATGAGTACTAGTTTGGGTACTCACTCGGACATTTAGCATTATTAGAAAAATCACTTTCATTTTCGACAAAAACAACATGAATATTGTCAATAAGCCAATGACCATTAAGTAAAATATACTTCAGGCTAAAAATTAAAGGGAAACGTTCTTCGTCATATCCGTTTATAGTCAGGCAGCTCCCAATCTCATCCACTTTTTCATGGTGGCTACTGATATTAGCCATATAATTCTTGAATAGTAACTGGTTTACTGCATCAGGATTGGTCTGGTAATTTGTGCCGAGTAGATTAGGACTAAAGAAGTTCTCAGCCATTTCAACGATATTATTCTTATTTGCGACTTCCTGATATTGTGAATACTCTCGATACAGTACCGAAGAATTATGAACAGTTGCACAGCTCGTTATAAGCAGAGAAAAAAGGATACTTGCAATGATGATTTTCATACTCAATGCCCCATAATTTTCTCATCCAAGTTGAGGTAGATGCTAACGACCAGCTATAGCATCATAATTTTTTTGGCCTCTATCATCGGTATAGTTTATGGCCAATTCGGGGGAGAGCTAATGAGGTGAAAGTCCTCTATAGGAAGGTCACCATCCTTAGCGATTTATGTCGTTACTAAATGTTAACTACTAGCGAATAACAAGGGCTTGGCAGTGAGCTGCCTAGGACTGACGGTCCACGCAATTCAACCAACACAAATGAGCCTCCGCCTACGCGGCGCTACTTTCGCTTAGCCAGCCGGTAGCGGTTTCCTCTAGTTGCAAAGTGAGTTCGCGATTTTTTCTATCTAGCTGGGCTAAGCGTTGCAGCAGGTTGGAGATCGGTCCTTCGCCGATGCTTTCCATGTATAAATCACGAATGGCTTTATCGGCCAGCACTAGAATTTTAGTCTCGCCTTTTTCCCACTTGGCGACCATTTGATCCGTTCGATCGAGCAACATGCCAAGTGCTTTTTGTGAAAGATCTAACTCTCCACGTAAAAAGCGAAATTCTTGTGGTGTTAAAGCTGCTTCTTTATTGGCTATACCTTTGCCGATGGCTTTGTGTAGGCCGTCAATATCATGGATGGCAATGGATTTGCCCGATGGCGTATTTTTCTCTTCATAGCCATTTTTTAAGTACACATTGTCTAGACCACATGCTTTATAGTGATACATGGCTAGCCCTCCCAAGTGGTTACAACGAGACAAGTTGAATTCTTACGTTCAACGAGTTTTGCGATGACTGTGATTTTTTCACCGGCGGTGATTCTGCTTAATCTGCAGCGCCAGCCGCGTTCCTTATCGGTACACCATTCTGCATTGCCCTCTTGATCTCCGTCTCTCAATACTCGGAGCACTTGTCGCGTAGTAACGCCGCGCTGCTCCATTCTGTCGAGCGCGTGATCTAAAAACTCCACGAAATGTGTGCTGGAATCGGCAATGCGTTTGATTTCAGCCCTGACTTCGTGAGCTTTGAATTTGGGTAGTTCGATGGCCATGGGTCAGTCCTTTGCTCCAAGCCTGTGGATAGTATAGCTATAATTATTATAGGTAAATGGCTTTTGATAATCTTTACAGATGAGGGGACGTGAGCGTTCTCCTAAACGTCATTTTCATCCTGCACGATAACCATGGCATCGCCGTCGTTATCGATCTGCACTAAAAATCGAATTGGGCGGCAGCACACTTGGCAGTCTTCGATGTAGTCTTGTTCGTCTTCAGAGTTATCGATCAGTACGTCTAGGTTTTCGCCGCAGTAGGGGCAGTAGACGCTATGGGGTTGTAGTTCGTACATATTTTCCTCGGTGGGTTGAGTCTTTAACGGGGAGTTTGTTGAAACGGTTTATTCGGTCGATTCTTATCCTACCCAAAAGTCGCATCGCTCATTGAGCATAGCAGTGGTAGTGTCGAAGCATATTTCTGTTTGCAGGTTTGATTATGTCTGCCGCTATGGCCCCTTCTCGTTCTTTGTATGCAGCGCTGACGCTGTTGATTGCGATTCCGTTATCGGTATTTCTGTTTTTTAGCCCTAAGCAAAGTCAGTCGGCTGCGACGGTGGACACCATTTCGACGGTGGCGGGGGAGGTTCGTTCCCTTGCGATGGCGGGTGGTTCGGAAATTCAGTTGAGTGAAAATACGCAGTTATCGCGGCGCATCAGTGATGAGCAGCAACGTTTGCGCTTGGTTGGCGGTGAAGCGACCTTTGTGGTGATGGAAGATCCGCTTCGACCTTTTTGGGTGCAAGCTGGGGATTTTCGTTTACGTGCGGGTACGAGTGCATTTCGTATGACGTTGCTGGAGAAACAATTAACGGTACAGGTGTTAGAAGGATCTGTGCGGGCGCAGTGGGCGGGAGATGCGCAAACGCTCACCGCCGGTGAGCGTATTCAAATTAATCTTTAAGTAAGTCTTGTAGGGCGTGCAGACGCTGTTGTTGTTCTTTGCGTGGCAAGGGCACGCTGCTGTGTTCCGGTAGCGCCTTCGGCAATTCGAGTTCTATCTCTTCACCTTGTTGTATACGTTGCAGCAATAATTCGTAATTACGCTTAAATACAGGGAAGGCGACGGCTTCAGGTTCATTCGCGAGAAAGAACCAATCGCTGGCGCGACCGGCGTAATAAATTGCGGGGTGCGTCCATGAGTATTCGCGCTTAGGTGAGGGTGCTCGGCAGGCTTCCATGTAGGCCGCGTGTGTCGACGGCAAGCCGTGGACGTCGGCAATATCACAGCGCATGAGTACTTCATGTACATTCGGTAAATAGGTACTGTCTTTTACCGTTTTTTCGGCGGCGCGCATAATCACTTGGCCGCTGTAGTCGGCTAATAATTTAGCCCACAAGCGTTTGGCCATGATCATGGTATCAAGATCAGGAAACGCTTTTAAAAACTGGTTGTGATAATTAAATCGAAACAGTTCAAAAATCTGGTTTATCGCTTCTTTTTGCTCAACCGTCGGCTCATGGGCGATGGCGCCGTTATCACCAGCTTGTATCGTTGAGTCTTTGGATGCTTGCTTCAGCTGTTGTGTAACCCGGTTTAGCAGTTGTTTGCTGTCCATTTGCATCTCCTACAGGCTGAGCCAAACGCTTGCCCCATTGTTGTTTTACGTACTGTAAAAAGCGGCTATTCCAACTGTTATGAACTTGGTTGGAATCACGCCAGTACAGCACAAATTCGGGTACTAAATTTTGGGCAAATTCTTGTGGAATATGACCCATGGCTAAAATATCAAAGCAATCGGCCGCCGGTTGCCAATTATCGACAATACGGCTGGGCAGAGGCGAATGTTCTACCGCCGATGTGTAGCGCGCCCATTGCTGACGAACGTGCTGGATAAATTTGCTGTTCCACGTTTTAAAGGCATCACCGCGCTCGCTCCAATACAAAATAAACTCGGCCACCGCGTCTTCAATAAATTGTGGATCAATGCCTGCACGGCCTAAAATCTGGCAGGCATCAGCACTCGGCTGCCAATTTAATGCGATGGGTTTGGCTTCGTCTTGTGCCGGATTAAACGCGGTACGTTCCGGTATACGCGCATTTTTTTGCGCGTCATTTTGGCTAAATACCCACTGATTTTTCACATGACGGAAAAATCGGGTATTCCAGTCGTTACGGTTCGCACCTTGTTCTTGGCCTTGCAATATAAAAGCATCCATTTGCGCCCAGCTAAACGCTCGCGGAACACCGTGCTGCTCTAACCGCGCGAGTGTGTCTTCGTTGGGTTGCCACTGGCCATTGAGCGGTTTATGCGGTGTGGTCTGGCCCGGCATGGGCTGTACAACGTTGGCCGGTTGCACTGATGGCTGTGCGGGTTGCTGTATCGCTCTGGTGCTGGTATCCGCTGGAACTTCGGTAACACCTTGGCTGCCAAAGCCAAAAATCAGGGACTCGGCATCTGGGAACATAGGCCCCTGCAAGCTGAGTAATCCTTTGTCGATGAGGCTACGCAGTACGCGTCGAATGGATACATCGTCCCAAAATGGCAGTTGCAGGCGTAAGGTTTGGCAATGCAACCGTGCCCATTGATTGCTTTGCAAACTGGCGGCGTCGTTCAGTATCGTCAGTAATACCGCTTCTTCCAGCCCGATCGTGGCCGCGAGCGTCGCAGACAGGGCAATGGTTTTGTCGGTAAATAACGGATGGCTCGGCATGAATAACTTCCGGGTACTGAATAGGACTGACATAATGACTAGGGTCATTACAGGATTGCTGTGATGGGTCTATTGTACTGATTTTCTGGATTGTTCCCACGCTTATGACACGTCCTGTTCGCGCATTACTCAAATGGTCTAACTTGCGTCACAATTACCGTGTGGCTAAACGCCGTGCTGCCGCCTTAGCTTATGCCGTGATCAAGGCCAATGGCTATGGTCATGGCTTGGAGGCTTGCGCCAATGCTCTGGCATCCGAAGCGGATGGCTTTGCTGTGGCATGTGTCGATGAAGGTGTACGTATTCGTTCCGCTGGCTTCGATCATCCTATTCTTGTTCTGCAAGGTGCCTATAACGCGGAAGAATGGCAAGTCGCGGCGGATTTAGGCTTACAGTTAGTGGTTCATCACGAACAACAGCTACAAGACTGCCAAGGATTAGAGTTTCGATATCCTGTGCCGGTTTGGTTAAAAATAAACAGTGGCATGAATCGTTTAGGGATTCGTGTGGATGACGCGAACTCCATCATTATTCAAATTGAAGCGAACGACAATTTACAGCTGGTTCATGTGATGAGTCACTTTGCCACCGCGGACGAGGCCGACGATGCGTTTTTCACTGAGCAGCGTCAAATTATGCTCAAACACGATTGGCCTGTGCCGTTAAGTTTAAGTAATAGCGCGGCGTTGATGCGCGACGAGAGCATTGCTGAAGCGGTGAGTCGTCCGGGGATTATGCTCTATGGTAGTTCACCGTTGGCGGAAAAAACCGCGTCTGAATTGGATTTGCGTCCTGTAATGAGTTTGCAGTCGGCGCTTATTAGCACGCACGAGGTTGCCGCTGGTGAAGGTGTTGGTTATGGCCATAGTTGGGTTGCCGAGCGTGATACGCGAGTTGGCGTTGTAGCGATTGGTTATGGCGATGGCTATCCGCGTCATGCCCCAGTGGGCACGCCAGTGAATGTTGCCGGTGTTGAATGCCCACTGATTGGTCGCGTCTCTATGGATATGATTACCGTTGATATAACCGATGTGCCTACTGCACAAATTGGTTCATCGGTTCAATTATGGGGTGAGTTGGTGGACATTGATCGTGTTGCAGCGTTGTGCGGCACCATAGGTTATGAATTGTATTGCCAAGTCACTCCGCGGGTGCCACGGGTAACTTTACAGTAAGGCGGAAAATAGGTTTGAGCTGCCAATAGGAAAATAATATGACACTGGATGACCTTCACGCCTATTTGCGGACTAAGCCTGACAGTATTGAGGATTTTCCGTTCGGCCCTGAGCCGAGCGTCTATAAAATCGAGGGTAAAATGTTTGCTCTCGTGATTCCTAGTCAAGACGGTTGGCGTATCAATTTAAAATGCCCACCAGATGAAGCGATTCAATTACGCGATGTATTTACCAGCGTTATTCCCGGTTATCACATGAATAAACGTCACTGGAATACGATTAATTTTCCCGGCGATGTGCCTGAGGCTGAATTGCAGCGCCAAATCGATGTGTCTTTTGCGTTGGTGGTTAAAGGCTTGCCTAAGGCTGCGCGTTTACGTTTGGAAACGCGCTACGGTCGGGAAGCCCTTTATTGTTAGCCGGGTAGCCCGTTAACTGATTGCCAAGGATTGATAGACACGACCGGATTCTACAATCGTTGAGCCTTTCGATAGGATCGCCCCAGTCGCTTGCAAGCCTACTGCCACTGCCGTCATGACGGCTCCAGAAATCCCTTCGCCTTTAATTAAATAACTGGCAATGATGACAGAAATAGAGCCGCCGATTCCAATTAAGGATGCCAGTCCTGATGCCGATTCAATACCAATCCCCCATATTTGATCTTCTTCGTTATCACTGGATTTGATCGTCATTGCATAATCGACAATTTTATAAATGGAGTAGCTCAGTAAAACGATGCCGATGCATATTGAGAAAATATTGGCTATGAGGTTAGAAATAAGGCTAGGAATTTTCAATATCACGGCAACAATCGCGGCCATGATCGCCAGCGATAATCCAGAAAGGCAGAATATGAGTTTTATCTGTGCGGCATTTTTTTCTTCATCGGTCATGGGCTTGCCCGATGGGATATGGGTTCCATCAATTGCTTGAAAAAACATACTCGTCAACTCGGAGATGAGTACGATGAATAGTGGAATCACTGTCATAAAAGCGGCAACTTTACCTGCGAAGCCGGTCTCCGTTGTGGTTATTTCCGCTACGGTCGCAACGGGTTGCACGGTTAATGCAACCAATATACCGGCGATGGCAACAATAATCGTTAGTGCGCTTAGCACTTGTAAAAATGCACGAATATCTGCGGCACTGACTTTTTCTCCGCCGGATGAATCGGTCACTGCAGCGGCTCCTAGTGAACGATGCTTAGGCTGATTTTTTTCATTTAATAGCGACGATAAATTCATGTTTTTAGGAAGGTCTTCTATCCACGGAAGAAAGCGTTTGGTCGTTTCTTCCGTAACGATGGCCTTGCCGGAGACGATTTTCCAAATGGCAGTACCAATAAAAGCAAACGGTAAGGTTAGAATATCGAAGTACGATAGTTTACGAGTGCGATCTCCCGACCAGAGTTGGACTAAGGTGCTTATAAAAGGGATGTCGATGGTACTTTCAAGCGCTTCAAATAATCGACCGACTAGAAGATTAATTAACTCCAGCGCCGCCTCCAGTGCGTCGCCTGCTAACTTAGCAATGGTTTTAATAACCCCTTTAAGTAAACGTAGTAGTTCAAGAGGCATCGCACTCAGTTTTTCAAGCAGAGTATCATCGGAATCGAGTTGGCGGCCAATATCCTTAATGACACTGGCGACATCGTTTTCATAATTGGATTGAAGTCGATTAATAAAGGTTGTAAAAACATCAGCTTCGGTTTTAGGTATTGCTGTCGTTGTTTCAATACTATCGAGTTTGGTTTGATTTCCACCCATAATATCGCTACCTGCGCGATTGGTTTTCACTAGCGCAGATGGTGCCGGAATATGCACTCCACCAAAAGAGAGGCTTTGCTCGGCGCTCGCTGAGCGAATGTTGGATGCTTGCTGGGCTTGGCTGATCAATGAGTCTAATTGTTCATCCAAACGATCAATTTGTTTTTGATATTCAGCATTCATTGTGCGCCCAAGTTTAGCGGCGCTGCTGGATGTGGTGAGGAAGCCCGCTTTAATGGTGCTTTGTAAGGCATCGTTAGCGGCAAATACATCAGCTCCAGCAAAGACAAAGCTCACGGCGTCTAGAATTTTTTCACCGATATCCGTTAGTGTATTGCCGATTTTTTCGAAAACACCTGACAGAAAATTCGCGAGTGCTTCGAAGCCGTCAATAATGTTATCGAAGAGCGTACTGGTGAATTTAAATACGTCGTTGCCTATGTGTATTAAAAACTCAACGCTAGCGTCGAAAACCCGCACAATCATTTGTTTAATATCTTCAAATCCCTGACGAATGTGATTGAGAATGTCGCCTGAAAATCCAGCAATGGGTATCGCATTTAGCGTTTGACCAATGGCTGTTTCATTAACGAATGTGCCTTTTCCTTGAGCGCTCATTCGATATTGTGTGCGCAGCGTTCCATCGCATGAAATACCCCGTTTCGATTTGCTTGCGGCATCCCCATAACTTTTTATTAATTGGTTAATCTCACTGCGATGCTCCGGCGGTGCTAGCTCTGCAATGCGACGACTGACATTAAAGCCCTTTGCATTACCGGCTAAGCGTTCGCTAATTCGGCCATTGGGCATGACATTAATGGTAGGCGCATTAGGTGCGTCGACGGTGAATTTCGGTGCTTTGAGGCCATTGGTCGGAATGACTCCGCGAATACGGCCGTAGCTATTGCTTGTGAGCGTTAATGGCAGTCGAGGGCCAACACGATGAGTCATTCCGTCGATATAAAGTAAGCATGGAATATCGCAGGTTAGTGTTATGTCATGACCAGAGCAGGGAATGAAATTGGCATCACTGACTTCAATATCAATGACGTGCGTATTGATCGGAGTAACGTTGGATAAGTCAGACGTTGCTACCGCCAGTTCATTCGTTGTCCAAGTGTGAGTGACCGCATTTTGGCGTTTGTATTCGATTTTGCCTGCCATTGGTGATACTTGAAATAATTCGGCACCGTCAGGCATAACCCTAGGGCATGCCATATCACTGACCTGATCACCTAAGCAGACCCATGAATGCGTATTTCTCTGACCATCTAAACGCATTAACCAAAGAGTTTGCTGTGTGGCTGGTGTTGCAAATATCGCTAGGCTAGCATTTTTGTCACCAATATTGCCGACTACGCCGACACTTAAACGATCGATGTTCGCTGGGCTGCTATTTTTAATGCCATTAGTTTGTAGTAGTGAACGATAATTAGGTTTTGTCGAATGAATATTTTCCAGTAATCCAAGATCACCATTCGGCTGATGCACTAATAGCGCATCTTTTATACCTGCTGGCACTGCTAAAATTCGTGCATCGGATAAATCAATACCTTGGCTATCAACCTGAATCGAGCCGCTCTCGAAGCTTAATCTAGGTTGTGCGTAAAAGCGGCTGGTAGGTAATACTCGCGTTGTATGGAATTCAATTTTTCCTTTGCGCAGCCGGAGTAGCGTGTAGCGATTAGCGTCAGAATCCGCTTCGCCGTCAAGTGGCGTGGCCAATTGATAAATGCTGGCATTTTCAATGCCATCCCAATTCGGGATTTCATGATCACCGTCGTGCAAGGTATCAAAGACAATGTCTTGTTGCGTGATTCGTGATGTGTTGGCCGGAGGGCGAGGAAGCATCATGAAAAATTCTTCGTCGCCTCGGCCTAATTCTGGGTCACCAAAGCCGCGTGTTACGCCGTATAAAACATGTTGCCCATCATTACGACGATGAATCGATAGTTGGCGTACCGACGCTAAAACAGAGCGGGCATCATCGCCTTTATGATCCCATTTTTTTTCGTGCCAGACAGGGCGGCCATTTTGCATAACTGACCAGAGAATTTTTACGCTGTAACTGTGCTGCACTACCGGTGATTGATATTGCACAAATAAATACGTGATTCCATTCTGGTGAAACCCCGATAATTCTCGTACACCGCTAAGAAGCTTTTCTTTACTGCTAGGATCGAACACGTCGCCTAACGGGGTCTCTATATGTGACCACCCAGAAGCGCTTTTCGGATCTTCGAAGTAATGCATTAACAAGGTTTGTGTCGCATCTTTTAATTCTGGATGTGCTTGCTGGCGAATACCGATTAAATCGGTTTTGTGCTGGGCATCGGTATCGCTGGAGCGATGAATAGCGATGAGTTTATTGCGTGAATCTGCCGCTACGGGTGTTTGTTTGATGGCTAGATGCTCCATCATAGTGTCGACACTGGCATTGATGGTTAGCGGTAGCGTATAAAGTGAGTTAGTTGATTTCATCGTATGCTATTCCTTGCTAAGTATGATTGGCGGTATGGGATTATTCTGGAACCTTGCAGAATTTCAGCTGGACATAGGGAAAAGTCATCGAGGTCGTGTCGGTTTCACCTTCCAGCTTCGACGCGCCAGGGGATAGGCCTTTAAAGCGATTGGTTGGTAGAAAAGTGGTGGTATCTATCCCCCACGCGCTGAGTGCTACTGGAATATCGACGGTATGTAAATGCGTTGGTCTTTGCTCGGATTTAAGCGCTGCAGCCCCAAAAGCTGTGCCACTTAATGGATCTGGATCTCCTGCATTTCGCGGTGGTAAACCGACAGGGAAGCGGCCCGCAGCAGAGGCCACATTATACAATCCTGACGGGCAAGCGAAGCTTTTGGTGAAGGTTCCCATGCCCGCAGGAAGCTCTGAAATATTAATGGTGTCGCTGGTTTTTTGGCAGGGGCGCAAATAGGTATAAGGAATTAATACATCGGGGGAACCCGCTTTTATATCGCTACGTATCCCTTTCGCGCTTAACCGCTCTATTTGTGGAATGGCTGCTTGGGCGAAATCTGTTTTTTTAAAAATATTAATAAAATAGGAGTCGTCGGTGCTGTTGACCATCAATTTAATATTGTGTTCTTTATCGGGCATGTTGAAGAACAGATTATGCTCATGGTTTTGACTATTACCGCCATCGACTATCGCAGCCGCCGCCGTGGCGACCGCATCGCGTGGTAGGGGTAACGCAGTCCGTCCTGACCCTCCAATAAGTGGTTCGTACAGCGCCCATCCAGTAGGGCATGCCCCGCCGGTAAACCACTGAACGGTATTCTTAGGCAAAAAGATGCTGAGTGACGGTTCATGAACCGCAGGCTTGTCTTCTTGGCATGTTAGATATTGCACATAAGGCATTGCACCGTCGGAATGACTGGTTGAGCCATTGACGGACACTTCAATGGTTGTAATCCGCTGATGTGGACCGCCAAAGATGTTATTTCCAATTCGACGAAGAGGGAGCGTATCGTCCAACTTATGCTGATGCAGCGGTGCCTGGGCATCGTGTATTGCATCGCCCTTTTGAGCACCTATGAGGGAAGTATTATCGGTCCCTCGAATTAGGTAGCCTTTGGCCGGCTTGTATTCACTCCAGCCAGTTGGGCAGACTTCAGACTCAATCGGAAAAAAAGCCACCATTTGAGCATCGTTGGTAGTCGCTAACACGGGAATTGGATTCATCAGGCTCGATGCGATTATTATTCCTACCGGTAGGTACTTCATTGCTAGCTCCATGAGTGATCTCTTCTAGATGGCGTTATCAAGAGTTAATAATTAGGTAGTAGAAATACACAATACCTAGGAGCAATTCATCGTTCAAAAGTATGAAGGGTTATGTCATTTAGCGACATAATTTGTAGTGATGACGGCTTTGTCGTATATGCGATGGCGACTGTTCCAATCATGGCAATCTCTGTTGGCTTGCTAAATAGTCAGTTGCTGGTCTTAATAGAGCCATTCCAACTAGGCTAATCTGTTGGCCTACCTCACTATTTATCAATTGTATGGCGTTCTTTTCGGCATAGGCCGATGCGGCGCATAGGAGATTCCAATGATTAAAGCTTATGCTGCTCTAGAAGCTGGTGGTGAACTGCGTTCGTACGAATATGATCCAGGTCCACTGGGTGCTCATGATGTCGAGATTGCGGTTGAGTACTGTGGTATCTGCCATAGCGATTTATCCATGCTGAACAACGAATGGGGTATTACCCAGTATCCTTTCGTGCCGGGTCATGAAGTGGCTGGGCGCATCAGTGCCGTGGGCGAGCATGTGAAGAAATTCAATGTCGGTGATCGCGTGGGTTTGGGCTGGCATTCTAGTTATTGTTTAGATTGCGGTACCTGCATGGAAGGTGATCACAATCTTTGCCGCAGTGCGCAAGGCACGATTGTGGGTCGTCATGGTGGCTTCGCTGATAAAGTGCGTGCGCAAGCTGCCAGTGTTGTTGCTCTTCCTGATGATCTTTCCAGCGAAAGTGCTGGGCCACTGTTCTGTGGTGGTATTACGGTTTATAACCCTATGGTGCAGTTTGAACTGAAGCCAACGGCTAAAGTCGCTGTGATTGGCATCGGTGGCTTGGGCCATATGGCGGTGCAGTTTTTAAATGCTTGGGGCTGTGAAGTTACGGCATTTACCTCGTCTGAAGCGAAGCGCACAGAAGCGCTTGATCTCGGTGCTCATCACACACTCGATTCGCGTGATAAAAGCGCGTTAAAAGAAGCCGCCGGTCGCTTCGACTTAATCCTTTCTACGGTTAACGTGACGCTCGATTGGAACGGTTACATCAGTACCTTGAAGCCGAAAGGTCGATTGCACTTGTTGGGTGCTGTATTAGAACCAATGTCGATTAGCGTGATGGCGCTCATGGGCGGTCAGCGTTCTGTGTCTTCATCACCGGTTGGTAGTCCTGCGACGATTGCGCAGATGCTTGAGTTTGCGGCTCGTCATAGCATTGCTCCGCAAGTTGAGGTGTTTGATATTGCCGATGTGAATAAGGCTATTGAGCGCTTAGAAAACGGCAGTCCACGCTATCGTGTGGTGCTGAAAGTCGGAAGTTAATTCGATTGTTGTTATTACTCTAGTGAAAATATAGGTGGGGCTAGGAAACCAGCCCCACCTATTGTCGTGGTGTACTCATAGATGAATTCTCCCAGTGCCCTCATTATTGAAGGTGGAGCCATGCGCGGTATTTTTAGTGCGGGCTTGCTTGATGTATTTATTGAAAAGGATTTTTATCCTTTTGATTTTTGCTACGGTGTTTCCGCCGGTGCATCTAATGCTGCTGCTTATTTGGGCGGTAAAGTTGGTCGTAATTATAAAGTGATTACGGACTACTGCCGTCGGCCCGAATTCAAAAGCGTAAGACGCTTTTTAATGGGTGGACACTTAATTGATATCGATTGGCTTTGGGACGTTACGGAGCGTGATTTAGATATTGGCCTTGATGCCATTGCTGCAAAAAAAACTCGGTTTTTTGTGGTTATGACAGAAGCCGATACTGCGGAAGCGCACTACATTGAGCCAACCTCAGAAGAACTATTTCAAGCGATAAAGTGCTCTGCGAATATGCCAATTGCCTTTAAAAATCGCGTGAGCTTTCGCGGCCATGATTGGCTAGATGGCGGTGTTGCAGACTCCTTGCCGGTCGCCGAAGCTTATCGTCAAGGTGCACGAAAAATTGTGGTGGTGCGCTCGAACCCGTCTTCTTATCGTAAGCAAGCATATCGTTTGCGAGCTTTGTTTCCCTACTTGTTAAAGCAGTATCCGGCGGTTGCTCGACGATTGCAGCAGCGCCATGCCGAGTACAATCAAGCCCTCGATTTTATTCGTAACCCTCCAGATGATTGTGAAGTGGTTGAAGTCTGTCCACCTGAAAGCTTCGTTGCTGGTCAGTTTACGACCGATCTTGATATCTTAAATGATGCTTATGCGATGGGGAGAGAAGAGGGTGACAAATTAATTACATGTTGGGCTGAGGCATTAGTCTAGCGGTAATCTGAGCGTGTGAGACTAATGACTGATAGCAGTCGTGATTAAATAGATGTAAATCAACAGTTGATTTGCATAATCATGATCTCGTGCATGCAAGTAATACTTAATTAAGTGATAATCAATAATAAATTCATATCGGAGCTAGAATTATGTCACGCAAGTTGCTGGTAACTATACACTTATACTTAGCCGCCTTTTTCGCCCCTATTATCGTCATAATGGCAGCGTCTGGTGGTTTGTATCTATTTGGTGTTAAAGGTGAGATGACGCGAGGAGACTCCATTGTTGTTGCTAATGTGCAGCTAACTAAGGATAGCGCTGCACTTGATGATCAGGTTCGCACTTTACTCAAGCAGGCCGGTATTGACGCAGACTTCGAATACGTAAAGGGTCGTGGCAATGAAGCACAAACTCGTCCAACTAGCCGTGACTACTACCAAATTAAAAATCTAGCCGATGGTGTCGAAATTACCGCCATGTCGCCAGATTTGCAGGCCAGCTTAATGGAACTGCACAAAGGCCATGGCCCTAGCCTCTACAAATGGTTAGAGAAGGCGTTTGCCGCGGCCTTAATCTTGATCATGTTATCGGGTTTGTATCTTGGATTGCAGTCACCCATGCTAAAGCAAAAGACAATGGTTCTGAGTGGTGCTGGTCTTCTGGTTTTTGTAGTGCTTGCTTTACTGTAAATTATTGACTGTATGTTTGATTAAAAGCCGGATTTATTCCGGCTTTTTGTGGCTGATATCTAAACAGAAAAAAGCGTTTTTGATGCCCGACTGTGGCGTAGCATCAGTTCGGTAATATTCCCCCCTAGCCATTGCTTGTTTTTTACTTTCCAATGTCCTCCTATCATCACTGCATCCGCTTGGCTGGCACCGCATAATACCAAGGCCGCCAGAGGGTCGTGAGCGCCGCTAAAACGGGGTTCATCTAATTTAAAGAGCGCTAGATCGGCTCGTTTGCCAACAGCTATTTCGCCGATATCATTGCGTCCTAATACTTGCGCAGAGCCTTTGGTTGCCAGTGTTAATGCATCGGTATGGGTAAACTCATCGGCTTCATAACGCAGACGCTGAATGAGGAGTGCCTGACGAACTTCTTGCATTAAATTGCTGTGGTCGTTGGAAGCGCTGCCATCAACACCTAAGCCCACTGGTGCGCCAGCAGCTTTTAGTTCGTTAATTCGACAAATTCCGGATGCCAAAACCATATTTGATGACGGACAGTGACAAATTCCAGTTTGGGCGGCTCCTAAGCGTTGAATTTCTTCTTCGTTGAAATGTATACCGTGGGCAAGCCAAGTACGATCATGGAGCCAACCAACGGCGTCGAGATAATCTAACGGGCGTTGCCCAAAGCGTTGCAAGCAAAACGCATTTTCGTCTTCGGTTTCGGCCAAATGGGTATGCAACCTAACTTGGTATGTTTCCGCTAATTCGGCACTAGCAATCATAATGTCGGGTGTGACCGAGAATGGCGAGCAGGGAGCTAAAGCCACTTCCAGTAAGCCGTCTTTATCTTGTTGATGATACTGACGAATTAAACGCTCGCTATCGGCGAGTATGGTTTTTTCTGTTTGTACGACCGACTCAGGGGGCAGGCCACCATCTTTTTGGCTTAGGCTCATAGAACCGCGCGTTAAGGTTGCACGCATGCCCAGCGCCAATGCCGTATTGGCTTGAATATCAATGGCATTTTCTAAGCACGCGGGAAATAAATAATGATGATCTGCAACGGTTGTGCAGCCGGATAGCAATAGCTCCACCATGGCTAGTTCGGTCGCTACCTGATGCGCATCTGGGGTTAATTTAGCCCAAATCGGATATAAGGTTTGTAGCCAAGGAAATAGCTTTTTATTGAGTGCTGGTGGGCAAGCGCGGGTTAGAGTTTGGTAAAAGTGGTGATGGGTGTTAATTAATCCCGGCAGAACGACATGCTCAGCGGCATCCCATTCTTGATCAATAATATGCGTAGGCTTTTGCCCTAATCCGACCAGTTCTTGGATTATGCCGTCGATGATGACGATGCCATTACTGGCGTCTGAGTGGTTAGCGGTGAATATTGCGCGCGGATTACGAATCCAAAGTGTTGTCATACAAGTTCCCATATCCAGAGAATGGGCCATAGATACAACTGTAGCCATGCCCCAACCGTTATCGTGCTGGTACATGGCAGTGACTTGCGTGTTAATCTGCCAAGAATAAGCCGCTAATATAGCACCTCATTTTTTAAAATTCGAGGATATTACCTTGCTCAGGAATGACAAACTTAACACCCAGATCATTTAATGCATTTATCTGAGATTTCATCTCTTTCACTATCTTCATGCCATCAAGGCTCGCATCGGGTTTAATGTGCGTTACCACGATTGTTAGATCTTTTAGCGACTGTTTGGGATCTTTCGGATTAGTAATAGTGGCTAGCTCGTGCAATGAATGCAGCAGCCAGCTCGGCGTCATATGGCCAAAAAGTAGTTTGTCGGGGCGGCCATTTAGGTAAGACGACTCGATAAAAATTCCATCTAATTTTTTGCTTTTAATGAGCGGCGCAACCTCGATCCAAAGCTGCTTTAGTAGCTCAGAATTTTCGGGTTTATCATCGCCGGTGTCGCCTAAGTAAAGAGCGTAGTGATTATCAGAGTGGATTAAAAATGCCGTTGATGCACCATGCTCAACATGGCTAAGAGGAAAAATTCGAACCGACATTTTGGTATCTGGAATGGGTAGTTCACGACCATGACTCATATCCCAGTATTCATATTTATTCAGTAGCGGCGCAGTACCTTGGTCAGCGAAGTTAGCGAAAATTCGCCAATTAAAAATATAGTCTTTTAAATCGTTGATGACATTCGTCTGCGCTAAAATTGGTTTTTTGGTATCTTCGGGCGAATTAATGATCATCCCTGCGATATGATCAAGGTGAGCATGAGATATTAAATAAGCGTGAATTAAACTGAGTGGATTTTCTAGCGCTGCTTTCTTATCGGTTAAAGCCAATTTATTAAATGCGCCAGATTTTTTAGCGGCGTAAAAGCCTTCTCGAACAGTACCGCCATCAAGGGCAATAAACTTATCGCTGCCTTTTGGCGCGATGAGGTAACACGACATGTTGCCTTCGGCTAGGCCGCCTGAAGTGCCTAATGGCAGCACGGTCCAAAACTTTTCTGCCGCTAAGGCTTGTGTGCTTAATCCTAAAGCGCAAAAAAGTACCAAGATTTTTACCAAATTCAGCATAGGAAGCATCCGTGTAGGGCATTCGCTAAGGTAAATTGACCTTTGGTGGTGGCTTTAAGCCGCAACCGGCCAAAATGATATCTTCTAAGAAGTCGCCGATGTGTTCAATATCATCTTCTTCATATTGGCGCTTGTTAGTCACTTCTAATACTTGAGTGTCGAAGTCGGCATAGTGCTGAGTTGCTGACCAAATCAAAAATATCAAGTGAGTTGGGTCTATCGCACGTATTTTTCCCTGATCAATCCAACTTTGAATGATAGTCGATTTATCTTTAACCCATTGGCGCATGGCCTGACTTATATGACTTTTTAAGTAAGGTGCACCTTGTATAATTTCCATCGCAAAAATTTTAGAGGCGTTTGGATGGGTATAAGATAGGCGAATTTTGGTACGAATAAAGCGACTTAGCACATCGGCAGGGTCACTTTCTTCAGACATATCCGCTAATACTTCGTTCCAATTAGCAATAATGTTTTCGAGTAAAGCGAGGTAAAGATTATCTTTATTTTTAAAATAATAGTGAATATTTGCCTTCGCTACACCTGCTCGATCGGCGACGGCTTGCATGCTTGTGCCTTTAAATCCATGTAATACAAACTCTTGTTCAGCTGCAGCAAGAATATTTTCACTATTTCGTTCACGTATTTTACCGGGTTTATATTTTCTGTTGGTCATGTCCTATATACCTTATAGCCATGCTAAGAGTATAAACTTTTGATAGGTAGAATAGTAAGGGTTGTTCTTACTATTCTGCTCTAGTAGGAATTCGCCAATCTTTGATGGTCAATACTAGAAGCCCTTTGTTCTATTGAGGTAAGACGACATGAATGATTCCAATTGGGTCACATTGATGGGTGTTTCAGCCCCTAGCTTAGCGCTAGAGGCTGCAGGTATTACTTTATATCCGCAGATGTTGGGATTTTATCTTTGTATACATCCCAATTGGTGAGAATAGTATCCATTACTTTTGTGCCAACGACATAGGCAGATTCAAGTGACGCTTCTAAACCGGCGTAGCCCTCGTTCTCTGCCAGTAGATTTTCTGCCGCGGTAACGCCTGGAGGTGGCATGGTGTAGTTACTGCCCGTGCGCAATACCATGACACGGTCTTTATCGACCTTGCCGATATTATCGAGGAAAGATAAAGACATAAATGTGCCTGTATCTTCCATAGCTGAGGTAACAAATTCACCTTTGCCTTCGGTCCAGTAGTCGGTCCATTTATTGGCCCATTCATTCATTATTTCGCCATGCCAGAATGTCATCGCTGCAAGTTGGTCGCCTTTTAATACAAACGGTTTGCGCTGAGCGTTAGGGTGATTAACATAAAGTTTACGAGTTTCATCTAAGCTCTCGAAATCAGGAAGTACCATATCTTTGGTTAGATCAAACGCCCAATTTGTTAGCTCTGGATTCAACTGTAACATTTCGCCTGTTGGCGCTGGTTTATTCGGATCGTATGGCTTCTTAGTATAACGAGCAAAATATCCCGTTTCCCAATCCTCTGGCATTTCACGCGGATCAATTTCGTGCGCTAAATCGCCATCCACTAAGTATTCAGCCCAAGCGGCAGAACCAATAGATGCATCTTCTGGATCAATACCAGCAATACCGGCGATTAACCAATAGGCATGCGATAGGTCGAAGCGAGGGTCCATACCTAAAGCCATGGCGGCGCCTGCCGAATGCGAGGTGCCTATGCCAGTTACCATGCCTAGCACGCCGGTTTCTTCATTCATGTAGAGGTCGTGATAAGAATTAGCAAACTCAAATTTGGTATCGAGATGCTGGCGCTCCTTCCATAGCTGGAACTCACCCGCGGTATCGCCGGTGTCTTCACCAATTTCGAACATAGTAACAACCACAAACTTAACGGGAATGGGTTTTACTTCGGGGGTTACTGAACCATTTAATGCGGTATTGGTGCTGTTGTTGCAGCCCGTTAATATAGCGGCGCTTAGCGCACTGAGTGTGAGTACTTTCATTAAAGGTTTAATCATGGTTCTTTCCTAATTATGAATATAAAAACAGGTGCAATTAACTATTCTGGTTTACCCAGTTATGCTGGCGCTTCAAATCTTCGGCATACTTCAACCAACTTTTAGCGCGGCGTTCGGCATAGTCGTAGGCAATGGCATTGCGAAAGGCTTTCATGCCATCAGAAAATTTAGTTTGTTCGGTAAGGGCAATACCAAGCGACACCCATACATTGCCGGGTTTATCGACATCTTTTGATAGCGCTGATCTAACGGCTTCTTCGGCTTTTTCCCATTGAGCTTTTTCAAGGTATAGGTTCGCAATACGAACATAGGGATTACCGCTACCAGTAACCGTTGCAAGCTGTTCAAAGGCTGTAATCGCTTGCGACGATTCTTTTGCTGCAACCCATGCATTCGCTAATAGATCTAAATACTTTTCGTTTTTTGGCAGGGCTTCTTTATCGATAGCTGCGGCTAAGAGACGAGCGCCGTGCTCGGGGATTCCCTCTGTAATTGCTAGTTGGATCATGGAACGAATAGAGCTTTCTTTATCTAAAACGCCACTTTTCCACGCCAATTGCAGTGTTGCTAGGCCTTTTAGCTCATCTCCGCGGGTAATATAAACGCTGGCTAGCTGCTCCCAATAAGAAGGTTTTTCCGGCCAAAGCGATATTGCTCGTTTTAATGTTGATTCAGCACCTTTGTAGTTCTTAACCTCAAAATAACAAGCAATCAGTAATTGAAACCAACTCTCTTTAGGACTTTCACTCTTATTGATGGCAGCGCTGGCGTAAGGGACTGCATCTAGATAGTTCTTCGTTTGAGCAAAAATATTCGCCATAAATATGGATTGATCCGGAGTTGGATTCTCCAGTGTGCTAAACCATTCTTTAGCAAATGTCAGTGCCTCATTGAATTGGCCTTGAGCGGCATATAATTGTGCAACCATATAGCCAACACTGTACTTTATGCTTTCTGGTAGTCGATTAAGATCCAAGCTCTTACGCAAATACGCGATGGCTTTGGGATAATCATTTTTACCCATTTCGGTGTAGCCCTGCATTTGCAGGACTAACGCTGCATCAATTGAATCGGCTTCAACCTCTGCATAGAGTTCTGCGAGTGCCTTTGTTGCCTCATTAAGTTGGTTGGCCGCAATTTGTTCTTGAATCGCGGTTAATTTCTTATAGGTTCCAGAGCTTACTGAATCGGCGGCAGCATGAACTTGCCCGACGGAAAATATAAGATACACCGTGATTAGACAGGCACTCCAAAATCGACCATGTCGAACGGTTCTGCTGTTCATTTGATCTTGTATATCCATCATACAATCCTAATCAATGATGACGACGGCACCGAGACCATCGCCCTCTAATTATTGGTTTAAAGTAAATTCAATCGTTTGTTGAGCGCGTTGCGATTGCGGCTGACCATTGACAATTTTCGGTCGGAATTTCCATCGTTGCATGGCTTGCACAGCCGCGCTGTCAAATAAGCGTGGAGGTTTAGATTCCGTTACTTCCACATCAGCAACCGTGCCATCGGGACGAATGGTTACGGCCATAGTGACATAACCTTCTAGCTTGGCTTGCTTAGCACGTTGCGGGTAAGCGGGCGGTACGCGCACCATAGGTATAACGTCGGTATCAAACCCGGCCATGCCGTTACCTACCTGCATCGTGCCCAATGCTGGACCTTCACCCTGATTAATTCCCATGCCGATATTGGGCATATTCATACTCAGACTCGCTGCAGCGCTGTCGAACGAGTTCGATAGCGCATTATCCGGTGTCGCTGGCGGCGGTGTTTCTGGTGGCGGTGGCGGATCGGGTAGACGCCTATCCTTAGTAGCAACGTCTTGCGACGAAGTATCGACACGAACAAAGTTAAGGTAGGTTTGGTTGCGGTCGGGCTTCTCAAACATACCATCGGTTGCCACCATCAATTGCATGGCTGCAAAAATCAGTAAACCAAACACGATGGCGGCGCCGATACTAACGACGTGTTTTAACACCATTACTTATTCTCCGACGCCACTGACACCGAGGTTGCTCCAGCTAATCGCGCTTGGTCCATCACTTCGATAAGAGCACTGGTGTTTGAATCGCGATCGGCAACGATAATAACGGCGGCACCTGGGTTTTCAGCCAGAGACTTTTCAACGTTCGCCCGTACTGCACGCTTATCCACTTCACGTTTGTCGATAAATACTTGGTTGGCTGCAGTAATTCCTATCTGAATACTATTGGATTCTGATACGACGGATGTCTCTGCATTCGGTCGTGTAACATCTACCCCGGATTCTTTTACAAAAGTTGAGGTGACGATAAAGAAGATCAGCATAATGAAAACCACATCTAGCATCGGCGTTAAGTCGATTTGGTTTTCTTCGTCTTCGTTCATTAAAAACAAATTGTTATTCATACAATTTCCTCACTGATGCGGCGCATCATTAATGTGTCGGCATGCTTTGCTGGGTATTGCGCAGCTCTCTGCTGTAACGACGATTAAGCTCAGTAGCAAACGGAATGGCTAATAACGAAATCACCATCCCAGCCATGGTTGGGATGGTCGCTGCACTGACACCATTGGCCATGGCGCGTGGATTTCCTGATCCCATATACGCCATGACTTCAAATACCTGAATCATCCCAGTGACCGTGCCGAGCAACCCCAACATAGGGAGTAGGGCAATTAAGCCTGTAATGAGTTTTAAATTGCGTAGCATTAAGCAGTCGATCTCGGACACAAGTTGATTGCGAATTTGCAAAGAAAACCAAGAGGTTTTATCGCTATTTGCTTCCCATGCTTGAGCACTTAATCGACGCTGTATTGGATACTCGCGTAGAAAGAACCAGTAACGTTCGAATATTAAATACCAGAGTAAAAATGTCGTGGCTAAAATTGCCCACAGTACTTCTCCTCCAGTATTTAAAAAATCCAAAAGATAGGTTTGCATATCCATTTTGATGTGCCTCTACTTACGACTTATGGCTAGCAATTTCAGCGGCTTTTTGTGCCACCATGCCAGACGCTTGCTCGCCAATGACCTTGCTAAGCTGTTGGTTCTTACTGGTGAGTAAGTTGCTAGCCAGCAATAACGGGATTGCCGCGCATAGCCCTTCGACCGTTGTAATTAAGGCCTGAGAAATACCGCCAGCCATTAACTTAGGATCACCAGTACCAAATAAGGTAATTGCTTGGAAAGTACCAATCATGCCGGTTACTGTGCCTAATAAGCCCATCAACGGTGCAATTGCCGCCATCACTTTGATCGTTGATAAGCCTTTACGCATATCGGTAATGTCTTTAAACACAACTTCATCAAGTTTCTTCGAAATAACATCTAGGTCGTTAAGATGTTTATTTTCGTAGAAGGCAATCATCATGCGGCCCAGCGGATTGTCATCGGATGGATGATCCATATCTTTTAATTGGCGTTTCATGCGTCGAGATACAGCCGATAAACTCAAGAAGCGCATCAGCACGATCAACATACCGACGATACCGACGGCAATAATGGCGTAACCCACTTCTTTACCTTGTTGCACTCGTTCGAAAAGACTTGGCGACTGCACAAGTAATCCGAGTAAAGCGCCACGCGAAGGATCAATAGCGAAGTTAACCTCGCCAGCGGTGCTGCTGATATCGGCAGCAGTATCTTGAATATAACCTGCTGGTTGACGTGACAACTCCACCAGTTGCTGGCTATCGGAAGCGTAACTTAGGTATTTATCGCCTGTGACTATATTAAACGTGCCGACACGAGTGACGGCTGCATCATAGGTTTCACCGCTTGGCTTAACGACTTTTGCATCGAAGCGACTGACGGCAGCAGACTCCGAAATTTCTTGCAGCATTAGTCCCCATAATTGTTGCATTTCAGCAATGGTAGGTACTTCTTTGGCTTTAGCTAAAGTACCGATCTGTGCTGTACGATCAGGAAATTCAACGGTAATTACCGAGTCAAACATCACTTGCTGAGTATCTCCGGCGATTTGGCGAAATACTCCAAATAACTCCCCGAGATTTCCGGTGCGACGATCAAGTTGTGTACTTAATTCGGCTAACGATACTTCGTTATTATCGAATTCAGTTTTCAATTGTGCGCGCAGCTTTTCTTGTTCTGCTAACTGAGCATTGACATCCGATAGCATTTTCTTTTGCTCGCCCGCAGCGGCACGGAAGCGCTGCTCACGTTCGCTGTTGTGTGATGCTTCAGAACTAATGTCTTTAGAGATTTGTTGATATAGCTCTTGCAAAGTATCAGCCTGACTAACGGCGCTAAACGACACTGCTAGCGATAGTGTTAAACCAGTTATTGCTGAAGATAAGCGGGACGATTTTGGTAATAAATTCATGGTAACAACACTCCTTAAAGTGCAGGCGCGTTGACCGGAAGGGTCAGCAGTTCTGGTGGCATTTGTTTGCGGGCTATACGCAGTCCGTCGCGGATGCTATTGCGATGGCTGGAATTTAACATTTCCCAAGCATTACGTTCCGAATCCCAGCGGCCGCTCTCGGAGCCATCCAGTGTTTGGTAATACAAGCCGACACGACCGATGCGTAAGAAATCGACGGTTCTTGGTTCGCTGTTATCGTTTGTTACGAGTACGTCACGATAGGCCTCTATGGTGCGACCAAATTCCATTTCAATCTGATAGGCTTCCATAATGCGGCGATATTTTTCTCCAGCACTGACATTAGCTTGATCAATCAGTATGGTTAGGTTTTCAAAACGTTCTTTTCGATCATTCAATAAGAATGGAACATCCGCTGCGATAATATCTCCTAGCGTTGTGGTCATCTTTAGCATCAAGGGTAAAGCACCCGTTTCAATGCTATCAATGTCATTAATCTGTTGATTAATACTTACAATTTCGCTTTTTTGAGATTCAACTAACTTAGCCATTTGTTTATTAAAAATGGTTAAGCTTTCTAAGCGCTGCGCTGCGACTCTATACTTTTCGAAATCAGACGTGGTTTGATCAACTAAGTTGTTGATTTTTTTTTGGCTGGCAGCAGCACTTTTATCAATTTTTTCTTGCCCAGCTAGGCTGTTTTCTACCGCACTGACCGGCGCTGCAATTAATGCAGATGCGAGCAGTGTTAATGTCAGAGATTGACGCAATACCATAGTAAGCCCCGGTATTTATCGGGAGGTCAGAGACCTCCCCCGTTAGTGAAAAGTGTGACTAGCCAGGTTCAGAATTTAACTGAAGCACTTGCAATAAAGTGACGTGGCAATTCGGGTAGTACGATGGTTGCACCGAATAAGTCTGGGAAGTTAGCGCGGAAGTAGCGTTCGTCGGTTAAGTTTTTACCTTGTAAACCGAAGTTCCAATCTGCCACGCTGTACTTAACTCCGGCGTTGAATACCGTGTAAGAAGGCAATTCAACAGACTTTGAGAAACCAGAGTAAGTTGAGTCGGCATGTACTGCGCTACCAGTAATGTTGAACTTATCTGTAATGGCATACATTGCAGTTAAGCTATACATATTTTCTGGAATACCGGCTTTTTTCGATTCTTCTTCGTTAGCAACAAGATTCAAACCTTTCAGAACATAGCCGTAGTAGAGTGACGGATCACTCACACCGGTTGTATCTTCAGCACCTAGGAATCCAAACTGAGTACCATTTTCTTCAGCGGTTAAGTTAAATACTTCTAGGTGAGTAAATGCACCGGTTAAGGTTAGTTTCTCTGTCGCTAGGAAGCGGAATTCACCTTCAAAACCTTCGCTTTTAGTGGTGTTGTTACTCACTTGGTCTTGCGCTGAATAGTTAGTGCGTTCTTGGGTAAAGTAGGCACTAGAAAGGTATAAACGATCATCGAATAAACTCGCTTTAATACCCACTTCTTTCAGTGTTGAGTCAGCAATGGCATCACCAGATTCGATTAAATCGGGGGATATTTCTGAACCCTGACCAATCACCATAGTGGCTTGCTTAGATGCAGTGATGTACGGCGTTACACCGATAGGCAGCGTATAGGATAAGCTTGCTGTCCATGATGTTGCGCTATCGGAGTCATCTGCGCTTGTGGCGCCACTACCGTCGTGCAGTTTTTCAGCGATATCTTTGCTCTTCATATCGAAGTAATCATAACGAGCACCTAACAACAGGTTTAATCGTTCAGCAAAGGTGTAGTCTGCCAAGAAAGCTAAGCCAATATCCGTGTATTCACCTTCTTTATAACCGGCATAGTCGCTGTCTGTTCTCGTTGCTAATTGCTTGGCGTCTAATGCAGTGGATGGTCCTGTTAGATCGCGGCGGTCGAAGTATTCATAGTCGAAGTCGTCGCCTTGAATAAAGCTGGTATAGCGCACTGATGGCGATATTTGATAGTTCGCTTTGATCGAATCGCCGTGGTCCATTGAGAATGCAAAGATGACCTGATCTTCTATTGCATACGAATCAACGAATTGAGAGAAGCCATAAGCGTTTTCGTTGATGTTTTCGAGCTTCTCGTAAAACAGTTTATTAGTAACACTCGACGTGTCGCTGAAGTCATGAATGGTATCAAAGTACAAGGTACTCACTTTGGTGCGTAAGACGTCGTCTGGTGCTACCAGTGTTTGATTACCTTTGAGCTTAGCCGTTCCGACATTTTCTAATGCCCACGCTGGGTCCATATCGGCATCGGTAGCCGCAGAACCCGGAACAAAGAAGTTGTTGGCTGCAGTGCCTGACCAAGCATCAAATTCATCCGGTGAGTTAAGTCCGTCGCCATTGGTATCAACGCTTTGTGCGGTTCCCGTTATGTATGTGCCGTTATCAATTAAGTCTTGTGTTAGACGGTTCCAACCAGCCACTTGATTGCCGTCGAAATCCTGATACATACCACCAAATTCAACCCGTGTTTTATCGGTTAAATCCATGTTAAAAGAGGCTTGATAAATACTTTGATCGGTTGCTGAGTTGTCATAGTAGCTACCTGAGTTTTCGCTTTCCGCGTAAACGTAATAGCCCAGTTTCTTGCCTGCAATTTCTCCTGGGCCGCCCACTTCTGCCGTCAGTACATTTTTGTCCCAGGTACCTTTAGTAATGCCAATCTCACCCATCGGCTCTTCTAGGTATTGTCCGGTTTCTGCGCGTGCTGATTTAGGTTCGAAGTTTAGATAGCCACCAATTTTTGATGGACCATAAATAGGCGATGCTGGTCCGCGGACGATATCAATGCGATCAGATGCACCAATTGGGGTAGGGTAGTTACCCGGGTTGTTCACACGGCGGACGCCACGAAAATATACTTCGCCCGGTGTGCCGCGCACATCAAGAGAACCGGCAACACCAAAGAATGACTGGGTGAAAGCACCTGGAGAGATTAATACCAAGTCGTCGATATCGGTGATCGCGTAACTGTCCAGCATGCTGGCGCTAACGGAAGTAACACCGCGCGGTGTTTCTAAAATAGTTTTGTTAAAACCAAAAACAGACTTTACCGGCTCAGTTGGCATTATCCCCATTGTGTCTTCGACGGTGCTTTCAGCAGTGTAAGTTTCTAGCTCTACAACATCTTCTTCAGCTGCCGACACCAAGGCTGGTGCAGCGAACGCGAGTCCGATGACAAGGGCTAATTTATTGAGGCGAAAGGATTTTTCATCAGTCATTCTTGCTCCCTCCAGAAAGGATATATTGCAAAAAGTTATTCAAAAATTTGAAGGTTAAAATTGAACTTAATCTGACTTGAGCAATGCATATGCCAAAACCCTGTCCAATTGGTCATATTTTTGAATCCGGATGAAAATAGCTAGAGTCTCAGCTAAAAGTCCGATTTTTTTTATACAAATCGGCTATTTGGTCAGGTTTTTATCAGAAAATGACGAGACCAGATAAAAACGGTTAAGAAGTGTTATGCAGAGTGAAAATAAGGGCGCTAAGTTTGACTTAACTTTGCACTATTTTTGAGCCTTGAAAAAAATAAGGCTCAAAAATAGGCATGCTTTGAGTGACTATTCTTGGACTAAACAAACGCTGTAGTAATTGCATAGGAATTGGTATGACACAGGAGTGACATTCGCTTTCTTTAGCTTTCCTGAGGCCGCTGTATCTTCGAAATGCTTGATGCGTTCTTCGTAAGTTTTGATGAGTGACGCCTTTGTTTTGTCATCGACAAAGCTGTATTTTAGTGAGTTGAGCGAGAGTGTTTTGATCTCCTCCCAGCTCAAATTAAATTCTTTCACAGCAACAAAGAATTCGTCGGTCATATTCGAATCCCACATACCACGGTCATCGGTTGATAGTGCTACAGGAATACCAATGCGCAAGTATTCTGGGAATGGGTGTTGAGAATATTCATCGACGTACTCTAATAGTAGGTTAGAGATAAGATTGATCTCTACCATATAGGGTCCATGACGCATTTCCCTCATCAATTCGTCGTCGGTAATGAGATTAATGCCGTGACCAATGCGATCTGCACCTAAAAGAAGCGTATCGCGAATATGTGAATTTGGTTCGTCGACTTCACCGGCATGAATAGATAACTTCACATTGGTGTATGTGCGGCGCAGCTCTCGCAGTGTTTGCAAAAAGCGCATTGGGTGACCTTTGTCGTTATCTTCACGGCCAACCATATTAACCGCTAGATACAAATCAGAGTGCGCAGAAACAAACTTGTAGTCACGGATTAGTTGCTGTTCGGCGCTGGGTACAAAGCGCAAAATGGATTCTTGCAAGCGCACGGTAACCCCAGTAGCTTTTGCATCCGGTTGTTTTAGCCGCGCTTTAATCATAGCGACAAAGTCTTCGTCGCTGACTTCGGTACCGTCAGCGAGTTGGTAGCCTAAGCTACCCATCATCGGCTCCATATAAATTAAGCCTTCAGCACCAAAGGCTTGCATATTTTTTACTAAAATCTCTAACATCAGGTACGGGTTGTCGGTCAACTCATATAGGCGCTGCCAATGAGTTTGGAAGAATTCGTCACGACCTTCACCTTTGCCGTTTAAACGGATGGCGTTTAAAAATGCCGCTTTTTCTTCGCTATTTAGATCTTCAAGACGTTTGTATTCGCTTTGTTCACATTCTGACATTGTCGTGTAGGTGCGCTCTGTCACGGTTTTAAATAGCAACAAATAAGGGCTACCAGCAAATTCATTGCTGCCATAGGGCACACAGTTGTTGATGGTGGTCTTGGTAAAATAGTGATAACCATTTTTGCTTTGATCTAGGGCTAGGTCGTACCACCACTCGGAACGAGCAGCACCAGAAATATGATTGTGCAAGTCGCCGCCTTTCGGCATGGCATAGAGAAAGGTGTAGAGATCTTTATCGGATGCCGTATTTTTGAATTTTTCAAACCAATCCATATCGGCGTAAGACGATGAGGCGTGCATAGCGGTAGAGCAGATAAGCACTGCGCTTGCTGTAATCTTTTTGAGTGATGAAGCGATACGTTTCATAGCAAGTCCTGAATTAAGGTTGGCTAATGATGGTTTGGAATTCGGTAAACACATCGGCAGGGCGAGTATTCATACATACTTTTGTGGTTTGGCCTGAGCTTGCGGCTACGACCTGTCCGGCGTTGGCAGCATTTAAATGCTGGCGTGCTTTTCCACTGGCTGCGCTCGCTGGCATGGTTAGATCTGAGGTGCCTAAATACGGAGTGTCGCTAGCCTTTTCGACGACGGCGGTTAACGCGATATCTGGTCCTTCGCATAGGGTTGGATTAGCGCTAACAATGGCGGCCATAACATCCCAGAAGTAATACTCTCCGGTATCAATAAACCAGCGATTATTGTCCATAACGCGATCAACAAATTGCCCCGCCGGATCACTGACCATTAGTTTTAAGGCATCGGCAAAACCATGGGTGACGCGTACTTTATTGGTGACATCTAAGCCCACCATGGTTTTATGCAAAGCGCTGGAGAGCACGATTTGAGTCGCCAGAGGATCAATAAAGTAATTCCACTCTGAAACTGTATTTGGATGTCCCGCGGTAAATTTAGGCACAATAATATTGCCCCCTTGCTGATAGCTACCGCCCATCATGATCAGTTCGGCCACTTTACTTTGATCGTCGGGATAACGTTGCAGCCATTGCGCAATGTTCGTTAATGGCCCTACGGCGACGATGGTTAACGGCTGATCGCTATTAATAATGGTTTGATGAATTAATTCGGCAGCATGCAGGCTTGCCTGAACATTAGCGCTGGGATGCTGCAGCCAATGACTCATGTCGATACCCGATAAGGTATCGGAATCAAGGCGCCACGGCTGTGGGAATACAAAATAGCCATCGAGTGGATAATCATCACCACAAGTAATAGGAACAGAGCGGTCGCTCACCAGCTTGAGTAAATTCGTTGCATTATCTAGCCCTGCTTGGCAGTGACTTTCGCCACTGTTTGATACAGTAATCGCGCGAATATCAATGCTAGAATTTTTTTCTAGATATAACAGCGATAACCAATCATCAATGGCCATATCGGTATCGAAAATAATGGCCTTCTTAGCATTATCGGCATGGCTATTTGAGGCTAAGCTTGCAGCGACTAGCAGCAAGTAAAATACGTGTTTAAACATAGGCACTCGGTTATTTAATACTGGTGATGACTAAACCATAGGTTTAAAGGGTTGGCCGATGGAGCGCGGCGCACTCATCTTGGTTTTAGCAGCATCCGAGGATAACCAAACCAAGACTAAAATAGTGGCGACATACGGCAGCATGGCCATGACATTGGGATGTACTTCGAAGCGAGTGCCTTGCAGTACCAAGTGCAAAATACTGGCAAAGCCAAATAACCATGCACCGAGCATGATGCGTTCGGCTTTCCAGCTGGCAAATACTACTAGGGCTAACGCAATCCAGCCGCGTCCTGCGGACATACCTTCGGTCCACATTGGCGTGTATACCAAGGATAAATAAGCACCCGCCATACCGGTCATCGCGCCACCGAACAACACGGCACCATAGCGAATGGTTTGAACTGGAATGCCGATGGCATTGGCGGCTTCCGGATTTTCACCAACCGCGCGAATACTCAAACCCAAACGAGTTGAGCGAAATACCCAATAAATCGCTAAAAATAAGACAAACGATAAATACACGAGAGGGTCATGTTGAAATAGTAGGCGGCCGATTACCGGGATATCGCTTAGTACGGGAATATAAATCGACTGAATGCCTTCTAAGCCAATTCCGACGTAGGAAGCACCAATAAAGGCACTTAAACCACCACCGAAAATCGTGAGTGCCAAACCTGTGGCAATTTGGTTGGTCGCAAGGGTTATCGATAACCAGCCGAATAGCAGCGCCATGGCACTACCGCCGATCATTGCGAGTGCGACTCCTAAGCCATAGGAGCCAGTCACGTAAGCGGCGATAAAACCAACCACAGCACCAACCAATAACATGCCTTCTTGGCCTAGGTTTAATACGCCGGATTTTTCGCACACCATTTCACCTAGGGCAATAAGGATGAGGGGCGTTCCTGTTCGCAGTGTGGCGTATAAAATATTAGTGATTAAATCAATGTCCATTAAAGATCTCCCGTCGCACGAGTACGCGGCGTAAATACAATGCGATAACGAATTAGTAGGTCGGCGGCTAGCATGAAAAAGAGCAGCATGCCTTGGAATAAACCGGTTAACGACTTAGGTAAGCTCATTTCTATTTGAATCATTTCGCCCCCCATAAAGGTAAGCGCGAGTAAAATACTGGCGAGGAAAATACCAACGGGTTGCATGCGTCCAAGAAAGACAACAATGATCGCGGCATAACCATAGCCCGGTGATACTTGTGGAATGAGCTGGCCGATGGGGCCGGTAACTTCTGAAACGCCAGCAAGGCCGGCTAATGCACCGCATGCTAATAAGACAAACCACGTTAATTTTTTCTCGCCAAAACCTGCGTAGCGTGCCGCCTTGGCATCTTCGCCCAGCACCGTAATTTGATAGCCAATCCAACTACGCGCTAACACAAAACCAAGAGTAATAATGGCGATAAAGCTAAAGATTAATGAGATATTTAACCGGTAATCGTCGGCAAATAACGGCAAGATAACCGCATCAGAAAAAGTTGCCGACTCGGGGAAGTTAAAGCCTTCAGGATCTTTTAATGGCCCATGCACGGCATACAACAAGGCATTGAGAGCAATGTAGTTGAGCATGATGGTGGTTAAAATTTCGTTGGCGTTAAACCGAGTTTTTAACCAAGCCGCTAAACCAGCCCACAATAGTCCTGATGCGCTGCCACACAGGAGCACCCAAACTAAGGCCCAGCGTGAGCTGTCTTCGCCAAATTGCAGTGCAGCAGCACTACCGCCCAGCGCGCCCATAATAAATTGCCCTTCGGCACCGATATTCCAAATTTTTGCGCGATAACACAGAGTTAAGCCGGTGGCGCAGAGTAAAAGTGGGGCGACTTTAATTCCCAGTTCCGTAAGGCCATAGATGTCGCTTATCGGTGCTAAAAAGAAGGTATATAGGGCAGTGAGTGGGTTGTGTCCGAGCAGGCCGAACAATAATCCACCGGCGAGCAAGGTCAGGGCGATGGCAATCAGTGGCGATACATAGCCCATGAGTGCGGAGTCATTTTGACGCGCCTGCAACTGAATCATGCGCATTGCTCCTGTTGGTCGCTAAATTCGCCCGCCATCCATTGCCCTAACTGACCAATGCTTACATCATGAGTGGGTTGTATTGGGCTTAGCCGTCCGTCGCAGAGTGCGCCAAGGCGATCGCAAATTTCATACAGTTCGTCGATATCTTCCGAAATAACTAAAATTGCTGCGCCTTGATCCCGCAGTTCAATTAGGGCTTTGCGAATTAAAATAGCGGCACCAATATCCACGCCCCAAGTCGGGTGAGAGCACACGAGTAAATTCGGCTGTTGACGAATTTCTCGGCCAATAATAAATTTTTGTAAGTTACCACCCGATAAGCTTTTTGCTTGAGCGTGAGTGCCAGCGCATTTAACGTTGAAATCGCTAATGACCGCTTCGGCGAAATCGTTCACCTCGTGCTGACGTATCCAGCCGTTGTTAAGCAAGCCGCAGTGACTGCTGCTGAGCAGTGTATTGTCGGTCAGGCTCATATTGGGTACGGCACCACGTCCTAAACGTTCTTCTGGCACAAAGGCAAAACCTAATTCGCGGCGTTGGCTGGCAGACAACTTGCCAATCACATCGCCGTTGAGGATAACCTCGCCGGCTTCGCGCATATCTTCACCGCTGAGCACCGCCATTAATTCTTCTTGGCCATTACCCGCAACCCCAGCAATGCCTAATATCTCGCCCTTTTTTACATCGAACGACACGTCTTTTAACGACATGCCGAACGGATCGACCGGGGTTAGTGATAACGGCTTCACGATTAGCACCGCTTCGCCACCCACCTGTTTGCTAAAACCTTGCTCTAGTGGGGTTTCATCACCCACCATTAAACGGGCTAAGGTCATGCTGTCGCAGGACTTAGGTTCGCAATGACCGGTAACCTTGCCATTGCGTAGCACTGTCGCTTGGTCACATAACGCACGCACTTCATCTAACTTGTGTGAGATGAACAAAATGGCGCAGCCTTCTGCTTTTAGGCGATTGAGGGTGATGAATAGCTGTTCCACCTCTTGCGGCGTAAGGACGGATGTCGGCTCGTCTAAAATCAATAAGCGAATGTCTTGTAGTAAGCACCGTACGATTTCGACACGTTGACGTGCTCCTACTGATAGCGAATGCACGTAACGATCAGGATCAAGTGCCATGCCGTAGTGTTCCGATACTTGGCGAATACGATCACTGAGTGCGCGGCGATTACGGGTTTGGTCTTTCGGGAGGCTGAGAGCGATATTTTCTGCCACCGTTAAGGTTTCGAATAAAGAGAAGTGCTGAAACACCATGCCTATGCCCAATTCGCGTGCATGTGCAGGGCTGCGTATCTGAGTTGGCGTACCTTCCCACAGTAGAGTACCGGCGTCGGCCGCTACGATGCCGTAGATGATTTTCATTAGGGTACTTTTACCGGCCCCGTTTTCACCGAGCAGGGCATGGCATTCGCCCGCCGCTACGGCAAGATGAATATCATCATTGGCAATGCAGCCGGGATATTGTTTGCGGATGCCCCGCAGTTCGAGTCTTGATGTCACGTTAGCTAAACCTGATGGTGCAAGAACAACAGCTTTTAAAAAGCTGACTAGATGGACAAGATGTTAGCAATTAACTTGCCAGTATCTATTCTTGAATAGAATGAGGTTTCAAAATATAAGCTTGACCAGTTGGTCAGGAAATTGCAGGCTGGAAAATAAGGTAAACAAGACGGCTACTCGGGAAACTTCAATCAGCCCAGTCGCTATAGGTGATATCGCACGTTTAACGATCACGCTATGCGCGTTTTAAGCCCGAGTTTCTTGGTATTTTTAACAAGAGTGTAGGATAGACAGTGATACGTTTTAATTTAAATGGTGAATGGATCGAAGATGGGAATATTGACCCCATGTGTACCATTCTCAATTATTTGCGCACTCAAATGGCGCAGACAGACGTCAAGGAAGGTTGCGCAGCCGGTGACTGTGGCGCATGCACTGTTATGCTCGCCAGCCTCGATAACGGTCAACTTTCTTTCTATACGGTCAATGCCTGCATTGCCTTAATGGCGCACCTGCACAATCGCTATATTTTTACTGCGCAGGGTATTGCTCAACAGTCGTTACACCCAGCGCAACAAGCCATGATTGATTTCCATGGATCGCAATGTGGATTTTGTACCCCTGGTATTGTGATGTCGCTAGCGACTCTGTATCAGCAGCGACTGCAACAGGGTATTGATTTAAATATTGTGCCTAGCGATCACGATATTCATGCCGCGTTATCGGGTAATTTATGTCGGTGCACCGGTTATCAGCCTATTGTCTCTGCGGCTCGTCATATGGGTGATTATCCCAAGAGGGATTGTGCTGAGCAGGTACAAGCAGCCGCTGTTGTAGAGTTTGATCCTAATGCAGGCGTTAGCCGTGAGCCGTTGCAGCAGAGTGCCTCCTCACAATTATTTATGCCGCAGACCGAAGCCGAATTAATTGCACTCTTGCAGCAATATCCAACGGCGCAATTATGGGCCGGAGGCACCGACTTAGGGCTCGCGATTACCCAACAATTTAAAACAATGGCGTGCGTTATTGTGCTTGGTCGAGTGCAGGGTTTGTCCTCGATTGAAATACAGAATAAGCAAATGTCGCTGGGTGCTTTGTGCAGCTACAGCGACGTTGAACAAGAATTAACCCCCCGTGTTCCTTCACTCGCCGAGTTAGTGCAACGAATAGGCTCACGCCAAATTCGTAACCTCGGCACTTTGGGGGGCAATATTGCCAACGCATCACCTATCGGCGATATGCCCCCCGCTTTTTTAGCATTAGGAGCGGAAGTAGAAATTAATGGTATTTATGGTCTGCATACCATAGCGCTAGAGCAGTTCTTTACTGGTTATAAGCAAACTCAATTGCGTGCTGGCGAATACATTCGTCGAATTATTTTTAACTTACCGCAAGAAAATGACCATGTATTTCTGTGGAAAATCAGTAAACGTCATGACGATGATATCTCAGCGGTCATGTTTGCCCTCAAACTCAGCATTGAAAATGAGACCATTATTGCGGCTAAGTTAGCATTAGGCGGCATGGCGGCGACACCGATCAGAGCGTATCACGTTGAGTCGGGGTTAATAGGTCAGCCCGTTAATCTAGCAACATTTAAACAGGCAGGCAGCTTGCTTGAGCAAGATTGCAGTCCGATGTCGGATGTCCGCGCGAGTGCGAGCTACCGTCTGCAAGTCGGCAAGAATTTATTGCTACGCGCAGCGCTCGAATTAACCCGTGGGACAGTACAAGCAGAGGTTGCATCATGAGCCACTTCTCTGCATTTCCACCGTCATCCGAAAGTTTTCGTCGTCGCCCAGCGAAAGGCGGGCGTGGTGCCAGCGTTACTCACGATAGCGCTGAGCAGCATGTCACTGGTGCGGCACAATACGTTGATGATATTCCCGAGCTAGCGCGAACATTACACGCGGCGATTGGTAAAAGCCCAGTGGCTAAGGGCACACTAATCCAGTTAGATTTATCTCAGGTGCGCACAGCGGCTGGTGTTGTCGATGTGGTCACCATTGCTGATATGCCAGCGGTAACCGATATTGGCCCTGTGTATCAGGGCGACCCTATTTTAGCAGGGCCGGAATTACAATTTCACGGACAAGCGTTATTTGCAGTTGCTGCTGCTACCTTTATTGAGGCGCGTAAAGCTGTTGCTCTGGCCGCCATTCAAATGGATGAACAAATACCGACACTGACTTTAGAGCAAGCGTTAGCCAGCGGTGAACGGGTGCGACCTGATCATATGATGGTTAAAGGCGATGCGAAAAAAGCGCTCGCCAGTGCGCCAAATACGCTCACCAATACGCTGTATAACAAAGGCCAAGAGCATTTTTATTTAGAGAGCCAAGTCAGTTATGCCGTACCAACGGATGATGGTGGCATGACGATTTATACGTCGTCGCAGCATCCATCAGAAGTACAAAAGCTGGTGGCTGAAGTGCTTGGCATAGCCATGCACAAAGTAACTGTCTTAGTGCGTCGTATGGGAGGTGGTTTTGGCGGTAAAGAAACTCAGGCAGCGCCTTGGGCGTGTTTAGCAGCGGTATTGGCGGTGCGCAATAAACGCCCGGTTAAGCTGCGCTTGGATCGTCAAGACGATATGGTCTTAACGGGCAAGCGCCATGATTTTTTTAGCCGTTGGACCGTGGGTTTTGATGACGAAGGTCAGTTAATTGGGGCCGATATTCATCTTGCGGGATTATGTGGTTTTTCACCGGATTTATCCGATGCCATTGTTGATCGGGCCATGTTTCATGTCGACAACGCCTATAATTTCCCTGCTATGGCTGTGCTTGGCCAGCGGTGCAAAACCAATACCGTATCGAATACCGCATTTCGAGGGTTCGGTGGGCCGCAGGGCATGATTGTTGGCGAAGCCATGATGGATGATATTGCCCGAGCAACAGGACTAGATCCTTTGGATGTTCGTCTAAAAAATCTCTATCAAAATGGCGATAAAACGCACTATGGGCAGCCGATTGAAGATTTTCATATCGAAAGGCTTATGACACAACTTGAGCGAGAGTGTGAATATCGTCAGCGCCGTCACGATATTACGGAATTTAATCAGCAGCATCCGTATTTAAAACGCGGATTGGCGTTAACGCCGGTACGTTTTGGTATTTCATTTACGGTGCAGCATTTAAATCAAGCGGGCGCACTCATTAATATTTATACCGATGGCAGCATTCAAATAAATCATGGTGGCACCGAAATGGGCCAAGGTTTATTTACAAAGGTTGCGCAGGTAGTTGCCAATGAATTTAGCGTTGATCTTGATTACGTGCAGGTAACTGCTACGGCCACTGATAAAGTCCCTAATACCTCGCCAACGGCGGCGTCATCAGGCTCAGATTTAAATGGCAAAGCGGCACAGGCGGCCTGTCAGACTATTAAACAACGGTTAGTTGATTTAGCGGTCGAGCACTTTGGCGTTGCGCCTGATGATGTGCACTTTATTAATAATCATGTTGTGGTCGGCGTTGGTGAGAGTGCGCAATGGTTAACCTTTGCCGAATTCGTACAGCTAGCCTATGAGCAGCGCGTGTCTTTATCTGCAACCGGTTATTATCGTACGCCTAAGATTTTTTATGACCGTGATACTGCGAGTGGCAGACCATTTTATTATTACGCTTTGGGCGCCTCTTGCAGTGAGGTAGAAATTGATACCCTTACTGGCGAATATCGAATATTGCGTACCGATATTTTGCACGATGTTGGCGCGTCGTTAAGCCCTGCGATTGATATCGGTCAAATTGAAGGCGGTTTCGTGCAAGGGATGGGTTGGTTAACGACTGAGGAATTAACGTGGGATGCAAAAGGTAAATTGGCCTCGGCCAGTGCCGCGACGTATAAAATTCCAACGTCGATGGATGTACCTAGCATTTTAAACGTACGCCTGTTTGATCAACCTAACGCAGAAGAAACCATTTATAACTCTAAGGCCGTTGGTGAGCCTCCACTCATGCACGGTATTTCGGTTTGGTGCGCATTACGGGATGCCGCTGCCAGTGTGGCGAATTATGCAATTAATCCACCGTTGGATACGCCAGCAACGCCAGAACGTGTACTTGCTGCGGTGATGGCCTGCCAAGCGCACAATGAAGGCCTTGTGGCGGAGCAGATATCATGAAACCAAGAACTTGGCAGCAAGCGCTTGCCTATTGCGAGCAACAAGGCTGCGCTTATGTGATTGCGACTATTATTGGTCGAGCAGGATCGGCACCGCGAGATCCAGGCAGTAAAATGATCATTACCGCCGATGAGCAATTCGATACGTTAGGCGGCGGTGAACTGGAGTTTTTACTCAGCCAGAAAGCACGGCAGTTATTGTTGCAAAACACATCAACTCAAAGTCTAGAAATGATTCCTCTGGCGGCGCAAGCAGGGCAATGTTGTGGCGGTAGTGTCAGTGTTTTATTGGAATCCTTTTGTGCGCAACGTCCTGTGCTAGCGGTATTTGGTGCAGGTCATGTCGCGCGTGCGTTAATGACGATTGTTCAACACTTACCGATTCAAGTGCACTGGATTGATAGCCGTGAAGAGCAGTTTAAACTCGCGCATTCGTTAGAGTTTCCACCGCAATCTACTCTTAATAGCAACATTAAAATCTTAGTCAGTGACGACCCCGTGGCGTCACTCAATGCTCTACCGAGCGGCGCGCAGCTAGTCATTCTTACTCATAATCATCAGCTCGATTTCGACCTGCTGGTCGCGGCGTTAACGCGTGGAGATTGCAGCTTTGTTGGTTGTATTGGCTCGGATACTAAGCAAGCTCGATTTACTCAACGTTTGCGCCATCAAGGCTTTAGCCCAGAGCAAATCGCAACCGTGACTATGCCCATAGGTCATGCCGATATTCTTGGTAAATTGCCAATGGAGGTCGCAGTATCCATTAGTGCCCAGTTGATAGCCTTGCATCATGGGCAGCAGGATCGCAGCTTGCATCAAGGTATTTCGGCAAAAGAGCTACGCGCAAACGAACATTGGATGGCGTTACGAAAATCGACGACGAGTACAAATCCAACAACTGAAATTTCAACTTTACCGCTCGCGGTGACGGCAGGTCCTTTTTATGAAGAATGAAGTACATCCCTATACACAATGGGTGGATTTAGCGAGTCGTCAATTAGGCGGACAAGTACTGCAATCGAGCGATGATTTTTTTGCCGAAATGGAGAATTTAATCAAACCCGAAGCACCGGTATTTATCGACGGTAAATATACCGACCGTGGTAAATGGATGGATGGTTGGGAAAGTCGACGTAAGCGCGAAGAAGGCCACGATTGGGCCATATTACGCTTAGGTGCCGCTGGGAATATTGTTGGCTTTAATGTTTGTACACGTTTTTTTGCCGGTAACGCGCCGAAACAGATTTCCATTGAAGCTTGTTACTCCGCTGAGACACCAAACGCAGATACCGAATGGACCATGTTGATCGAGCAGCTTGATGTTCAGCCCGACAGCGACAACTTTATTGATGTTGGTCACGGCGCAGATTCGGTTTGGAGCCATCTGCGATTAAATATCTTTCCTGACGGTGGCGTTGCTCGTTTACGCGTTTATGGCAAAGCTGTTCTCAATAAAGATTGGCTACTACCGAACGAACCCGTTGATCTGGCAGCAGTTAACAATGGTGCTCGGCCGTTAATGTGCAGTGATATGTTTTTTAGCTCAATGAATAATTTATTAATGCCGGGTCGAGGCGTCAATATGGGCGATGGCTGGGAAACAAAACGCCGTCGCGGTGGCCGAGAAACCGACTGGATCATTATTGCCTTAGCGGCTCCTGGTACTTTGCATAAAGTATGTGTTGATACCGCGTACTTTAAGGGCAATTTCCCTCATTCATTCACTTTAGATGCGCTCTATATGCCGAGTGGCGAAGTTCATCCTGATAGCGCCTGGCAACCTGTAATCGAACGACAATTACTCAGCGCTGACTCTGAGCATTTTTACCGAAACGAAGTTATTAACACTGAGCAAGTATTCACCCATATTCGCCTGAGTATTTATCCTGATGGTGGCGTTAGTCGATTACGAGTGATTGGCTATCCAGTGTCAGAGGAGTGAAGCAATGGCGACCAAGTTAACGCTCGATGAATTAAATAGCTTGCCTGATCGCGAAGCCGCGATTGCGTTGCGTCGTTGCTGCGCAGCAGAAGCTTGGGTGTTGGCATTGGTGAATGCACGACCATTTACCTCCATCGAGCAGTTATTAAAGAAAGCCGAAGATGTGTGGTGGAACCTGCATGAAGGCGATTTTATGGAAGCCTTCAGTGCGCACCCGAAAATCGGTGATGTCAGCTCGTTACGGGCTAAGTATGCAGACACCCACGCATTAGCGGCAAACGAGCAGCAGGGCGCTCATCAAGCAGACGACAGTGTACTTGAGGCATTGGCTGCGGGAAATAAAGCCTATGAAGATAAATTTGGTTTTATTTTTATCGTTTGTGCTACCGGTAAAAGTGCAGAAGAAATGCTGACGTTATTACAGCAGCGTTTGCCAAATAGTCATGTGCAAGAAGTACGTAATGCTGCAGAAAATCAGGCGTTAATTACCGCCATTAGATTAAATAAATTGCTAGGCAGTAGCGTGAATTAAGGTTGGAGTAAAACGATGCAGCGAAGCCCTATTACCACTCATATTCTTGATACCAACTTAGGTAAACCCGCCGCCGATGTGACGGTGCGTTTGTGGATGGAGCGCAATGGCACTTGGGAAGCCGTCGCAGAAGCCACCACTGATCAAGACGGCCGCATTAATTATTGGCTAGGCAATCAAGAGCGTTTATGCGGTGATTACCGTATTGAGTTTGAAGTTAAAGAATATTTTCAACGACAAAAAGTCGCGACGTTATATCCGCGAGTTGATATTTATTTCACCGTGACAGATGCAAATCAGCATTACCACATTCCTTTGCTGATTACGGCGAATGGTTATTCGACGTACAGAGGCTCTTGAGGATGCGGAAGATTGATTTATTGCCCGAGCCATTAACGGCTAGTCGTTTTGCTCAATTCGGCGAGGTCATTAGTGCGAATGGTGCCTCCTATCCTATTAATGGTGGCACTACACAAAGATTTCATCGCCAAGCCACGGTAGAGCGTAATGACGGCGAGGCCATTATCAGTGTATTTCAGGCGCAACCGCGCAGCCTGCCTATGAAGATTACTATGATGGAACGTCATCCGCTCGGTAGTCAGGCATTTTTCCCCTGTGACGATCAACCTTATTTGGTTTTGGTGTGCTTAGGTGACAATGCGCCGGATCCAGATACTTTGCGCCTATTTAGTGTTCAGGGGCAGGGTGTTAATTACCATGCAGGTACTTGGCATTTTCCGCTGTTGTCGTTAGAGGCGGTGCGTAATTTTTGGGTGGTTGATCGAGTGGGGCACGGTAATAATTTAGACGAACACTCTTTCAGCGATGATGTTGAAATTACTATTAGCGAATACAGGAGTCATTCTGAATGACCTTGCAGGCACACTGCGCCGCGGTTTTGCATTATACCGCCTCTTCATCAGCAGACTTATCATCTACACATGCTTTTCAGCCACATTATTTTCCCGATGGCGCTTTAGCTATTGATACCGATAGCGGACGCGTTGTTGCTTGTGGTGATGCAGAATCGGTATTAGCAAATTATCCGGGTATTGAGATTAAGACCTACGACAATGCCTTAATTATGCCGGGCATGATCGATACTCATATTCATTATCCGCAAGTGGATGTCATCGCTTCGTATGGTGAACAATTACTTGATTGGTTAAATAATTACACCTTTCCGGCTGAGCAGGCGTTTGCTGATGAGCAATATGCCGCGGCTACCGCTGACTTTTTTTTGGATGAACTTGCCCGCAATGGCACAACCACGGCGCTCGTTTTTGGCACCGTACATCCACAATCGGTGGACGCTTTCTTTAGCGCCAGTCACCAACGCAATATGCGTATGATCTGCGGTAAAGTGATGATGGATCGCAATGCGCCACATGCATTGTGTGATACGGCTGATAGCAGTCTTACGCAGTCGCGAGAACTTATAGAGCGCTGGCATGGTAAAGGTCGCCAACAGTATGCCGTAACCCCGCGCTTTGCGATTACGTCGACGCGCGAGCAATTGGAGGTTGCTGGGCAACTTTTAAAAGAATATCCGACCGTCACCTTGCAAACTCACTTAGCTGAAAATCTCGACGAAATTGCTTTTGTTGAAGAGCTATTCCCCGAACGCGCCAGCTATCTCGATGTGTATGATTATTATGGTTTATTAGGGCCGCGCAGTGTTTTTGCGCATGGGGTACATCTTACCGATACCGATTATCAACGATTGAGTGAAAGCGGTAGCCACCTTGCCTTTTGTCCAACGTCGAATTTGTTTTTAGGCAGCGGTTTATTTCGCTTACATAAACAGCCGCATCCGGTCAGTGTTGGCTTAGCCTCTGATGTGGGTGGTGGCACGAGTATGTCGATGCTGCAGACATTGAGCGAAGCGTACAAAATTTGCCAGTTAAACGGCACCAGCCTGAGCGCCCATGAAGCTTTTTATCGGGTAACTCAAGGCAATGCCCAAGTTCTCGGGTTAGATCACTGTATTGGTAGTTTTAATTCAGGTAACGAAGCGGATTTTATCGTCCTTGATCTAAATGCCACGCCATTAATGCAGCGCCGACAAAGTACCTGCCACACCATAGAAGAACGCTTATTTGCTTTAATGGTACTAGGCGATGACCGAGCCATTGCCGCTACGTTCGTTGCTGGCCAATGCCTGTACCGAAAAGTTAGCAATAAGGAGTTGTCGAACTAATGGAAGCATACATCTTCGAATGGCTGAGTTTGTTTTTTCGTTGGTTTCACGTCATTGCCGGTATCGCTTGGATTGGTGCTTCTTTTTACTTTATTTGGCTCGATTTAAGTTTGCGCGAACCGCCGGAGTGGAAAAAAGAAAAGGGGATTAAAGGTGATTTGTGGGCAATTCACGGTGGCGGCTTTTATGAAGTCGCTAAGTACCAGCTTGGTCCACAAACCATGCCGAAGAAACTCCATTGGTTTAAATGGGAAGCCTACACGACTTGGTTAACGGGTTTTTCTTTATTAGCCATTATTTATTACTGGGGTGCTAATCAATACTTATTAGATCCGCAAAAGATGGTACTAACACAGGTTCATGGTATCGGCATAAGCCTTGGATTTCTACTCGCTGGCGTCGGTATTTACGAAGTGATGGTACGCAGTGCCTTGCGACATTGGCCACGAGTGTTTGGCGCGATTCTATTCTCGCTGTTGGTATTTTCGGCTTGGGCGCTTGATCAGATATTCAGCGATCGTGCCGCCTATCTGCATATCGGTGCTTTAATCGGCACGATTATGGTCGGTAATGTGAAACTCGGCATTATGCCTGCCCAGTGCGAACTTGTGCGCGCAGTGGAAGCGGGGGAAGTTCCGAATGCCGAATATGCGGCGTTCGCTAAGCTGCGTTCTACGCACAATAACTATTTCACATTGCCTTTGATCTTTTTAATGATCAGCAATCACTATCCTATGACCTACGGACATGAATACCCTTGGTTAGTGCTGGCAGCAATTGGTGGTTTAGCTGCATTTGTTCGTCATTACTTTAATTTAAAACATCAAGATCAACATAAGCCATGGATTTTAGTCGTTGGCATAATTGGTTTGCTGTTAGTTGCTGCTTGGATGACACCTATGCATTTGCGCCAAGCGTCGACCGCTGCTGTTATCAACGATACGCAAGCGCTAGCGTTAGTTCAGGTGCATTGTGCCGGCTGCCACGCGGATGTGCCGACACAAGCGGGATTTGCTACGGCTCCCGCTGGTATCGTATTAGCCCACGTCGAGCAGTTGCAGCAATTTAGCCCGCGAATTGTTACGGCCTTACAAACGGGTTATATGCCGTTGGGTAATATGAAGGGTATGACTGAGCAAGAGCGTTCAGAATTAATTCAGTGGCTAACACGTTAGCCCTGAATTAATTATTTTTTGAAATTATTTTGCTGGAAAGTGTGTGTGCCAGTGACGAGCAATATCAGCGCGGGTACACACCCAAACGTCGTTATGCTGCTGCACATAATCTAGAAAGCGTGCTAGTGCTGCAGCGCGTCCGGGGCGACCAACTAAACGACAATGTAAACCAATGCTTAACATGGCTGGAGCAGTTTCGCCTTCGGCATACAGCACATCGAAACTATCTTTTAAATAGCTAAAAAACTGGTCGCCACTGTTAAATCCTTGGGCACTCGCAAAACGCATATCGTTGGCGTCTAGCGTGTAGGGTACAACTAAGTGCGGCTTGCCATTTTCTTCTACCCAGTAAGGCAGTTCATCGGCATAGCTATCGGCGTCGTATAAAAAATTATGCTCGCATACTAAGCGGCGAGTATTTGGACTCATGCGTCCGGTGTACCAGCCTTCGGGAGCTTTGCCGGTAACACGGGTATGAATGTCAATCGCCTGGCGTATATGCTCGCGCTCGACGTCTTCGCTAATGTACTGGTAATCAATCCAACGGAGGCCATGACTAGCAATTTCCCAGTTGGCATCCAGCATGGCTTGCACGGCATCTGGATTTCGCTCTAGCGCCATGGCAACACCAAATACAGTCGTTGGCATGTTGCGTTCAGTGAACATTTTATGCAAACGCCAAAATCCTTTACGACTGCCGTATTCGTAAATAGATTCCATATTCATGTGGCGCACGCCATTAAGCGCTTGGGCACCGACGATTTCGGATAAAAAGGCTTCGGAGGCAAGATCTCCATGCAAAATACAGTTCTCACCGCCTTCTTCATAATTAATAACAAATTGCACGGCAATGCGTGCTTTATTCGGCCATTGCGGATGGGGCGGTTGGCTGCCATAGCCAATCATGTCGCGGGGATAATTCATAAATTCACTCAACTATTCGGTGAAACATTACCTAAGAATTCTTTATATATTTCTTTAGAATCATAGTGTTAGTCTAGTATCAGCAGAAGAACATGCCCATAGGTAAAGACCGGATTGGCAGCTTTAAAACATGCGTGAAAAGTTTTCATCGTCGGCAGTGAAAAAATTCACTTTCTTACTGTAAAAGTCGGCATATGATGGCCGCCTTTTTATCACTGCCATTCCAATCATGCGTTTTTTATCATTTGATGCTTTACGTACCTTGCACCTTAATGGCGTATCTTATATTAAACCTGAGCGCATGCTGGCTGAGGCCGAAACCATTAAAGCAGCAGATGGCGTTTTATTTCCACAGTTTTGGCAAATAAATCCATTAATTTATGGATTAAAAACTCGAATTTTTCCTAGCCCTGCCAGTTATTATATCGGTCATGACAAAGTCGAGATGACTCGGTGTTTTCAGCTATTAGCGCCTGAGCACGTTCCTTATACATTAATAGAGCCTAATACCCCTGAAGCTGCCGCCAGTGTTTGGGCGAAAATGCCACTTCCTTTCGTTGCTAAAATTCCTAAAAGCAGCATGGGTGATGGTGTATTTCTTATTGAAACACAAAAAGATTGGCAGGCTTATTTAGCTATTTCTCCCGTTATTTATGCACAAGAATATTTACCCATTGATCGTGATCTGCGCATCGTGTGGGTGGGCGATAAGATTGTCGGTGGTTATTGGCGCATGCAAGCTGAGCAAGGTTTTTATAATAACATTGCAAAGGGTGGTAGCGTTGAGTCTGGGATTTTGCCGCCAGAAGCCTGTGCATTGGTTGAACGATTAGCGCTAGGGTTAGGTATAGATCACGGCGGATTTGATATTGCTATGATAGGTCATTATCCGTATGTGTTTGAATTTAATCGCATTTTTGGCAATCAAGGCTTAGCGGGTAAACAGCAAGCAATTGATGATGCGATTATGGAATACCTAGGCCGAATTTGGTCGGATGACGAGCCTGATAACCCTCTTTCACCCATGACGCCAGATTGGCCAGAGCAGCCGGAGGCTATGTAAGTTAAGTAGAAGGGAGGCCAAAAAAAGGGGCGTCGAAATCGACGCCCAAAGGAGAGTATCACTCTCAGACAAAGCTCAAAGGAAGTGTCTAGAAAAAGCCTAAAGGACTGGTGCTGTAACTCACCAACAAGTTCTTAGTCTGCTGATAATGCTCTAACGCGATCTTGTGAGTTTCACGGCCTATGCCTGACTTTTTGTAACCACCAAATGCGGCATGAGCAGGGTAAGCGTGATAGCAATTAGTCCACACTCGACCGGCCTGAATATTGCGGCCCATACGATAGGCACGGTTCATATCACGAGTCCACACACCTGCGCCCAAACCAAACTCTGTATCGTTGGCAATCGCTAGCGCTTCAGCTTCATCTTTGAAGGTGGTCACGCTAATTACCGGGCCAAAAATTTCTTCTTGGAAGACGCGCATTTTGTTGTCGCCTTTAAAAATAGTCGGCTGAATGTAGTAACCCGTTTGTAAGTCACCACCCAAAGAAGCCGCAGCACCACCAATCAAAATTTCAGCGCCTTCGTTTCTGCCGATGTCGATATAGCTCATGATACGGTCGTACTGTTCTTTTGACGCTTGAGCGCCGACTTGAGTCTCGGTATCCAGCGGGTTGCCGCGCACTATGGTTTGCGCACGCTTAATCACCATGGCAATAAATTTGTCGTAGATGCTTTCGTGCACTAATGCGCGCGATGGGCAGGTACAGACTTCACCTTGGTTGAAGAAAGCGAGCACAACACCTTCAACGCATTTGCTGAGGTAATCGTCTTCATGTGCCATAACATCTTCAAAATAAATGTTAGGTGACTTACCACCCAGTTCGACCGTGCTAGGAATGAGTGATTCTGCAGCGCACTTGAGTATGTGCTGCCCCACTGGCGTAGAACCGGTAAAGGCAATTTTGGCGATGCGTGTACTCGTCGCTAACGCCTGTCCAGCTTCTTCACCGATACCATTAACAATATTGAGTACGCCGGGCGGAAGTAAATCAGCAATCAGTTCGACTAATACCAATATTGACGCTGGGGTTTGTTCCGCAGGTTTCATAATGACGCAGTTACCAGCCGCCAATGCGGGGCCCAATTTCCATGCCGCCATTAAGATCGGAAAGTTCCAAGGAATGATCTGGCCAACCACACCCAAAGGTTCGTGAATGTGATACGACACTGTCGTTTCGTCTAGCTCAGCCATTGAGCCTTCTTGTGCGCGTAAGCAACCAGCAAAATAGCGGAAGTGGTCGATGGCTAGCGGAATATCAGCAGCGAGAGTTTCGCGTACCGCTTTACCGTTGTCCCATGTCTCGGCTACGGCGAGCATTTCAAGATTTTTTTCCATGCGATCGGCGATGCGCAATAGTACGTTCGAACGTTCTGCCGCAGGTGTTTTGCCCCATGCGCTTGCCGCGGCATGAGCAGCATCGAGTGCTACTTCGATGTCGGCGGCATCTGAGCGAGCAACCGTACAAAAGACTTCACCATTTACGGGGCTGATGTTGTCCATGTAGCGACCATTGACCGGCGCGACCCATTCGCCACCAATAAAGTTATCGTATTGCTTTCGGAAATGAACAAGAGCGTCTGGTTGACCTGGGTTTGCGTAAATCATAGTGTGTCTCCACTTGTTATTGTTCTGCAAATTCGTATTCGGACTTACGTCTACGACCTTGGTCGTAGGCGGCGTCATTATTGGGTGAATAGGGCCACTTGGCCGGTTGTCAGTCTTCACACTATGTGATCTATTGATACTTAACTTGCCCCTGAGTACGAAAGACTTTGCTCTGCGTCCTAAAGGCAGAAAAAGAGAAGCTTTCAGGTAACAGCACATGACAAAAACAACATCGCTGACCTCTCTTGCGAATCGCCATCGCCGCACGGCAGCGCCACGCCAGTTGATTGAGAACCGCACTGTTTATGCCAGTCATAATGCTGAGCTATCTATTTATGACACGTACGAAGCGGCTGAGCGTGTGCGCTTAGACGCTGGAGAAGTGTTGTATTGCGGGATGATGACAGGACGTAAAGTGATGCATGGTCGTAACGGCTATTCACGCGGATTTTTACCACATGAGTCGTTTGTAATTGCACCCGGAGAATACGTTGAAATTGATTTTCCTGATGCCAGTGAAGAAACTCCGACCAGTTGTCTTACCTTAGAAATTAGCCGCGACACGCTTCGCACAGTCTGCGATAAGCTCAATCAACGCAGTGCCCGTCCTGCTGAAATTGGCGAGTGGAAGCCCGATGAAAGTCATCTTTTACACTTGCTACATACGGATGCGACGCAGCATTTACTTGAGCGTATTGTCGGCAGTTTTGTCGATGCCGAAGAAGATCGCGATTTAGTGCTGGAATTTGGCGTTAACGAATTGGTTGCGCGTATGTTTCGCCAGCAAGGCCGAGGATTTTTGTTACAGTGTGCGCAAGAGAATCCTACTCAGTCAGCGTTAGTCAACGTGATTTCACATGTTGAACAGTGCTTGGCGGAAACCATTGATATTGATCAGCTGGCACGCATTGCTTGCATGTCGCGCAGTAAGTTATACCAGCAATTTAAACATTGTTTTGGGTGCGGCCCGATGGAGTATATTCAGCAGCGTCGTTTGGAAAAAGCCTGCAATTTAATTCGCAATGGCAAGACAATTACGCAAACTTGTTATGATGTTGGCTACAGCAATCCCAGTCATTTTTCGCGGCGTTTTCATCAGCAATATGGTATGTCACCAAGAGAATATGCGGCGCGTAGTTAGTGAAGAAATTTGAGTCAATAAAAAAGAGAACTCCCCGAAAGCATACTGCTTTCGGGGAGTTTTTCGTTTAGCGGGCGTGAAATGCAATCGACCAAACGAAATCAAGTGATGTGAATTTGTCAATCTTAGGATCCGTAATTTTACCTGTGCTTACAGTGAACGGATAGAAGGCTTTGATCGTTGGATTACCTGATGTTGTGCCGTGACATGTATGGCACGACGAATTCCAAGCAGTCCATTTATCCGGTGACGAACCATCCGGTACGCCAGCAAAATCTTCCATCTTAGTATTGCCTAAAATAATGTTCGGATTCTTAGCATCTGAATAACGAATTTGCGTACCGTTACTGCGGTAATTCACAAAAGCGGTTTTGCCTAAACCCGATTGCACCAACATTTTTGTGTATTGTGCTTGGCTTAATTGATCGGGATAAGTGATTAGCGATTGAGCATTGGCTAGGCCTGGGTTGCCTTTAAATTCGAAGGTCGTCCAAAACCAGCTTGGCGTTTCTGAATGGAAAGGATCGTCTGGTGTTGGCGCCATTTTAGCCATGATGTGCAGACCCAAGAGACTGTAAGTTGTATTGGTTGTACTATCGACCAGTTGATATGCACCATCTACTGCAGAGTTTACCCAGTCGCCTTTTATTTCTACGGTACCAATCGGGAAATCAATTTTAGGAGAGGTTGATAAGGTATTCCAAACACCAGCTTTGGAGTTTAGATTCTTCTGCATGATGTATTTATATGAAATTAAGTTACGAGTAACTTCTTCTCCTCCATCGTTTGGTGGCATGCTGAACTTGGCTGCCATCGGTTGATGTTGTGCAGCAAGAAAGATCTTAGGCTCTTGTAAATGCGGGCGTGTTCGCACTTTATTTTCGACGCTAAACGCTTTAACCGCTGGGCTAAAAGTATCTTCGTTACTCGGCCAGATTTCCCATTGAGAAAAGTCTTTACCATTAAAATTAACGCGCTGATTGACGCGTGAAAATAGCATCCAAGCGACTTCAGACTGCCCTTCGACATCATCGTTAAGTGCCATTGTAGAATATTCGGCAGCGAAATCAGCATCGGACATCGTCCACCAATCTTGCGCTTGGGTGCAGGCACTAACCAATAACATTGAACTGCAAATAATCGTTGTGGCAACGATTGTTGGTAAGGCGAAACGTTTAAATTTCCATTCCATCATGATACTCCCATTTTGCAATTTATATGGGCATAAAGGGCGTCATGGCTTTATTCGAGTGACGTCCAGTATGTCCTCGTTTTATGTAGGCCTTTTGAAAACAAAAAGGCCGTATTCACCCTAGATGCGAAGATGGAATAACTCAATGTGACGAGGGTGAACTTCCACGAGATGTCAGTTGATTTATTTATCAAAAAATAAGCTCATTACTAGCATTTTTGCGACATACTTCATTAATGTTAATGCATTGTTATGTATGGACTGGTACTAAAGTATTGTTTATCAGTTGAGTCGCAATATTAATTCCTTAGATAACTAGTTGCTGACAATTGAGTTCACTAGGCGATATTGTAATTTTGGCGTGCGATGCCTATGTATTTGCATGTTATTTTTAGTTCTAACAATTTATGCAGAAATTTGGTGTTGTTGGAGGGGGACTGACGATTTACGAAGAATTTTTTCAATATAAATAATGGCCATGTTTTTCCCGCTAGCGATGACCTATCGCTTGGTTTTTATATTGCAACTTACCTTTGAAAAATTACCACCCGACTATCGTCCTGCCAAACCGGCGTTAACCCATAGCGCTCCGCAATATAACTGATCGTTTTATCGTGCATAAACACCACATGCGTTGGATCTCGGGTGTAATGCCAGTTGGCAAATTGCTGTTCGGTTTTCCAGCGGCTGGTCATTAACGCTAAATAGCCGCTCGGCGCTAGCAATTCTGTTAATTTCGTTAGCTCTTGCGCAGGCTGGTGAAAGTGCTCGAAGCATTCTGTTGCCGTGATGACATCGTATTGTGGTTTTAGCTGAATATCTGCAAAGAAAGGATCATAGTTATCGCAAGCAATACCTTCACGCTCTAGCAAGAAACTTAATGTTGGTCCTGGGCCGCAGCCGTAGTCGAGCGCTTGTAAGTGAGTTTTTTGCTCATTCGGAATCAGCGCCAACAGCGGCGTGGTTACGTTTTGCAGAAAGCGCACATAGCCTTCATCGGCAATACTGTTCTCGTGCGTTGCGTAATAGGCCATCTCTTCGTCTGCGGTTAGATAATCTGCGGGATCTACAAACGCGAGATGACAGTTAGGACAGGCGAAATAGGTTCTCTTGTCGGATGCACTGATTGGCGTCAGGCTATTTTCTTCGTTGCAAAGAGGGCAGGCGGGGCCAATGTGGGTGGCTATATTCATAACGGGCCTTAAAAAGATGAAATACGATTGTAGCGCTTTTGCCTCTGCCGTCTAAATCCGCGACAATAGCGGGCTTATCACTTATTTAACGATCTTCAGGTTTCGGATGTTATGACCACGCGCATTGCTATTAACGGATTTGGTCGTATTGGGCGCTGTGTGTTGCGTGCCTTGTATGAAAATGGTTATCGCGAAGATCTGCAAGTGGTTGCTATTAATGAACTCGCAGATATTGAATCGCTGAGTTACATGCTGCGCTACGATAGCACCCACGGTCGTTTTTATGGCCCAGTGACGATTGCTGATCCGCAGCATCTGTTGGTGAATGGCGATAAAATTCGTGTGCGCCATCAGCACGACCCCAGCAATCTAGATTGGGCTGAACTCGGTGTGGATTTGGTGCTTGAATGCAGTGGCCAGATTCGTTCGCGCGAAGATGCCGAGCTGCACTTAGAGCGCGGTGCGGGCAAAGTACTTATCTCTAACCCAGCCGATAGCGCCGTTGATAACACCATTATTTTTGGTCTTAACCACGACTTGATTACACCGGCTGACCGCATTGTTTCCAACGGATCGTGTTCTACCAATGCGCTGATTCCGATTCTTACCTTGCTAGACGAGGCATTTGGTATTCAGGCGGGTGTTACTACCACGATTCACTCGGCCATGAACGATCAACCTGTGATTGACGCTTACCATTCTGATCTGCGCCGTACTCGCTCTGCCGTGCAAAGTATTATTCCGGTGGATACTGGTTTGTCGTTAGGTATTGAGCGCTTAATGCCACAGTTGGCGGGCAAGATTGAGTGTCTGCATTTACGCGTACCAACGGTGAATGTGTCGGCTTTGGATATCAGTCTGCAATTGAACAAAAAGACCAGCTCACAAGCGGTCAATGAACTGCTACAATCCGCCGCCGAAGGCGAGTTCGCTGCGATTATGGGTTTAACCCGTGAAGCGCATGCCTCCATTGATTTTAACCACGATCCTCGTTCAGCCATTGTCGATGCCACGCAAACACGGGTGAGCGGCGGCCACTTGCTGAAGTTGCTGGTGTGGTTTGATAACGAATGGGGTTTTGCTAATCGTATGCTTGATACCGCGATGTGCCTGCGCTAAGCGCTAAGATTTCTAAATTGTTCTCCGTATGGCTACCTCGCTTTGAGTGTGAATACGGACTGATACTGAATTGCTACAGAGGATAAATGATGGCTGTTTTAAAGATGACTGAACTGGATTTGACTGGTAAGCGCGTATTGATTCGCGAAGACCTCAACGTTCCAGTTAAAGATGGCAAAGTAACTTCCGATGCGCGTATTCGTGCGTCTTTACCAACCATTCAGCATGCTTTAGCGGCCGGTGCCAAAGTGATTGTCATGTCTCACCTTGGCCGTCCTGAGGAAGGCGTTTATGACGAAGAATCCTCCATGAAGCCAGTAGCTGCGCACCTTGGCGAATTGTTGGGTCGTGACGTTAAAGTAATTCGTGACTTTCGCGAAGGCGTCGAAGTTGCTGATGGTGAAATGGTTTTGCTAGAAAACGTGCGCTTTAATAAAGGCGAGAAGAAAGACACCGACGAGTTATCTCAAGCCTACGCGGCGTTGTGCGATATCTTTGTGATGGATGCTTTCGGTACTGCGCACCGCGCTCAAGCATCTACTCACGGTGTGGCTAAGTTTGCCCCGATTGCTTGTGCTGGCCCTTTGCTTGCAGCGGAATTGGAAGCGCTGGGCAAAGCGTTGGATAAACCAGCTCGCCCATTGGTGGCTATCGTGGGTGGTTCTAAGGTTTCAACTAAGTTAGAAGTATTAGAAAGCTTGTCTGATATTTGTGATCAAATCATTGTTGGTGGCGGTATCGCCAATACCTTCCTTGCTGCTGCGGGCAATAACGTTGGTAAATCTTTGTGTGAAGATGACTTGATTCCTGCGGCTAAAAAGCTGATGGAAAAAGTCTCTATCCCAGTACCAACCGACGTTGTCTGCGGTAAAGAATTTTCTGAAAGCGCAGTGGCGACGTTGAAGAATGCAGCCGATGTCGAAGCCGACGACATGATTTTCGATATTGGCCCAGACAGCTCTGCCGCTTTAGCTGAACAATTGAAACAAGCAAAAACCATCATTTGGAACGGCCCTGTCGGCGTGTTCGAATTCGATCAGTTTGGCGAAGGTACTAAAGCCTTGGCATTAGCCATTGCCGAATCAGATGCGTTCTCAATTGCGGGCGGTGGTGATACGCTAGCAGCTGTGGATAAATACGACATCGCTGATAAGGTTTCTTACATCTCAACCGGTGGCGGTGCTTTCCTAGAATTCGTAGAAGGCAAAGTGTTACCGGCTGTGGCGATTCTGGAAGAACGCGCGAAAAACTAAGCGCAAAGCAAGATTCAAAAGGCCGGAGATCCCGGCCAAACTTTTTTTAAAATAGCCGCTCGTACTGAACGGCGATAAAAATTTGAGGAGCTATCATGGCACTTATCAGCATGCGTCAGATGCTAGACCACGCCGCCGAATTTGGTTACGGCGTACCAGCATTTAACGTAAACAACCTAGAGCAAATGCGAGCCATCATGGAAGCGGCGGACAAGACCGATTCACCGGTGATTGTTCAGGCCTCTGCTGGTGCTCGCAAATACGCGGGTGCTCCGTTCTTGCGTCACTTAATTCTGGCTGCAATTGAAGAGTTTCCGCATATTCCAGTGTGTATGCATCAAGACCACGGCACGTCACCTACCGTATGTCAGCGTTCTATCCAATTGGGCTTCAGCTCAGTGATGATGGATGGTTCATTAGGTACCGATGGTAAAACACCAACGACCTATGAATACAACGTTGACGTGACAAAGCGTACCGTTGAAATGGCGCACGCTTGCGGTGTATCGGTTGAAGGTGAGCTGGGCTGCTTAGGTTCTTTAGAAACTGGCCAAGCCGGTGAAGAAGATGGCATTGGTGCTGATTGCGTACTAAGCCATGATCAAATGCTGACAGACCCTGAAGAAGCCGCTGACTTTGTTAAGCAAACCGGTGTTGATGCGTTAGCAATTGCTTGTGGTACTTCTCATGGCGCTTATAAGTTTTCTCGTCCACCGACAGATGACATCCTAGCGATTGACCGTATTAAAGCGATTCACCAGCGTATCCCTGGTACTCACTTGGTAATGCATGGTTCATCTTCTGTTCCACAAGAATGGTTGGCGATCATCAACGAGTTTGGCGGTGAAATCCCTGAAACTTACGGTGTGCCAGTTGAGCAAATCGTAGAAGGCATCAAGTACGGCGTGCGTAAAGTAAACATCGATACCGATTTGCGTTTGGCATCTACTGGTGCGATTCGTCGCTTCTTGGCAGAAAACCCAAGCGAATTCGACCCACGTAAGTATTTCTCTGCATCGGTTAAAGCCATGACTGAAATCTGTGTTGCGCGTTACGAAGCGTTCGGTACTGCGGGTAACGCATCTAAGATAAAAGCCTTGTCTTTAGATGATATGTTCGCACGCTATGAGCGCGGTGAGCTGGCTGCAAAAATCGTTTAATAAAAACGACGTTTGTTAGTTGAATAAAAGAACCGCCGCAAGGCGGTTTTTTTATGGGTGGCGATTTTAAAGTTTCACAATGTGGTTTTAATATGCAATGGATCTAATAAAATAGAATGAGTCAGAATTTTAATTTATCTCGGTTTTTTAATTGTTCGACGAATTTGGTCTAATTGAGTGTCAATAGTGGCACTTTTTTTGGGGCGATAATGTCTGTTGATGTATTGCTTCGGCTCTGACAAACTCGTTGAATTCCACATAACAATCATAAGGCGGATTATGGATGATCAATAAGCGCTATACATCCTTGCTTGTGTTTCTAACACTCTCGCTTTCTGCGTCAGGAGCTTTGTCGATGTCTTTGTTCGAGCCTAAAAAAGTCTGTCTATTTTCTGCCATGTCCGGCGTTATTACTTTGAATGGTGAGCCCGCTAAAGGTGCTCACGTAAAACGTATTGTCGAAAAATTTTATTCATCAGGTCATAACACCGATGAAACAATGACGGATGATAATGGCTACTTTGAATTACCTGCGGTGTTTGATCAAAGCTTTTTAGGCAAGTTTTTACCGGGTGAATTCGCGATTCCTCAACAGGTTTTTGTAACGTATGGGGGGGAGGAGTACAAAGTCTGGGCAGGAGTAAAACGGACAAAAGACGAAAATTCTGAAGCGCGAGGTAATGAGCTTGTCGTGCAATGTAAGTTAGATTCAGAGCCCCAAGCAATTGCTGTTGATCGAGGTTTTTACTATACGCAATGTAGTTGGGGGGTTGAAACGGATGAGGATTAATAAGGAGGGAACGAAATGGATTCGATATTAGAGCCAAGAGATGCCGCGAAATTCGCCGATAATGTATATATCTTAGTTGAAACACAGTTGCCCGAAGAGTTACTTGCGGCCTTAAACTTATTTTATGGCACAAAAATGGATATTTCTGCAGAAAATATCACATCCGCCAAAACCGGTGGCCCCGGCTTTATTAAATCAACAACCGCATTTGGTTTGATGGCTTTTGGTAAGGGCGCGTACGAAGGTCATGCATTTGTTATTTTACGCGGCACCAAGAAAACCTTTCCTGCCGATTGGCTGACGAATTTCAATCTAGCCACATCTCGCTCGACTCGCGGGCAATTGGTTCACGATGGTTTCAATCAAGCGTTTTTGTCGATGCGTGCGCAGCTTAAAGCATTTATTACAGGCTTTGCTGGTCGTGGCGTTCGTACCGTTCATTGCATCGGCCATAGTTTAGGTGGTGGCCTAGCGACTTTATGCGCCGAATTTTTAGAAGCCAACACCACACTCAAACCCTATCTATATACCTTCGGTGCTCCAAGGGTGGGGATGGCACCGTTCGCGACCAGTCTTACCAACTCATTAAGTTATGAACGTATGTACCGGATTTATCATCGCACCGATATCGTTCCCTGCGTACCATTTTGGCCTTTTGTACATGCGCCTCTGCAAGAGAAAGAGGAGGTTTATGATTATTTTCAACCGAGTCCAGGATCATTCCCCGCCGTAGAAATGCACGATATGGCTGAGTATCTGAAAACGATCGGCAAACAAGGTTGGTCAGAACTTAGGGGTAAGCGTGACGAGCATTTTGGTGAGCAAGGTATAAATCGTTGGCTCAATGATAAAGCCTCGGTTAGTTTCCATGTAACCAACTTAGAATGGCTTGATAAAGCCATTAGTTATGTCGTTGGTAAATGTTTAAAAGCGATGGGTATGGCAATGTCTAATGCCTTCTCCGCTACATTTACTCTGATGGATCGTCTTGCTTATATTCTGCGCAAGGGCATTAATTTAGCGACGGCTATCTCGGACTTAGTGCTTAATTTGATTCGCAAAATGATGTCCATGTTAGGCATGAAACCCATCTTAGAAAAAGCCGATGCTACCCATGCATTTATTACACGGATATTCCAGCAGATGTCTGCTCGGGTCGGTGCATATTGTCAGCGCGCATTGGACAGCGTGTTGGTGAATGGACAAGGGATGTAACCTTATTCTATAACAGCTAACTCCAGTCCAGCTTCTAATGCTTACATACTGGCTCAATATGGCCATTCTGGTATTTGTGAGCAGCAAGCAGCCAGTGTTATCGTTCATTGATAAGAATAACAACGGATCTCACCATGACTAGCAATCCTCTCTCGCGTCGTAAATTTCTCGGCTTATCAGCGCTTACAACGGCGTCAGCTTATGGGCTAACAACCGTTAGTCTCCTTTCCGCGCAAAAAGCAGAGGCGGGATGGTTTTCCAAACCTGAATTGGCTATCCCTGACAGCCCTAATGCTATTGCATCCCACTATCCGGCTATTGTCATCGGTAGCGGATACGGCAGTGCGGTCTCGGCATTGCGGTTGGGTGAGGCCGGGATTGAGACGCTGATGATTGAGATGGGGATGTTGTGGGATAAGCCGGCATCTGATGACAAAATATTCACTAAAACGACAGCCCCTGACGGGCGTTCGATGTGGTTTAAAGATCGTACTGAAGCGCCGCTCGAAAATTTCTTTGGTTTGAATGTTATTAATCGCGATATTGAACAGTATCCCGGAGTGCTTGATCGTGTTCGTTACGACAATATGTCGGTTTATGTGGGTCGCGGTGTCGGCGGTGGTTCTCTAGTTAACGGCTGTATGGCGGTTACTCCGCGTCGTGATTACTTCGAGACTATTTTGCCGAATGTCTCAGCTGATGATATGTACGATACCTACTTCCCGCTTGCGAATAGCATGCTAGGTGTGAATAACGTGACGGAAGAGTTATTCGAATCTAAGTACTATCAGTTCTCGCGGGTTGCTCAAAAGGCGGCTATCAATGCCGGGTTCAAAACTGCAAATGTTCCGAGTAGCTATGACTTTGGATATATGCAGCAAGAGGCCGATGGTGATGCGCCTAAGTCGGCGCTTGATGGTGAGGTTATCTACGGTAATAACGGTGGCAAGCAGAGCCTCGATAAAAACTATATTCCTGCAGCTATTGGTACTGGTCACGTGACTCTGCGCACGCTGACTAAGGTGACTAAGATCGAGCAAGATGCCAATGGAGTGTATTCCTTATCGCTCGAAACGATTGATGTTACAGGTGCCGTGGTCGAAACATTACAGGTTAGCTGTAACCAACTGTTTTTAGGCGCGGGCTGTCTCGGTACGACTGAGCTTTTGGTGCGCGCGCGTGATACTGGCACATTACCGCTGCTGAATTCTGAGGTAGGAAAGGGGTGGGGCAATAACGGTAATATTATGTTTGCGTGTTCAACGCGCTTTTGGAATGGCACTGGCGTCGCGCAATCGACAATGCCGGTCATGGGGATTGATAACTGGGATGATCCTGAGCATCCGGTGTTTGCCGAAATCGCTCCTTTCCCAACTGGTATTGAAACCTGGACCAGCTTGTTTTTAGCGATTACTAAAAACCCAGAACGTGGATATTTTACCTACAATGCGGCTGCGGATAGTGTTGATTTAAATTGGGATGCGACGCAAACAGCAACTTCTTATAACGATAGTAAATGGTTGTTCGATAAGATGAACGCGGCCAATCGAACGAAATACCGTACGGGATTGTTTGCGGATAATAAATATTACGCGGATGACTTCACCTATCATCCGTTAGGTGGTTGTTTGCTGGGTAAGGCAACCGACGATTATGGCCGTGTGAAGGGCTACAACAACTTGTATGTTGTTGATGGTTCTCTAATCCCAGGCAGTGTTGGTGTAAATCCTTATGTCACCATCACTGCCCTTGCTGAAAGAAATATTGAGCACGTCATTGCTAACGACTAGGCAAAAAAGTCACGTTAGCTAAGTTTCAATGTTTTAACCCCTGCGTCAGCCAAGCGCACTAAGCCTTGGCTGATACTGCTCTTTGGAAGGGCTGTAAGCATCGCCAATGGTTTATTTTTGCAAGGCCTTTAGCGATTGCATAAGTGCATTCATGTCCACGACTTTGTGATCACTTGGAGCTTTAAACCATTGTTCATTTTGCTTCCCTAGTTCTAGCATTTTGGCCTTCATTACTAGTCGGCCACTATCCTTCTCCCAGAGCGGGATACCTTCCTTGGTAATACATGCTTCTATATAACCCGTTGGTTCTTTGCCTTGGTGTGTTATTTGGATGTCTTTACGCCAGTGGGTGCATTCAATCCCAATGAATTCTTTTTTTCCTAAATTTGTCGAATTTTCTTTAATACTGGACAAATCTATACCTAGATTGGTAGCAAATTGTTTTTCATCCATTGTCATAACTACTTTTCTTGGATCATTTTCCACCCAAAAGAAGTACGTCATGTCTTTGCTATTGCCGACCATTCGTAGGTTGCCAGGTGCTCCCGCTGGAGCTTCGCCTTTTAGACTAGATTGAGATTCGCCGTCATAGCGCAATTCAAAATCCCGAGGTGTGACACCATCTGTTACTTCAACAATGGCAAAGAACGGCGTTTTAACATCATTAAAGTCAACGGCGTGACAGTGTGCCGAAGCCGCAATGGTCATAATGGTTAGATATTTTTTCATGAGTTCATCCTTGATGGTTGCTTAGGTCTGAATTGCGAGAGTTTAGATTAGCAAGTACCGATAGTGATCAAGTTGCTGGTGTCGCTGCATCTTTAATTTTTTGCACCATTGCGCGGATACCATTACCGCGAGTGGGGCTGAGATGTTTGATTAAATCGATACTGTCGAAGTAAGTATCAATGTCAAAGGCAAGGATTTCAGCCGGCGTTTTGTTGTTGTAGGCTGCAAGCACAACGCCGAGTAACCCTCGAACGATATGGGCATCTGAGTCTGCTTCGATATTCATGGTCGAGCCGTTTAATTCATAGTCGATCCATACTTGGCTTTGGCAGCCGCGCAGTAAAAACTCTTCTGTTTTCTTTTCATCTCTCATCGCGGGTAGCTGTTTACCCAAGTCGATGATGTATTTATAGCGTTCTTCCCAGTCGTCGAAAAAACTGAGGGTATCGACGATGTCATCGGTCGTGATATCGCTACCGAAGGGATTCGCATTAATAGACATGAAGACTCCTAGTTATAGTGATTCAATAAAGCGACGAATACGAACAGCGGCTTCAATGCATTCATTGGTCTCAGCAACTAACGCCATACGAATGCGTCCCGCGCCGGGGTTAATGCCATCAACAGTGCGCGATAGATAAGATCCCGGTAGAACGGTGACATTTTGCTGGGCGAATAATTGCTGGGCGAACTCTTCTTCGTTAATCGAAGTCTTTGGCCATAAATAGAAGCTGGCATCGGTTTGTTTTACATCGAGCACGGGCTGTAAGGTTTCTAATACGCCACGGAATTTCTGTGTGTATTGCGTCCGATTGTCGATGACATGTTGTTCGTCTCCCCAAGCCGTAATGCTAGCAAGTTGCGTATGAACCGACATGGCACAACCGTGGTAGGTACGATAGAGCAAGAAGGGCTTGAGCAAATCGGCATCACCGGCAATAAAACCGGAGCGTAAGCCCGGTAAATTAGAACGTTTCGATAGTGAGTGGAACACGACGCAGCGTTTAAAGTCGTGACGGCCTAATTTTGCGCAGGCTTCTAATAAGCCCATCGGTGCTGAATGGCCTTCAACATAGATTTCTGAGTAGCACTCGTCGCTCGCTAAAATAAAATCGTGTTCGTCTGCCAGTGCGATGAGTTCTTTGAATTGCTCGAACGATAAGGTTGCTCCGGTTGGATTTCCTGGGGTGCAAACAAACAGAATTTGGCAGTCAGCCCAAACGTTGGCAGGCACAGCTGCATAATCAGGGTTAAAGCCGTTTTCTTCTAGGCAGGGCAAAAAGTGCGGTTGCGCGCCGGATAAATACGCCGCACCTTCGTAGATTTGATAAAACGGATTTGGGCACACCACTAATGGATTCGATTTAGTGCGATCAACGGCGGCTTGAGTAAAGGCAAAAATAGCTTCACGCGTTCCGTTCACCGGAATAACTTGGCCTGCGGCATCAACGGGTTGTAAATCAAACCGCTTGGTTAACCAGTTGGCGATGGCTTGGTTAAGTTCAGGTAGACCTTTTGTGGTCGGATAATTTTCTACGCGCTGCAGCTCAGTGCGCAGAGTATCCAATACAAACACTGGGGCTGGATGCTTCGGTTCGCCGATGGATAGAGCTATGTGTTCCAGATCGGAAGGCGGGGTCACCGCTCCTTTCAGCTTGGCCAGTTTTTCAAAGGGATAGGGCTGGAGTTTGCTTAGATCAGGATTCATACCGCTTCCGAGGTTCTTGTTGTAAATGCCGCATTATACCAGCTTGTTTATCGACTGCTCGGGAGAAATCGCCGTAGATAGTGTATCCAGTTATAATGGCCGGAATTGATATAAGGATGGTGGCAAGTATGTTCGGTGTTTTCGATGCGATGTTTTGAATAATGCACTCAAAATTTGCACATATGCAGGCGTTAGGCACCAAATTTATACGATTTTTATTACTAATACTCTTTTCTTGTTTAGTACTGCCAAGTGTTTCATTGGGGCAGGACGCGACACCTCCGCAACTTGCGGCTGAAAATGGGTATATGGATTTGGGTGCTATTGACTGGTCAAACCATCTTATTCGTCTTGATGGCGATTGGTCTTTGATTTGGGGCAGTCTAGTTCCTCCTGAACAATGGCATTCGGGAATCGCGCGTGTCTCACACCTACCCCATAGTTGGAGCAGCATGCTGGGCAGTTCTTCTGATATGCCGGGACAGGGAGTTGCTTCTTATCGCTTACAGTTATCAGGTCTTTCCGATCGCGAGCGCATGGGGCTCTACATTCCTGAGATCTCTACTGCATTTCGTCTCTTTGCAAATCGCCAACTTGTAGCAAGCGGCGGGGTTGTTTCAGAAAACTTAGATGAGATAAAAGCCTACAGCGGCGACCAGTGGGCGTTATTGCCAGCGTCAGTTGGTGGAAAGGTGACGCTGGTTTTACAGGTTGCTAACGCCAAGCATTTTAGTGGTGGCGCTTGGCAAAGCTTAACACTCGGTAAGGCTTCAAATATCGCTGAACGATTTAATCGTATGTTGGTTTATGAGGGCGTGGTAGCCGGTTTAATGCTGATAATGGCATTGCTGCTGTTGCTTGAGTTCGCTGTCGATACTCGGGACCGTGCAGGCTTGTGGCTGGGTCTATTTGCCTGCGTGCTTGGCTTGCGAATTAGTATTTCTTCGCACGGTGCACTGTATTGGTTATTTGATTTTAACTTCCCCTGGGAATGGCATATCCGCTTGGTGTATATCACCATGCTGTTAACCCCAGTGTTCTTTTTTGGTTGGTTGCGAAGCTGTTATCCGCGCGATATTCATCGTCGCACGTTAGTTATTTTATCCATACCTTATCTGGCTTCGGCGTTACTTTGTTTGGCGCTTGAAATCGCTTGGTTTACTGCACTTCTGCATATTTTTAGCTTACTGATTTTGGCCAGCGTTTTAATTGGTAGTGGTTGGTTGTTGCGGGCGCTGGTGCGTAAGCGCAAGGGGGCTTGGTTTTTAACATTGGGATTGCTATGCCCTGCGGTGGCCGTTGTTCATGATGTATTGCTAGTTAATCGCGAGGTGCAAGGTGAGCCCTGGATGTATGGTGGCTTAGTTGTGTTTGTACTGGCTCAGTCGATTAATTTTTTGATGTTTCGTGTGTGGCAGCGGCGCCAAATAGAATCATTGAGTCGCCAACTAACCCAAGCGAATAGAGAGCTTGAAATACGAGTGAGTGAGCGAACTCAAGACTTAAAAGACAAAGCAGAAGCTCTGCAAAACGCCAATGCGCAGTTACAGGTATTGGCGAATATTGATGCCCTTACTGGCTTATTGAATCGGCGCGCTTTTATTGAGCAAATGAAACAGCTAACGGGTCTGCATTCGCAGGTGGCAATGTTGTGGATTGATCTGGATAAGTTCAAAGAAGTGAACGATAACTTTGGACATGCGGCTGGTGATGAAGTGTTACGTCAGTTTGGTGCGTTATTGCGTAGTCTGCGTCGTGGTCAAGATCGTATGGGACGTTTAGGCGGAGAGGAATTTGCTTTATTGCTGGTGGATTGTGACCTTGATGGTGCCCAGCGTTTTGTGCACCGCTTATTTGAGTGCTTAAAGGATTTACAGTTTACCGAATGGCCAGAAATTGAAGCGGTCACCGCAAGCGTTGGTATTTCTGTTGGTTCGTTAAGGCATGACCGCTGGGAGGAATTAATGAGTGCTGCGGATCATGCAATGTATGAGGTTAAGCACAGCGGCCGTAATGGTTTTCGCGTTGCTTAATCGCAATTGATGATGCATTACCCATAAAAAAGCCCTACCGATTGCTCGGTAGGGCTTTTGCGCAGATGCAGGAGGTCTTAGTTAGACGCTTCTACAATCGCTTTCATGTCGGTCATGTAGCCACGAAGTTCTTGACCGATCCACTCAACTGGGTGGTTACGGATCAATTCGTTCACTTCAATCAAGCGCTTGTTGTCGACAGAGTTAGATTTGTTTTTCAAACCCTTACCGATAACGTCAGTGCTGATGTGCGGCATGAACTTCTCGCGCAACAGTGGCACTGCAGCGTGAGAGAATAGGTAGTTACCATATTCAGCCGTGTCTGAAATAACCACGTTCATTTCGTACAGTTTACGACGCGCGATGGTGTTAGCGATTAACGGAGTTTCGTGCAGAGACTCGTAGTACGCAGATTCTTCAACGATGCCGCTTTCAACCATAGATTCAAACGCTAGCTCAACACCTGCTTTGATCATGGCAACTAATAAAATGCCGTGGTCGAAGTATTCTTGTTCGTCGATAGCAACGTCAGATGCTGGCGCTTTTTCAAAGCCAGTTGCTAACGTTTCTTCACGCCAAGTGAGTAGGTTTTTATCATCGTTCGCCCAGTCAGCCATCATAGTGCTAGAGAACTCACCGCTGATGATGTCCGCTTGATGCTTGCGGAACAAAGGACGCATCAATTCTTTTAGTTCTTCAGCCATATCGAAGGCCAAAATTTTAGCTGGGTTAGATAGCCGATCCATCATGTTAGTGATGCCGCCGTACTTCAGCGCTTCTGTCACTGTTTCCCAACCGTATTGGATCAACTTAGCGGCGTAGCCTTCGTCGATACCGTCTTCAACCATTTTCTCGAAGCCAAGGATGGCGCCAGTTTGCAGCATGCCGCAAAGGATGGTTTGTTCGCCCATTAAGTCAGACTTAACTTCAGCAACAAAAGATGATTCCAGACAGCCAGCGCGGTGACCGCCAGTACCCGCGGCCCATGCTTTAGCGATATCCCAGCCTTCACCTTTTGGATCGTTTTCTGGGTGAACGGCGATCAATGTAGGAACACCGAAGCCGCGCTTATATTCTTCACGAACTTCTGAACCTGGGCACTTAGGAGCAACCATTACAACGGTTAGGTCAGAACGGATTTGCATGCCTTCTTCAACGATGTTGAAGCCATGGCTGTAACCTAAGCAAGCGCCTTGTTTCATCATAGGCATTACGGTCGTAACAACATCAGTGTGCTGTTTATCTGGGGTTAGGTTTACCAGCAAGTCGGCTTGTGGAACCAATTCTTCGTATGTGCCAACAGTGAAACCGTTGTCAGTTGCGTTTTTCCAAGACTGACGCTTTTCAGCGATAGCAGCAGCACGCAGAGTGTAAGAAACATCTAAGCCAGAGTCGCGCATGTTCAAACCTTGGTTTAAACCTTGAGCACCACAACCGATGATGACAATTTTTTTGCCTTTCAGGAATTCTGCTTCTGAAGCGAATTCTGAACGGTCCATAAAACGACAGCGACCAAGCTGATCCAGCTTTTCGCGTAGGTTTAGAGTGTTGAAGTAGTTATTACCCATGCTCTATCTCCTTCATAAGTGAATGTTTAGCAAGTTTGCGCGGAATGATAGGGGAAGAATCGTGTTGCGTAAAATGCTATATTTGCGTTATCACGTTGCATTTTTTGCAATACGTGAGGTGCAATTATTCGCGAGCCGAGAATTAATATGGATTACAAAGACTTGCAGGTGTTTATTAGCATTGCTGCGCAGCAAAATCTCGGGCGCGCCAGTCAGCAGTTGCATGCTAGTCCGTCAACTTTGAGTCGGCGCTTAGCGCGTATGGAGCAAGAAGCAGGTGCCATTTTGTTTAAGCGCGATGCCCAGCCGCTGGTATTAACCCCAGCAGGCGAATTGTTTCGTCAGCACGCGGAGCAAACGTTAGCTGCTTGGGATGCTCTGCGCGCCGCCGTGAATACAGAAGTCAGTGATATGACGGGTTCTATCACCTTATATTGCTCGGTAACGGCGAGCTATAGTTTCCTTGCTGACTTATTAACGCGTTTTCGGGAGCGCTATCCTAAGGTGGATTTGCGTATTCACACGGGGGATGCGGCAGAATCGATTCCTCGGGTTGAGTCCGGTGACGCTGATGTGGTTATTGCCGCTCGTCCTGAACAGCTATCCTCAGGGCTAACCTTTAAAACCATTACGCCGTCACCTCTGCTATTTATTGCGCCACGCTCGCTCGGGACTGTGCCGCAAATTACTCAGGCAGAGATTGATTGGTCTACGGTGCCTATGGTGTTATCAGAGTCGGGTTTGGCGCGGACCCGTGTGAACCATTGGTTTGATGCCCGCGGAGTAAAGCCCCATATCTATGCGCAAGTATCCGGTAATGAGGCGATTGTAAGTATGGTGGCGCTCGGTGTTGGTGTTGGTGTCGTTCCTGAATTAGTGCTTCATAATAGTCCTATGGCGAGTCGAGTTCGGATTTTGAACGTGCAGCCTGAGCTAGAGCCGTTCGCAGTAGGACTTTGTGCGCAAAGTCAGCGATTACAGGAACCATTGCTGCAAGCCTTGTGGCAAACTGCAACTCGTTAGCGAACCAAGTTATTTCTAAAAATAGGCTGGCTGATGGCTCCTTTGCGGCTAATAGCTCATAATAGTGGCTAGTCTTAATATGAGTCTCGATTTGAGAGAGTCTCCATGAATCACGAAGAGCATAAGGTTGTGTCCTTGATTAACAACGACGACAGTAATGAAAATACAACGGAAACGCCTTTGCAGCCGGTAAAACGGGATCGCAAAGGTATTTATTTATTGCCGAATTTATTTACTACCGGCGCTTTGTTTTCTGGCTTCTATGCCGTAGTCGCCGGAATGAATGGTCATTTTGAGAATGCAGCGATCGCGATTTTTGTTGCGATGATTCTTGATGGTCTCGACGGACGTGTTGCGCGTTTAACTAATACCCAAAGCGATTTTGGCGCTGAGTACGATAGCTTGGCGGATATGGTGTCATTTGGTGTAGCGCCAGCGCTTGTTGCTTTTAGTTGGGCATTACAAGATCTCGGTAAAGTCGGTTGGGTCGCGGCTTTTGTATATTGTGCAGGTGCGGCATTGCGCCTTGCTCGTTTCAATACGCAGCTAGCGGTAGCGGATAAGAATTTCTTCACCGGGTTAGCGAGTCCAGCAGCAGCGGCTATTGTTGCAGGTACCGTATGGGTGTTTAGTGAATCTGGAATGCCTGGTCGTGAGATCGCGTGGTTAATGGCGGTTGTCGTTCCTACTGCAGGGTTGCTTATGGTTAGTAACTTTCGCTATCACAGCTTTAAAGGGCTCGATCTGCGCGGTAAGGTGCCATTTGTCGCAATGCTCGCCGTAGTGTTTGTCTTTGTTATCGTATCTATTGATCCGGCTAAAGTGTTACTGGGTGTTTTTGTTGTTTATGCGTTATCCGGACCATGTTACGAGGGATGGACGAAGTTGAAAGAGCGGAGAAACAGTTAATTTAGCAATTGGGTTGTAAGAAATAGGGAACCCTACCGACTGAATAGTTATCTCTCTATATATCATAGGCCGCAGTAGCGGCCTTAAATTTAGGAATACTTATGATTATTCAGCAACGTAAAGCGAACGACATCCTTCCTTCTGAAATAACGCCGAAATCGACTTATCTTAATCGCCGTAAGTTTATGACGGGGGCTTTAACATCTGCTGCAGCGCTAGCGACATCTCCTGTGTTGGCAATCCAATCGGCTGACGGAAAACCCGCATTATCCAGCCCAAATGAATTGCAAAAACAAATTCTTGCCGCGTCCGAAACCGCTTGGGGTAAAGACGAAACGCTTTCACCATACAGTGCCGTGACTCAGTACAATAATTTCTATGAATTTGGTACAGGTAAAACAGATCCGTCACGGTATGCCGGCGATTTTAAGACCGACGGCTGGAAGGTAGAGATTGGCGGCGAATGCGAAGTGAAGGGGCAGTTTACCCTTGAAGATATTCTGAAGCCGTTGGATTTAGAAGAGCGTATCTATCGCTTACGCTGTGTCGAAGCTTGGTCAATGGTGATTCCCTGGATTGGCTTCCCTCTGGCTGAATTGTTGAAACGTTTTAAGCCTTTATCTTCGGCTAAGTATGTCGAATTCACCACCATTGAAGATCCGGAACAAATGCCGGGCCAGCGCTCAGTGTTTTCAACCATCGATTGGCCATATAAAGAAGGCTTGCGTATGGATGAAGCCATGCATCCTTTAACGCTTATGGCTGTCGGCTTATATGGTGAAATCTTGCCCAATCAAAATGGTGCACCATTGCGTTTAGTCGTGCCATGGAAGTACGGTTTTAAAAGCATTAAGTCTATCGTCGCCATTCGTTTTGTTGAAGAAATGCCTAGTACGACTTGGAATGATCTTGCCCCACAAGAATACGGCTTCTACGCCAACGTCAATCCCAAGGTCGATCATCCGCGCTGGAGTCAGGCTTCCGAGCGGCGCTTGCCAAATGGATTGTTTAGCGCCAACCGCATACCAACACAAATGTTTAATGGCTACGCCAGTGAGGTCGAAGGCCTCTATAGTGGAATGGACTTGCGCCGCTTCTATTAATACATGATAGAAAGCGGTTATTTGTCTCCATTAAGACTCGAGGAAAGGTATGTCCATTCTTAGCGCTATCTCTAATAAGATAACGTCGGTGCCTGTACTTTGGCGTCGATTTATAATTACTGGTCTCTCAGCACTGCCGGCACTCTACATTTTGCAGTTAGTTATTCGTATTCAAACAGGAGAGTGGGATTTACTTGGTCCTGAGCCTGGCAAAGCTTTGGTATGGCTAACAGGAACGTGGGCATTTAACTTTCTATTGATCGCTCTAATGGTCACG